>NZ_JBNBZS010000024.1:0-92011 GCF_049629625.1 Roseomonas chloroacetimidivorans | reverse complement strand
ATGGCGAAGGCGAAGTTCGAGCGGACGAAGCCGCACTGCAACATTGGGACGATTGGCCATGTGGACCATGGCAAGACGTCTCTGACGGCAGCGATCACGAAGGTTCTGGCGAAGTCGGGTGGTGCGTCCTTCACGGCGTATGACCAGATCGACAAGGCTCCGGAGGAGCGGGCGCGCGGCATCACGATCTCGACGGCGCATGTCGAGTACGAGACGGCCAACCGGCACTACGCTCACGTGGACTGCCCTGGTCACGCGGACTACGTGAAGAACATGATCACGGGTGCCGCGCAGATGGACGGCGCGATCCTGGTGGTTTCGGCGGCTGACGGCCCGATGCCGCAGACGCGCGAGCACATCCTGCTGGCCCGCCAGGTGGGCGTGCCTGCGCTGGTCGTGTTCCTGAACAAGATGGACCTGGCCGATCCGGACCTGGTCGAGCTGGTCGAGATGGAGGTGCGCGAGCTCCTCTCCTCCTACCAGTTCCCGGGCGACGACATTCCGATCATCAAGGGCTCGGCGGTGGCCGCGCTTGAGGACAAGACGCCTGAGATCGGCGAGCAGGCGATCCTTGCGCTGATGGAGGCGGTGGACAGCTACATTCCGCAGCCGGAGCGCCCGAAGGACCTGCCCTTCCTGATGCCGATCGAGGACGTGTTCTCGATCTCGGGCCGCGGCACGGTGGTGACCGGGCGCGTGGAGCGCGGCATCGTCAAGGTGGGCGAGGAAGTCGAGATCGTCGGCCTGAAGGACACCGTGAAGACGACGGTGACCGGCGTCGAGATGTTCCGCAAGCTGCTGGACAGCGGCGAGGCGGGCGACAACATCGGCGCGCTGCTGCGTGGCACGAAGCGTGAGGACGTGGAGCGCGGCCAGGTTCTGGCCAAGCCCGGCTCGATCACGCCGCACACGAAGTTCAAGGCCGAGGCCTACATCCTGACGAAGGAAGAGGGCGGCCGCCACACGCCGTTCTTCACCAACTACCGTCCGCAGTTCTACTTCCGCACGACCGACGTGACGGGCGTGGTGCAGCTGCCGGAAGGCGTCGAGATGGTGATGCCGGGTGACAACGTGGCCATGTCGGTCGAGCTGATCGCCCCGATCGCCATGGACCAGGGCCTGCGCTTCGCCATCCGCGAGGGCGGCCGTACCGTCGGCGCCGGCGTCGTCGCCAACATCGAGAAGTAAGCCTCCGCCGCAAGGCGGGTGCTGGAAGAGGGGGCGGGCTGCCGGAGGGCGGCCCGCCCCTTTTGACTCCAGACTTCCGCTGGTAAATGGCGCGCGATGGAGGATCGTTCCGCGATGTTGCCCGATGAGGTTCTCCTTCCTCCGCCCTGGAACGAGCCCGAGGCGGAGGCGACCCGGCAGGCGATTCGCGACCTCGCCATCCTATGCGGCCTGGATGCCCGCCACTTCCGTCATCCCGGCAAGAAGACCCCGCCCGATTTCGGGGCCAGGGCACTGGCCGCGACCTGTGAGATCCTTGACCCCCTCGGCGGAGTCGGGCCGGAAGGGGATGGCAGCAGGCGGGATGCCGACCTGCCGCTGCGGGCACGGCAAGCCTATGCCCACAAGCCGGGCCTTGCGCGCTACGAGGCGCTGAACGCCGCCTTCCTGGCACATGAGAAAACCCGCCGCATCCCATCGCCCCTCTCAGGAGGGGAAGCCTCTATCCTCGGCAGCCTTCCCGTCGGGCCCTACCAGGTCACTTCCTGCCTGGAACAAGGGCGGCTGATCCTGCATCTCGGCGTCGGCTATATGACCGTGGGCCTCTATGACCCGGCCGAGAACCTGCTGCTCGTGCTCAACCCTTTCCGGCTCGAGTTCCGCAAGGTGCTCTACATCGCGCTGTCCTATCTCTTGGACCGCCCGCTTGCCTATGCCGGCTGGCTTCGGCGGGCCATGACCACGGGGCTGCGCCGGGCCTATGTCATCGGTGACGAGCGGCCCAGCCACTTCATCCGTCAGAGCCTCGCCTATCTCGACCAGCAGGAAGCGGCGGTCCTGGAATTTGGCCGGCGCGGCGGCCTGCTGGTGGCCGTTACGGACTGGTGCGCGATGGACCCCTTCGCGGTCATCCCCTCCCTGGCCTCACTGGACCGGCTGTCGCTGCGCAGCGAGCGGCTGACCGACACTCTCCTCCAGGCGGGCGTCGACGGGCACCGCGTCTACCGTGTCGATCTCCGCCGCAACGCCGGCTGGTTGCGTGCCCGCCTGCTGCCCGGGGCCCCATCACAACCCGCGCCTGCGACGAAGGGGCGGTTCCGGGTCATGTTTTCGGTCGATGCGGAACGCCAGCGCTTCGTGAACCAGGTCGAGGCCTTCCGCCTCGTCCTGCGCTGGCTGGGCGAGGCCTGCCAGGACAGCAAGCTCATCCTCGACCTGGTCTGGGATGGCTGGACGGTCCCTGGCGAACCTTCGGCGCGCGATCGGGAGGTGATGGGCCGGATCGAGGATGTCATCGCCCGTGTCACGGAGGAGCTGCCTGTTTCACTTGGCGAGCAGCTGCGGATCTTCAGCCTCTCCTCCCTCGCCAAGGTGCCGGAAATCGCGCGTTGCGACCTCGCCCTCACGACCCGGGGAACGGGCGCGCTCATCTCCTCCTGGCTACTCCGGCGGCCGACCATCGTCTATCACGCGGCTGCCGGGGCAGGGCACAACGCCGAGCTGGACGAAGCCACCGTCGTCCCGGTCGATCAGCGGGCAATCAGCGAGCCGCCAGCCGATCCGGCCAGGCCGGGGCTGTGCTTCTCCATCGCGCCCTGGGGGCTGGAGGAGGCGCTGCGCCGGGCTGTCGGGGACCGGCTGGCCATCCGGTCCGAATGCGCGGCCCCGGCCTGACGCTTCAGTGCCCGGCCACCACGCGCAGATGCGGCCGCCTGCCGGCCACCATCTGTGCGTAGAGCGCCTCGTAATCCGCGGCCATCCGGTCGGCGGTGAAACGCTCCTCGAAGCGCGCCCGGATTTTCGCGCGATCCAGTTCGCCCAGTCTTGCGACCGCGGCAGCGGCCTCTTCCTCGTTCCGGACGATGAAGCCGGTCAGGCCGTCCTCCACCACTTCCGGCACCGATCCAGCGGGATAGGCGATCACCGGCGTGCCGCAGGCCATGGCCTCGATCATCACCAGTCCGAAGGGCTCCGGCCAGTCGATCGGCACCAGCAGCGCGCGGGCTTTCGACAGGAAGTCCGGCTTCTGCCGGTCACAGATCTCACCGATGAACTCGACATGGGATTGGCCGAGCAGCGGCTCGATCTCCTCGGCGAAGTAGGTCGCATCGGCCCGGTCCACCTTGGCGGCAATCTTCAGGGGCAACCCGGCCAGGCCCGCGATCTTGATCGCGCGGTCCGGCCGCTTCTCCGGCGCGATACGGCCAAGGAAGGCGAGATAACCGTCAGAGCCATCGGCCTGGGGCGTGAGCAGATCCCGGGGCAGCCCGTGATGGATGGTCGCGGCCCAGTTTGCACGGGGCAGGGGGCGGCGCTGTGCGTCTGAAATCGAGACCACCCTGGCCGTCGGGAAGGTATCGAAGACCGGCTCCAGTTCCGGCAGGTCCAGCCGTCCATGCAGGGTGGTCACCCAGGGCACTGGCTGCCGGCTGAAAAGCGGGAAGGGCAGGTAATCCAGGTGGAAGTGGATCACGTCGAATTCATCGGCCCGGCGCAGGACCGACTCAAGCAGGAGGGTGTGAGGGGCGCCGGGGTCCCGGACAGTGGGGTCCAGCCGAAGCGCCTTCTCGCGTACCGCCACAAGCTCGGCCTTGGTCACGGCGTCGCCGGTGGCGAAAAGGGTCACGTCATGGCCCCGCTCTACAAGGGCCTCAGTGAGGAAGGAGACGATCCGCTCCGTCCCGCCATAGAGCTTTGGGGGCACCGCCTCATAGAGCGGGGCAACCTGAGCGATACGCATGCGTGGTCCTTTCATGCGGTTCCGCGCACCTCCCCGTCACTTCTGTTCTGTCTGAGTTGAAACACACCTATTGCGACAGGAAGGAGGCAGCGTCGTCCAGATTTTGCCAGAAACCGTGGCCATTCCCTGCGTTTCCTGTCCGGCCCGGTCCGCAGGCGTGTTCCGTCGGGACCGGCAGGCAGGCCATCGCGGCGCACAGGACCGCGAGCTGGGGAGAGACGCAGACCCATGCAGAGCGGCAGGGCGGGCAGCCGCCTGAACCGGCGCTGCACGATCCGGAGCCACTAGGCCCGGGCGCAAGGAGAACGCATGTCGGCCACAGCCTATGGCGCATTTCGTCCAACGCCTCGCGCGAACCTGACCGCAGCTTCCCCCGAAGGGCAGGGAGGGCGGGAGGAGGACCACACCGCCCTGCTTCCCTATGCGAGCAGGCCCATCGGCTTCCTCTTCCGCTACGTGCTGCTGCACCGTCTGGCCCATGCGGTGGTCCTGGCAGCCGTGCTGGCGGCGGTGGCCTGCTCGGTCGGGTCTCAATATGCCGTGAAGCACCTGGTGGATGTTCTCTCCGCCGGGCCACGGGAGGGTGATGGGCCCTGGATGGCCCTGGCCGTTCTGGCGGCGATCATCGCGGGCGACAACCTGCTCTGGCGCCTGGGCGGCTGGGTCTCGGCCGACAGCTTCACGCGCGTGACCGGCGCCATGCGGGCGGACCTGTTCCACCACCTTTCCGGCCACGCCCCGGACTATTTCGCCGACCGCTCCCCAGGCGTGCTGGCCAGCCGGATCTCGGCCACCGCCAATGCGGCCTGGACCGTGCTTTCCACCATGACCTGGAATGCGCTGCCGCCCACCGTGGCCGTCTGCATTGCCATCGCCTTCCTGGTGACGGTGGACCCGGTGATGGCCGGCACGCTTTTCCTGATCGCCAGCTCCATGGCCTTCCTGCTGACCTGGCTGGCCGGGCGGGGGCGGGACCTGCACCAGGATTACGCCGCCAAGGCCGCTGCAGTGGATGGCGAGCTGGTGGATGTGGTCCAGAATATCAGCCTGGTCCGAGCCTTCGGCGCCACCATTCGCGAACGCGAGCGCTTCGGCGCGACGGTCGGGAGCGAGGTCGCCTCCCGCAAGCGCAGCCTGCGCTACCTGGAAAAGCTGCGGCTGGCCCATGCCGTCATGACCGCGCTGCTGACGGTCGGGCTGCTCTGCTGGGCGCTGGCGCTGTGGCAGGCCGGCCGGGCGACCACCGGCGACATCGTCATGACCTGCGGCCTGGGCTTCACCATCCTGCACGGCACGCGGGACCTGGCGGTGGCGCTGGTGGATCTGATCCAGCACGTGGCGCGGCTCTCTGAGGCGGTGCAGGCGCTACTCGTGCCCCATGCACTGCCGGACCGGCCCGATGCCCGCCCGATTCGCCCCATGGGCGGCGCAGTCGCCTTTCAGGACATATCCTTCATCTACCCCGGGAAAACCGAGCGGGTGCTGCGGAACCTGAACCTTTCCATCGCTCCCGGTGAGCGGGTCGGTCTGGTGGGGCGCTCCGGGTCGGGCAAGTCCACGGCGCTGGCGCTGCTGCAGCGCCTCGCGGCGCCTCAGGCAGGCCGGATCCTGATCGACGGCCAGGACATCGCCGGCGCCACCCAGGCCAGCCTGGCCGCCATGCTGGCCGTGGTGCCGCAGGATGTGTCCCTCTTCCAGCGTTCGGTGCTGGAGAACATCCGCTATGGCCGCCCCGACGCCACGGATGCCGAGGTGATGCGCGCCGCCGAGGCTGCCCATTGCCGCGAGTTCATCGAGGCCATGCCCGAGGGCTTCCACACCCAGGTTGGTCAGCGCGGCGTGCGGCTCTCCGGCGGGCAGCGGCAGCGCCTCGCCATTGCCCGTGCCCTGCTGAAGGACGCCCCGATCCTGCTGCTGGACGAGGCGACCTCCGCCCTGGACAGCGAATCGGAGATGGCGGTGCAGGCAGCTCTTGAGCGGCTGATGCGCGGCCGTACGGTGATCGCCGTAGCCCATCGCCTGGGCACGCTGCGCCATTTCGACCGGATCGTGGTGATCCAGGACGGGCAGGTGCGGGAGCAGGGATCCCCCACCGAACTGGCTGCGCGGCCCGGCATCTACCGCGACCTGCTGAACAGCCAGGGCATGACGGCCGCTGCGGCCTGAGGGCTGGACAAGGCACCGTGCCCCACGGACAAACCCTCAACTGGAGGGCGGCATGACCGAGCAGCGCGGGACGGAACTGGCCGGATTCGGCGTACGGCTGGTGGCGCAGCTGCTGGATGCGGCCTGGATGCTGCCCGTTGGGGTGCTCCTGGCGATGATCGGCGAATTCGTGCAGGGCGGGCGCGGACTCTCGCCCGGCGCGAATTTTTTTCTGCAGCTGATCTCTGCGCTGCTGGTCATCCTTTTCTGGGCCTCGCGGGAAGCGACCCCAGGCAAAATGCTGATGCGGCTGCGCATCGTTGACGCCGATACTGGCCGGACCCCGGCCCTGCCGCAGCTGGTAGCCCGCTATGTCGGCTATGTGCTGTCCGGCATCTGCCTTGGCCTCGGCTATCTCTGGGTTCTCTGGGACCCGCGCCGCCAGGGATGGCACGACAAGATCGCCCGCACTCTGGTGGTGCGGGACCCGCCGCTGCGGGGATGAGGGCAGGATCCGGCGCCCGGGAATAACGGGGCGAAGGAGGCTGGCGTGCCTTTGCTGGCCGGGGCCCTCTCGACAGCGGCCGCGCCTTGCCGTAAGGCACGCCCCCTGCGCGGACCCGCTTAGGGGCGTAGCTCAATTGGCTAGAGCGCCGGTCTCCAAAACCGGAGGTTGGGGGTTCGAGACCCTCCGCCCCTGCCAGGGCGGGCCGCGCATGAAGTTTCGAGGCATCGCGCCGCAGCGTCCAGGGGCGGTCCCAGGGGGCCCGGCGCCGGGAGGGGGCCACGTGGCCGGTTTCAACCCCGTTGGCTATCTGCGCGACGTCCGGCAGGAGATCGGTCGCGTCACCTGGCCGAGCCGGAAGGAAACCCTGATCACCACAGGCCTGGTGTTGGGGCTTTCGGCCCTGGCTGCAGTTTTCTTCCTGGTAACCGACTGGCTGATCCAGCTTGCCATGCGGCTGCTTTTCGGATTCGCCTGAGGACATAGGTTTTCCGCGCCCCGCGCCGGAGGCCGGGACCGATTCCCGGGCCGGAGGTGAGGGGCGCCACAGATCGGGAGCTTCGCGGCCATGGCCGACAAGAAGTGGTACGTGGTCCACGTCTATTCCGGCTTCGAGAAGAAGATCGCGAGCCAGATCAAGGAGCAGGCCGCCCAGAAGGGCTTGGCCGACAAGATCGAGGACGTGCTCGTTCCCTCAGAGGAGGTGGTCGAGGTACGCCGCGGCCAGAAGGTCAACACCGAGCGCAAGTTCTTCCCCGGCTATGTGCTGGTGAAGATGGAAATGACCGACGACGCCTGGCATCTGGTGAAGGACACGCCCAAGGTCACGGGCTTCCTCGGCGCCCGCAACAAGCCCAGCCCGATCCCGGAGCGTGAGGCGATGCGCATGCTCCAGCAGGTCCAGGACAACGCCGAAAAGCCCCGTCGTCCCTCCATCACCTTCGAGGTGGGCGAGAATGTCCGCGTGGCGGATGGTCCCTTCACCAGCTTCAACGGCGTGGTCGAGGAAGTGGACGAGGAGAAGGGGCGGGTGAAGGTCTCCGTCTCGATCTTCGGCCGCGCGACGCCGGTGGAACTCGAATACGGGCAGGTCGAGAAGGCCTGAGGTCCTTTTCAGTAGGGTTCCAGCTTTTCGCTGGACTCCTGTCACGTGGGCGCCTATATGCGGCCCCCGCGCCGGCCGGGCTGGGGTTCTCCCCGCCCGGCCGCCGCGCGTTTATCAGGAACGCGGGAGGTCCGGCCCCAGCCTAGATGGGGCGGGCCGTAGGCACCGCGGGCCTCTGAAGTAGAGAGGTGCCAGAGAATGGCGAAGAAGATCGTCGGCTACATCAAGCTGCAGATTCCGGCGGGCAAGGCGAACCCCTCGCCGCCGGTCGGCCCCGCGCTGGGTCAGCGCGGCCTGAACATCATGCAGTTCGTGAAGGAATTCAACGCGGCTACCCAGGGCATGGAGCCCGGGACCCCGACGCCGGTGGTCATCACCGCCTACTCGGACCGCACCTTCTCCTTCATCACCAAGACCCCGCCCAACACCTACTTCCTGCTGAAGGCGGCGAAGATCGAGAAGGGCAGCCAGACTCCGGGCAAGGGTGGCGTCGTGGGCCGCGTGACGAAGTCGCAGCTGGCCGAGATCGCCAAGGTCAAGATGAAGGACATGAACTGCGAGACCGAAGAGGCCGCGGTTCGGATGCTGGCCGGGTCCGCCCGTGCCATGGGCATGAGCGTGGTGGAGGGCTGATCGATGGCCAAGCAGGGCAAGCGTCTCCGCAAGATCGCCGAGAGCCTGGATCTCGAGAAGGCCTATCCGCTGGCCGAGGCCATCGCGACGGTGAAATCCACGGCGAATGCCAAGTTCGACGAGACCGTTGAGATCTCGATGAACCTGGGCATCGACCCGCGCCATGCCGACCAGATGGTTCGCGGCGTGGTAGGCCTGCCGAACGGCACCGGTAAGACGGTGCGCGTGGGCGTCTTCGCCCGCGGCCCCAAGGCCGAGGAGGCCCGCGCCGCCGGTGCTGACGTGGTGGGCGCCGAGGATCTGATGGAGGCCGTGCAGGCCGGGACGATTGATTTCGACCGCTGCATCGCGACCCCCGACATGATGGGCCTCGTGGGCCGTCTGGGTAAGATCCTGGGCCCGCGCGGCCTGATGCCGAACCCCAAGCTCGGCACTGTCACCATGGACGTCCGTGGCGCCGTGACGGCGGCCAAGGCTGGTCAGGTGGAGTTCCGTGCCGAGAAGGCTGGCATCGTCCATGCCGGCATCGGCAAGGCGAGCTTCGACGCTGAGAAGCTGCTCGAGAATGCGAAGGCCTTCGTGGACGCCATCCAGCGCGCCCGCCCGGCCGGCGCCAAGGGCACCTATGTGAAGAAGGTGGCTGTCTCCTCTTCCATGGGCCCGGGCCTGAAGGTGGATGTAGCGAGCCTCTCCGCCTGAGTGAAAGCCTCGGGCTTCGGCCTGGGGCGCGAAATACGCCCGCCCTGAAAAGGGCGGGCGGGCAGGGCGGGGAAACCCGCCTGACCTGTCCGAGACCCGGTGTGTCCCCAGCCATTGCTATGGCGGGACTTGATGGGCGAGAGCCCGCAACGGGGAGACGGGGTGCCAGAGACGATGATCCGCCGGTCCTCCGGCGGGCTTGGCTTGGCTTCCGGCTTAGATCTGACAGGCGAACCGGGGTGGCCTTTTGCGAGGTCATCCCTGCGTGAACCGGCCGGGGCCCCTCCACAAGGCGCCGGTTAATCGTAGGAGACGGGAATGGACCGTACGGAGAAGCGCGAGTTCGTCGCCACCCTCGGTTCGGTGTTCGCCGACACCTCCTTCGTGCTCGTCGCCCAGAACAATGGGCTGACGGTCGCGGCGGTGGATGATCTGCGGCGCCGGATGCGGGCGGCTGGTGCGACGTACAAGGTCGCGAAGAACCGCCTGGCCAATCTCGCCCTCGAAGGCACCCGCTTCCAGGGCATCTCGCCGCTGCTGAAGGGTCCGACCGCGCTCGCGTGGTCGAAGGATCCGGTGGCGGTGGCGAAGACCGCCGTGGAGTTCGCCAGGGGTAACGACAAGTTCGTGATCCTGGGCGGGGCGATCGGGAACCAGACCCTGGACGTCAATGGCGTCAAGGCTCTGTCCGAGCTGCCCTCGCTCGAAACGCTGCGGGCGCAGCTGCTGGGTCTGATTCAGACCCCGGCGACGCGCATCGCGGGCGTGCTGCAGGCTCCGGCCGGGCAGCTGGCGCGGGTGTTCAAGGCCTATGCCGACAAGGATGGGTCTACCGAGGGCGCGGAAGCCGCCTGAAACGCCGTATCCCCGGGCCGGTTGCCTATAAAGGCATCACCTGGGGTTGCAAACATCAAGCCAAGCCATTAGATCGAAGGACACAATCATGGCCGATCTCGCGAAGCTCGTCGACGAGCTGTCCTCCCTCACCGTCCTGGAGGCCGCTGAGCTCTCCAAGATGCTCGAGGAGAAGTGGGGCGTTTCCGCCGCGGCTCCGGTTGCCGTGGCTGCTGCCCCGGCCGCTGGCGGCGGCGCTGCTGCTGCCCCGGTTGAGGAGCAGACGGAGTTCACCGTTATCCTCGCCTCCGGTGGTGACAAGAAGATCAACGTCATCAAGGAGATCCGCACGATCACCGGCCTGGGCCTGAAGGAGGCCAAGGACCTGGTCGAGGGCGCTCCGAAGACCGTGAAGGAAGGTGTCTCGAAGGACGAGGCGGAGAAGATCCGCAAGGTTCTCGAGGAGAACGGTGCCAAGGTCGAGGTCAAGTAAGACCCCGATCGGCGTATCCCTGGCCGCCTGCCTTGGTAGGCCGGCCGGGGGACAGAGTGGTTCGAAGGGCCGGGCGGAAACCCTTGGGGTTTCCGCCCGTGTCCGCTTTTCGCCGGACGGCGGGTGCCGTGCGGTGGTGATGCGAGGGGTTGGGGCGCGCGGCGGCGCCCAGGCCGCTCGGGTAGGGTGAAGGGACGCAGGGCTGGCATGAACGCGATCTCGAAGGGTTTCGAGGGCAGGGGCTTCACCGGGCGCAAGCGCATCCGCAAGTCCTTCGGGCGGCTGCCCGAGGTGGCGCCGATGCCGAATCTGATCGACGTGCAGCGCGCGTCTTATGAGGCTTTCCTGCAGATGGAGGTGGCGCCCGAGATGCGGGCGAATGCCGGCCTTCAGGAGGTCTTCAAGAGCGTTTTTCCGATCAACGACTTTGCCGGCCGCGGCAGCCTGGAATTCGTACGCTACGAGTTCGAAGAGGCAAAGTACGATGTGGAAGAGTGCATCCAGCGCGGGCTGACCTATGCCGCCCCGCTGAAGGCCCATCTGCGTCTGATCGTCTGGGACATCGACGAGGATACGGGCAGCCGCTCCATCCGCGACATCAAGGAGCAGGGCGTCTACATGGGCGACATCCCGCTCATGACGGACAACGGCACCTTCATCGTCAACGGGACCGAGCGCGTAATCGTGTCGCAGATGCACCGTTCGCCCGGTGTGTTCTTCGACCACGATAAGGGCAAGACGCACTCCTCCGGCAAGTTCCTCTTTGCCGCCCGCGTGATCCCCTATCGTGGCTCCTGGCTCGACTTCGAGTTCGACGCCAAGGACATCTGCTATGTGCGTATCGACCGGAAGCGGAAGCTGCCGGCCTCTACCCTGCTCTATGCGCTGGATTCCGCCGATACCGAGGCCAAGCGCGCTGAGCGTGGTGAGGCCCTGGAGCCGGGTGAGGTGCGCGGCATGGACGCGCAGGAGATCCTGGGTACCTTCTATGGAAAGGTCATCTTCTCCTTTGGCAAGCAGGGCTGGTCGCGCCCCTATGAGCCTGAGGCCTTCCGCGGCCTGAAGCTGACCGAGGATCTGATCGACGCCGCTACCGGGCAGGTCGTGGCCGCCAAGGACACGAAGCTGAATCCGCGTGCCGCGCGTAAGATCGCGGAGGAGGGCACCAAGGAGGTGCTCGTCGGCCGCGCCGACCTGCTGGGCCGCTTCGTGGCCGAGGATCTGGTGGACATGTCCACCGGTGAAATTCACGCCGAGGCCGGCGAGGAGCTGACCGAGGCCAAGCTCGCCGCCATCGAGGCCGCGGGCTACGACCGCCTGCCTACGCTGGCCATCGACTCGAGTGTCGGTCCCTGGATGCGCAACACGCTCGCGGTGGACAAGAACGCCAACCGCGACGACGCGCTGATGGATATCTACCGCGTCATGCGCCCCGGTGAGCCGCCGACGCCGGAGACGGCCGAGACGCTGTTCAAGGGCCTGTTCTTCGATCCGGAGCGCTACGACCTCTCGGCCGTTGGTCGCGTGAAGATGAACATGCGGCTCGGCTTCTCGCTGGAGGATGTGCCGGACACGATCCGCACCCTGCGCAAGCAGGACATCCTGGCCACCGTAAAGACGCTGCTCGAGCTGAAGGACGGCAAGGGCCAGATCGACGACATCGACAATCTCGGCAACCGCCGGGTGCGTTCGGTCGGCGAGCTGATGGAGAACCAGTACCGCGTTGGCCTGCTCCGCATGGAGCGCGCCATCAAGGAGCGCATGGGCTCGGTCGACATCGACACGGTGATGCCGACCGACCTTATCAATGCCAAGCCGGCTGCTGCCGCTGTGCGCGAGTTCTTCGGTTCCTCGCAGCTGTCGCAGTTCATGGACCAGACCAACCCGCTTTCGGAGGTGACGCATAAGCGCCGCCTCTCGGCGCTTGGCCCGGGTGGTCTGACACGTGAGCGCGCCGGCTTCGAGGTGCGCGACGTGCACCCCACGCATTACGGCCGCATCTGCCCCATCGAGACGCCGGAAGGCCCGAATATCGGCCTGATCAACTCCCTGGCCACCTTCGCCAAGGTGAACAAGTACGGCTTCATCGAGACGCCGTACCAGATGGTCCGTGACGGCAAGATCACGGGCGAGCCGCGCTACCTCTCCGCCATGGAAGAGGAGAAGCTGGTCGTCGCGCAGGCTGATGCCGAGGTGGACCGCGAGACGGGCGAGTTCCGCTCCGAACTGGTTTCCGTCCGCCAGGGCGGCGACTTCCGGCTGGTGAAGCCGGAGGAGGTGACCGCCATTGACGTGTCGCCGAAGCAGCTGGTCTCGGTTGCCGCCGCGCTGATCCCGTTCCTTGAGAACGACGACGCGAACCGCGCGCTGATGGGCTCCAACATGCAGCGCCAAGCGGTGCCGCTGGTGAAGTCCGATGCGCCGCTGGTGGGCACGGGCATGGAGGCCGCGGTTGCGCGGGACTCCGGTGCCTCCATCGTCGCGCGCCGTGACGGCGTGGTGGACAGCATCGACGGTGCCCGCATCGTGGTGCGCGCCACCGGCGAGGACGGCACGACGCAGGGCGTGGATATCTACCGGCTGCGGAAGTTCCAGCGCTCCAACCAGTCGACCTGCATCAACCAGCGTCCGCTGGTGCGCGTGGGTGACCAGGTGCAGGCCGGCGACATCATCGCCGACGGACCGTCGACGGAGCTGGGCGAGCTGGCCCTGGGCCGGAACGCGCTCTGCGCCTTCATGCCCTGGAACGGCTACAACTTCGAGGACTCCATCCTGATTAGCGAGCGTATCGCCCAGGATGACGTCTTCACCTCGATCCACATCGATGAGTTCGAGGTCAGCGCCCGCGACACCAAGCTGGGCCAGGAAGAGATCACCCGCGACATCCCGAATGTCGGTGAGGAGGCGCTGCGGAACCTCGATGAGGCCGGCATCGTCTATATCGGCGCCGAAGTGAATCCGGGCGACATCCTGGTCGGCAAGGTGACGCCGAAGGGCGAGAGCCCGATGACGCCGGAGGAGAAGCTCCTCCGCGCCATCTTCGGCGAGAAGGCCTCTGACGTGCGCGATACGTCGCTGCGTCTGCCGCCGGGCGTCTCTGGCACGATCGTGGACGTGCGCGTCTTCTCCCGCCGCGGCGTGGACAAGGACGAGCGCGCCATGGCGATCGAGCGCGCCGAGATTGAGCGTCTGGCCAAGGACCGCGACGACGAGCGTGCCATTCAGGAGCGTTCCTTCACGGGCCGTCTCCGCGAGGTGCTGCTCAACCGGAAGGCGGGTGGCGGCTTCAAGGGCGTCAAGCAGGGCACGGTCATCACCGACGAGGTGCTGAACGAGTTCAACCGCATGACCTGGCGCCAGATCACGGTTTCGGACGACGCCGCTCAGGCGCAGCTCGAGGCCCTGAAGCGCGAGTTCGACGCTGCGGTGGAGCGCCTGCAGAAGCGGTTCGAGAGCAAGGTCGAGAAGCTGCAGCGCGGCGATGAGCTGCCGCCCGGCGTGATGAAGATGGTCAAGGTCTTCGTCGCGGTGAAGCGGAAGCTGCAGCCGGGCGACAAGATGGCCGGCCGCCACGGCAACAAGGGCGTGGTCTCCCGCGTGGTGCCGATTGAGGACATGCCGTTCCTTGAGGACGGTACCCCGATCGACCTCGTGCTGAACCCGCTCGGCGTGCCCTCGCGCATGAATATCGGCCAGATCCTCGAGACGCATCTGGGCTGGGCCTGCGCCAACTT
This sequence comes from Roseomonas chloroacetimidivorans, assembly GCF_049629625.1. Taxonomy (NCBI): domain Bacteria; kingdom Pseudomonadati; phylum Pseudomonadota; class Alphaproteobacteria; order Acetobacterales; family Roseomonadaceae; genus Roseomonas; species Roseomonas chloroacetimidivorans. Next base: position 77,956 of record NZ_JBNBZS010000024.1, on the reverse strand, counting down.
GGGCAAGCAGATCGGTGAGGTGGTCGAGGATTACCGCCGGGCCGGTGCCGCCCGCGAGGCGCTGATCGACAAGCTGCGTGACGTTTATGGCGACGAGATCACCGACCGTGAGATCGTCAACATGAGCGAGGACCAGCTGCTTGAGCTCGGGGAGAACCTGAAGCGTGGTGTGCCCATCGCCACGCCGGTCTTCGACGGCGCGCGCATCTCGGACATCGAGAGCATGCTGACCAAGGCGGGGCTCGACACCTCCGGCCAGGTCCAGCTGGTCGATGGCCGTACGGGTGAGCTGTTCGAGCGCAAGGTGACCGTCGGCTACATCTACATGCTGAAGCTGCATCACCTTGTGGACGACAAGATCCACGCCCGCTCCATCGGCCCCTACTCGCTCGTCACCCAGCAGCCGCTGGGCGGTAAGGCGCAGTTCGGCGGCCAGCGCTTCGGCGAAATGGAGGTTTGGGCGCTGGAAGCTTACGGCGCCGCCTACACGCTGCAGGAGATGCTGACGGTGAAGTCGGACGACGTGTCCGGCCGTACCAAGGTCTATGAGGCGATCGTCCGTGACCAGGACAGCTTCGAGGCCGGTATTCCGGAGAGCTTCAACGTTCTGACGAAGGAGCTGAAGAGCCTCGGCCTGAACGTGGATCTCGAGAACCGCGGCTGAACCAGAAAAGGATCGCGCCGGCCCCTTCCCAGCGGGGCCGGCCGCTGATTTCGCTGCGCTTCGGCGTGGCAGGCTGGACCTAGAAGGAAGGCCCCATGAACGAGCTGATGAAGATCCTTGGCCAGACTGGCCAGGCCGTGAGCTTCGATCAGATCAAGATCACCATCGCCTCCCCGGAGCAAATCCGCTCCTGGTCCTATGGCGAGATCAAGAAGCCTGAGACGATCAACTACCGCACCTTCAAGCCGGAGCGGGACGGGCTTTTCTGCGCGCGCATCTTTGGTCCGATCAAGGACTATGAGTGCCTGTGCGGCAAGTACAAGCGGATGAAGTTCCGCGGCATTATCTGTGAAAAGTGCGGCGTCGAGGTGACCCTGGCCAAGGTGCGCCGCGAGCGCATGGGCCATATCGAGCTTGCCTCGCCCGTCGCCCATATCTGGTTCATGAAGTCCCTTCCGAGCCGTGTCGGCCTGATGGTCGATATGTCGCTCAAGGAGCTGGAGAAGGTCCTGTACTTCGAGAGCTATGTGGTTCTCGAGCCGGGCCTGACGGACCTCAAGCTGCACCAGCTGCTGACTGAGGATGCCTACCAGACGAAGATGGACGAGTTCGGCGAGGACGCGTTCACCGTCGGCATCGGCGCCGAGGCCGTGAAGCAGATGCTGACCGGTATCGACCTGGGCAAGGAGAGCACCCGGCTGCGCGCCGAGCTGAAGGAGACGACCTCCGAAGCCAAGCGCAAGAAGCTGGTGAAGCGGCTGAAGCTGATCGAGGCTTTCGCCGAAGGCGGCGCGCGCCCGGAGTGGATGATCCTGGACGTGGTGCCGGTGATTCCGCCCGAGCTGCGTCCGCTGGTTCCGCTGGATGGTGGCCGCTTCGCGACCTCCGACCTGAACGACCTGTACCGCCGCGTCATCAACCGTAACAACCGCCTGAAGCGGCTGATTGAGCTGCGCGCTCCGGACATCATCGTCCGCAACGAGAAGCGCATGCTGCAGGAGGCTGTGGACGCGCTGTTCGACAATGGCCGCCGCGGCCGCGCCATCACGGGCGCCAACAAGCGCCCGCTGAAGTCGCTCTCCGACATGCTGAAGGGCAAGCAGGGCCGGTTCCGTCAGAACCTGCTCGGCAAGCGTGTCGACTACTCCGGCCGTTCGGTGATCGTCGTCGGTCCCGAGCTGAAGCTGCACCAGTGCGGCCTGCCGAAGAAGATGGCGCTCGAGCTGTTCAAGCCCTTCATCTACAGCAAGCTCGAGAAGTACGGCCACGCCACCACCATCAAGGCCGCGAAGCGGATGGTGGAGAAGGAGCGTCCCGAGGTGTGGGACATCCTCGAAGAGGTGATCCGCGAGCACCCGGTCATGCTGAACCGGGCGCCGACGTTGCACCGCCTGGGCATTCAGGCCTTTGAGCCGATCCTGGTCGAGGGCAAGGCGATCCAGCTGCATCCGCTGGTCTGCACCGCCTTCAACGCGGACTTCGACGGCGACCAGATGGCCGTGCACGTCCCGCTGAGCCTCGAGGCCCAGCTGGAGGCGCGTGTGCTGATGATGTCGACGAATAACATCCTCAGCCCGGCCAACGGCAAGCCGATCATCGTGCCGTCCCAGGACATCGTGCTCGGCCTCTACTATCTCAGCCTGGAGACGCCGGAGTTCCGGACGGACCAGGCCAAGATCGAGGCTATGCGGTCTCTGATCGCGGGCATCGCCGGCAAGTCTGTCGCCCAGCTCACCGACGAGGAAAGGGAGGCGCTCTCCTTCCGCCCCACCGTCTTCGACGGCCTGGGTGAGGTGGAGCAGGCCCTGGCCGCCGGTACCGTGAACCTGCACACCGCCATCCTGGCGGCTGTACCGGGCTTCAAGGACGGCAAGCCGAGCCGCGAGACGGTCATCACCACGCCGGGCCGCCTGATGATGGGCACGCTGCTGCCGCATCATCCGAACGTGCCCTACTCGATCATCAACCGGCAGCTGACAAAGCGCAGCATCTCGGACGTGATCGATGCCGTGTACCGCCATTGCGGCCAGAAGGAGTCGGTGATCTTCGCCGACCGCCTCATGGGTCTTGGCTTCCGCAACGCGGCGAAGGCAGGCATCTCCTTCGGTAAGGACGACATGATGATCCCGGCCTCCAAGGCCGAGATGATCGATCGCACCAAGAATGAGGTGAAGGAGTTCGAGCAGCAGTATCTCGACGGCCTGATCACCGCGGGCGAGCGCTACAACAAGGTGGTGGACGCCTGGTCACGCGCGACCGAGGAGGTCGCCGGCGCGATGATGAAGGAGATCTCCCGCCAGGAAGTGGGCAAGCAGACCAACTCGGTCTGGATGATGTCCCACTCCGGTGCGCGTGGGTCGCCGGCGCAGATGCGTCAGCTCGCGGGTATGCGCGGCCTGATGGCCAAGCCTTCGGGCGAGATCATCGAGCAGCCGATCATCTCGAACTTCAAGGAAGGCCTGACCGTTCTCGAGTACTTCAACTCCACCCACGGTGCCCGTAAGGGCCTGGCGGACACGGCGCTTAAGACGGCGAACTCGGGCTACCTGACCCGTCGTCTCGTCGACGTGGCGCAGGACTGCATCATCGTGGACCAGGATTGCGGCACCGAGCGCGGCATCACGGTTCGCGCCGTGATGGACGGCGGCGAGGTGGTGTCCTCGCTCTCCGAGAGGATTCTGGGCCGGACGTCGCAGCGCGATATTGCCGACCCGGAGACGGGCGAGGTGATCGCGCCGCGCGGCACGCTGATCGACGAAGTGGTTGCTGATCGTGCCGAGAAGGCCGGGGTGGAGGAGGTCTATATCCGCTCCGTCCTGACCTGCGACGCGCGGCAGGGCGTCTGCGGCATGTGCTACGGCCGTGACCTGGCCCGCGGCACGCCGGTGAACACCGGTGAGGCCGTCGGCGTCATTGCCGCGCAGTCCATCGGGGAGCCCGGTACGCAGCTGACCATGCGCACCTTCCACATCGGCGGTGCGGCGCAGCGCTCGGCTGAGCAGGCGCATGTCGAGGCGACCAGCGACGGCGTGGCCAAGGTGGTCAACAAGCAGGTCGTGACGAACAGCGAGGGCGTCACGATCGTCATGAGCCGTAACTGCGAGATCGTGCTGAGCGATGCGCAGGGCCGTGAGCGCGCCCGCTACCGCGTGCCCTATGGCGCGCGGCTGCTGATTGGCGACACGGCGGAGGTCACGCGCGCCCAGAAGCTGGCCGAGTGGGACCCCTTCACCCTGCCCATCATCATCGACCGTGCCGGTATCGTGGAGTACACGGACCTCATCGAGGGCTTCACGCTTTACGAGGAGACGGACCCGGTGACGGGCCTGACCTCGAAGGTGGTGCGCGAGCCGGTCGAGCGGGCCAAGAACGCCAATCTCCGCCCCAGCGTCGTGCTGCGGGAAGGAGGTAAGGTGGTGGCGCAGTTCGCGCTGCAGCCGGCCTCCATCCTGAACGTGGAGAATGGCGCGACGGTCCATGCCGGCGACATCATCGCCCGTCTGCCGCGTGAATCCTCCAAGACCCGCGACATCACCGGCGGTCTGCCGCGTGTGGCGGAGCTCTTTGAGGCTCGCCGGCCCAAGGATGCCGCGATCATCAGCGACATCGATGGGCGGGTGGAGTTCGGCAAGGACTACAAGGCCAAGCGCCGCATCATCGTGGTGCCGGACGCCGTCGGCGACGAACAGCCCGCCTCGCGCGAGTACCTGGTGCCTAAGGGCAAGCACGTCTCCGTTCAGGAGGGCGACTATGTCCGGGCCGGTGACCCGCTGGTGGACGGCCCCCGTGTGCCGCACGACATCCTGCGCGTGCTGGGCGTGGAGGCTCTGGCCAACTACCTGGTCAACGAGATCCAGGACGTCTATCGCCTCCAGGGCGTGAAGATTAACGACAAGCACATCGAGGTGATCGTTCGCCAGATGCTGCAGAAGGTCGAAATCATCGAGCCCGGCGATACGACTTACCTGATCGGCGAGCAGGTGGACCGCATCGAGTTCGATATCGAGAACGAGAAGCGGATCGCGGCCAAGGAGCGGCCTGCGCGGGCCGAGCCGGTGCTCCAGGGCATCACCAAGGCCAGCCTGCAGACCAACTCCTTCATCTCCGCCGCCTCCTTCCAGGAGACGACCCGGGTGCTCACCGAGGCGGCCGTGGCCGGCAAGGTGGACCGGCTGGAGGGCCTCAAGGAGAACGTGATCGTCGGGCGCCTCATCCCGGCGGGTACAGGCTCCGTCATGAACCGCCTACGGGCCCTGGCAGCCCAGCGGGACAAGGGGCGCCTGCCAGGCTCCCCGCCCGCCCTGCCGGGCGGCGAGCAACAGGCCGCAGAGTAAGCTGCCGAGTAAGTAGAGTGCATTGGGCGGCCCCCCAGGGGGCCGCCCGGCCAGCCATGGACCGGGCCGGGGTCTGATCCCCGGCCCAGTTCTTTTCAAAATAGCCTAAATCGCTTGACTCTGGGGGTAGGGGGGGGTAGGTGTCCGGCCCTCCACGGACCCCACCGGCAGCGCCACGGGTTCAACGAGTTTGGACGACCATTCAGCGTCGCCGACGCCTCCGCCCCAGATGGAACACGGGTAACCAATCCCGGGTTTGGTGGGCGGGTCAGGCCGGGGACGGGAAGTAGCCCGCAGGGCCGCAATGCGGCTTGGCGGGCGCCTTCGCTTGGACGCTGGTTGGTCGACTTGAGAGACGGGTCAAAGGGGCGTCATGCCGACGATCAACCAGCTTATCGCGCAGGGGCGCGAGCCGAAGCCGAGCCGCAACAAGGTGCCGGCCCTGCAGAGCTGCCCCCAAAAGCGCGGCGTTTGCACCCGCGTGTACACCACCACGCCGAAGAAGCCGAACTCGGCTCTTCGTAAGGTCGCCAAGGTGCGCCTGACGAATGGCTATGAGGTGGTGAGCTACATTCCGGGTGAAGGCCACAACCTTCAGGAACACTCGGTCGTCCTGATCCGCGGCGGTCGCGTGAAGGACCTTCCGGGCGTTCGTTACCACATTCTGCGCGGCGTGCTCGACACTCAGGGCATCGCCAAGCGCCGCCAGCGCCGTTCGCTGTACGGCGCGAAGCGGCCGAAGTGAGGAACTGAGAGCATGTCGCGTCGCCATCGCGCAGAGAAGCGTGAGGTTCTCCCCGATCCGAAGTTCGGGGATGTTGTGCTTAGCCGTTTCATGAACGTGCTGATGTATGACGGCAAGAAGAGCACGGCCGAAGGTATCGTCTACGGCGCCATGGACACGCTGAAGCGCCGTGGCGGCGCCAACAGCGATCCGCTTCGCTTGTTCCATGAGGCCATGGACAATGTGAAGCCGGCCGTTGAGGTGCGCTCCCGGCGTGTTGGCGGTGCCACCTACCAGGTGCCCGTCGAGGTCCGCCCCGAGAGGCGTCAGGCTCTGGCGATCCGCTGGATCATCGAGTCCGCCCGCAAGCGGGGCGAGCACACGATGGAGGACCGCCTCTCCGCTGAGCTGATGGACGCGGCGAACAACCGCGGCGCGGCTGTGAAGAAGCGCGAAGACACGCACCGGATGGCCGAAGCCAACAAGGCTTTCAGCCACTACCGCTGGTAACCCTTAGAAGACCCATCCGGGCAGAGGCATACAATGGCGAAGGCGAAGTTCGAGCGGACGAAGCCGCACTGCAACATTGGGACGATTGGCCATGTGGACCATGGCAAGACGTCTCTGACGGCAGCGATCACGAAGGTTCTGGCGAAGTCGGGTGGTGCGTCCTTCACGGCGTATGACCAGATCGACAAGGCTCCGGAGGAGCGGGCGCGCGGCATCACGATCTCGACGGCGCATGTCGAGTACGAGACGGCCAACCGGCACTACGCTCACGTGGACTGCCCTGGTCACGCGGACTACGTGAAGAACATGATCACGGGTGCCGCGCAGATGGACGGCGCGATCCTGGTGGTTTCGGCGGCTGACGGCCCGATGCCGCAGACGCGCGAGCACATCCTGCTGGCCCGCCAGGTGGGCGTGCCTGCGCTGGTCGTGTTCCTGAACAAGATGGACCTGGCCGATCCGGACCTGGTCGAGCTGGTCGAGATGGAGGTGCGCGAGCTCCTCTCCTCCTACCAGTTCCCGGGCGACGACATTCCGATCATCAAGGGCTCGGCGGTGGCCGCGCTTGAGGACAAGACGCCTGAGATCGGCGAGCAGGCGATCCTTGCGCTGATGGAGGCGGTGGACAGCTACATTCCGCAGCCGGAGCGCCCGAAGGACCTGCCCTTCCTGATGCCGATCGAGGACGTGTTCTCGATCTCGGGCCGCGGCACGGTGGTGACCGGGCGCGTGGAGCGCGGCATCGTCAAGGTGGGCGAGGAAGTCGAGATCGTCGGCCTGAAGGACACCGTGAAGACGACGGTGACCGGCGTCGAGATGTTCCGCAAGCTGCTGGACAGCGGCGAGGCGGGCGACAACATCGGCGCGCTGCTGCGTGGCACGAAGCGTGAGGACGTGGAGCGCGGCCAGGTTCTGGCCAAGCCCGGCTCGATCACGCCGCACACGAAGTTCAAGGCCGAGGCCTACATCCTGACGAAGGAAGAGGGCGGCCGCCACACGCCGTTCTTCACCAACTACCGTCCGCAGTTCTACTTCCGCACGACCGACGTGACGGGCGTGGTGCAGCTGCCGGAAGGCGTCGAGATGGTGATGCCGGGTGACAACGTGGCCATGTCGGTCGAGCTGATCGCCCCGATCGCCATGGACCAGGGCCTGCGCTTCGCCATCCGCGAGGGCGGCCGTACCGTCGGCGCCGGCGTCGTCGCCAACATCGAGAAGTAAGATGGCCGCTGACGCGCAGAACATCCGGATCCGCCTCAAGGCGTTCGATCACCGCGTGCTGGATGGCAGCACGCGGGAGATTGTGAACACCGCGAAGCGGACCGGCGCTCGGGTGCGGGGTCCTATCCCGCTTCCGACCCACATCGAGCGGTTCACCGTGAACCGCTCCCCGCATGTCGATAAGAAGTCGCGCGAGCAGTTCGAGATTCGGACTCATCGCCGTCTTCTGGATATCGTCGACCCCACCCCGCAGACCGTGGACGCGCTGATGAAGCTCGACCTCGCCTCGGGCGTGGACGTCGAGATCAAGATCTGAGTCTGAGGGGCGCATACACCATGGCCGCGAAAGATGGCCGCACTGGCCTGATCGCCCGGAAGCTGGGCATGTCCCGGCTGTTCAACGAGGACGGCTCCACCGTGCCGGTGACGCTGCTGCACGTGGATGACGTTCGCGTCGTGGCGGTGCGCTCCGCCGACAAGGACGGGTACACCGCCGTTCAGCTTGGCGCCGGGCATGCCAAGGCGAAGAATGTCTCCAAGCCGAACCGCGCACACTTCGCCAAGGCTGGCGTTGAGGCGCCGGCCAAGGTGGTGGAGTTCCGCACTGCCGCCGATGCGGTGCTGGAGGCGGGCGTGAAGCTCTCCCCGGCCCACTTCGTGAAGGGTCAGAAGATCGACGTTACCGGCGTCAGCAAGGGCAAAGGCTTCGCCGGCGCCATGAAGCGCTGGAACTTTGCCGGTCTCGAAGCTTCGCACGGCGTGTCGATCAGCCACCGTTCCCATGGCTCGACCGGTAACCGTCAGGATCCGGGCAAGGTCTTCAAGAACAAGAAGATGGCCGGTCACCTCGGCGTCGAGCGCATCACCACCCAGAATCTGGAAGTGGCGGGTGTGGACGTTGAGAAGGGTCTGCTTTTCGTGAAGGGCGCCGTCCCCGGCGCCACGAACAGCTGGGTAATGGTGCGCGACGCCGTAAAGCGGAAGCGCCATGCCGACGCGCCGTATCCGGCGGCGACGGCCTGAGGATCGGGTGATGCAAGTGAAGGTCATCACGCTCGACAACGCCGAAGCCGGCGAGATCGAGCTTCCCGCGGAGGTGTTCGGCGCCGAGCCGCGCGCCGACATCATGGCGCGGGTCGTGCACTGGCAGCTGGCGAAGCGCCGCGCCGGGACGCACAAGGTAAAGGGCATGGGCGAGGTCTCCGGGACCACGAAGAAGCCTTATCGCCAGAAGGGTACGGGCAACGCCCGCCAGGGCTCGCTGCGGGCACCGCAGTTCCGCACGGGCGGCATCGTTCACGGCCCCGTCGTCCGGAGCCACGAGTACAGCCTGCCGAAGAAGGTCCGTAAGCTGGGCCTGATCAGCGCGCTGAGCGAGAAGGCGGCGACCGGCAAGCTGGTTGTTCTGGACGCTGCAGCCCCGGGCGAGAACGCGAAGACGAAGACCCTGGCCGCCCAGGTCAAGGCCCTCGGCTGGAACAGCGCGCTGCTGTTCGACGCGACGCCGGATGCCGGTCTGGTACGCGCTGCGCGGAACCTGCCGAAGATCCAGGTTCTGCCGACCGTCGGTGCCAATGTGTACGACATCGTCCGCCACGACGTGCTTGTCGTGACACGTGCCGGCGTTGAGGCCCTGAAGGAGCGTCTGTCGTGAGCGAGACGCAAGCGAAGAAGCCGGTCATCTCGCAGGAGCGGATGTACCAGCTGATCGTTGCCCCGGTGATCACCGAGAAGGCGACGGTTCTGAACGAGGTTGGCCAGGTCACCTTCAAGGTGACTTCGGACGCCACGAAGCCCGAGATCAAGGCGGCCGTCGAGGGGCTCTTCGGCGTGAACGTCACCGCGGTAAACACCGTGGTGGTCAAGGGCAAGTCCAAGCGGTTCCGCGGCCGTCCCGGCCAGCGTTCCGATTGGAAGAAGGCGATCGTGACGCTGGCCGAAGGCCAGAGCATCGATCTCACGACGGGGCTCGCGTAAGCCATGGCGCTGAAGCAATTTAATCCGGTCACCCCGAGCCTTCGCGGCACGGTGCTGGTCGACCGTTCGGAGCTGTGGAAGGGGAAGCCCGTCAAGCAGCTGACCGAGGGCAAGAACCACACGGGCGGCCGTAACAATCACGGCCGCACCACGGTTCGGTTCCGTGGTGGCGGACACAAGCAGTCCTACCGCTATGTGGACTTCAAGCGCCGCGCGAAGTTCAACGTGCCGGCGACCGTCGAGCGCCTGGAATACGATCCGAACCGGACGGCCTGGATCGCTCTGATCAAGTATGAGGACGGCGAGCTGTCCTACATCATCGCGCCGCAGCGCCTGAAGGCCGGCGACACGGTGATCGCGGGCGACCGCGTGGACATCAAGCCGGGCAACGCCATGCCGCTGGCCTCCATCCCCGTGGGCACGATCGTGCACGCGCTGGAGATGAAGCCGGGCGCCGGTGCCAAGATCGCGCGTTCGGCCGGCACCTACTGCCAGCTGGTCGGCAAGGATGCCGGTTACGCCCAGGTGAAGCTGATGTCCGGCGAGGTACGGCTCCTCCGCGCCGAGTGCCTGGCCTCGATTGGCGCCGTGTCGAACCCGGACAACTCCAACCAGCAGCTTGGCAAGGCCGGGCGTAGGCGCTGGATGGGCTTCCGTCCGCATAACCGCGGTGTCGTCATGAACCCGGTCGACCATCCGCATGGTGGTGGTGAGGGCCGGACCTCGGGCGGCCGTCACCCCGTCACCCCGTGGGGCAAGCCGACCAAGGGCTACAAGACCCGCACCAACAAGCGCACGGACCGTCTCATCGTCCGTCGTCGCACCGCGAAGAAGGGCTGATCGCCATGTCGCGCAGCGTTTGGAAGGGGCCGTTCGTTGACGGCTACCTGCTTAACAAGGCGGAGGCGGCTCGCAGCTCCACGCGCAACGAGATCATCAAGATCTGGTCGCGGCGCAGCACGATCCTTCCGCAGTTCGTGGGTCTGACCTTCGGCGTCTATAACGGCAAGAAGTTCATCCCCGTCCAGGTGTCCGAGAACATGGTGGGCCACAAGTTCGGCGAGTTCTCGCCGACACGCACCTTCACCGGGCACTCCTCGGATAAGAAGGCCAAGCGGGGCTGATCTGATGAGCAAGCCGAAGCACGAGCGCAGCCTCGCCGACACCGAGGCTCAGGCCGTTACCCGGAACATCCGGGTTTCGCCGCGCAAGCTGAACCTGGCCGCCGGCCTGATCCGCGGGCGCGCGGCGTCCGACGCGGTTGCCGTGCTGACCTTCAGCAAGCGTCGCATTTCCGACACGGTGAAGAAGACGCTCGAGAGCGCTATCGCCAATGCCGAGAACAACCACAGCCTGGACGTGGACAAGCTGGTGGTTGCGCGGGTTGAGGTGGGTCGCTCGATCGTCATGAAGCGCTTCCAGGCGCGTGGTCGCGGCAAGGCGGCCCGCGTGGAGAAGTGGTTCAGCCACCTGAAGATCGTCGTCGCCGAGCAGCAGCAGCCGGCGCCGGTGGCCGAGGAGGCCGCGTAAGATGGGTCACAAAGTCAATCCGATCGGGCTCCGGCTCGGGATCAACCGCACATGGGACAGCCGCTGGTATGCCGGCGACGCCGACTATTCCGGCCTGCTCCATGACGATCTGAAGCTGCGCAACAAGCTGCGCGAGCGGCTGAAGGGCGCGGGCGTGGCAAAGGTCGTGATCGAGCGCCCGGCGAAGAAGCCGCGCGTGACGATCCACGCCGCACGGCCGGGCGTCGTGATCGGCAAGAAGGGCGCCGACATCGAGGTGCTACGCAAGGACCTGGCGAAGATGGCCGGGGCCGAGGTGGCGCTGAACATTGTCGAGATCCGCAAGCCGGAGCTGGACGCCACTCTGGTGGCCGAGAGCATCGCGCAGCAGCTCGAGCGTCGTGTGGCGTTCCGCCGTGCGATGAAGCGCGCCGTGCAGTCCGCCATGCGCCTTGGCGCGGGTGGCATCCGTATCAACTGCTCCGGTCGCCTGGGCGGGGCCGAGATCGCGCGCATGGAGTGGTACCGCGAGGGCCGTGTGCCCCTGCACACGCTCCGCGCCGATATCGACTTCGGTGTGGCGACCGCGAAGACGACCTATGGCACCTGCGGTGTGAAGGTCTGGATCTTCAAGGGCGAGGTGATGGCCCATGATCCGATGGCGCAGGACAAGCGCGCCGCGGAGCAGGCGCCGCAGCGCTGAGCGACGGTCTGAGGAACACGTAACATGTTGTCGCCGAAGCGCACGACGTATCGGAAGGCCCATAAGGGCCGCATCAAGGGCGTGGCCAAGGGCGGGTTCACCCTGTCTTTCGGCGGCTATGGCCTGAAGGCGCTGGAGCCGGAGCGGGTGACCGCCCGGCAGATCGAGGCGGCCCGCCGCGCGATCACCCGCGCCATGAAGCGCCAGGGGCGCGTGTGGATCCGCATCTTCCCGGATGTGCCCGTTTCCACCAAGCCGGCCGAGGTCCGCATGGGCTCCGGTAAGGGCGCTCCTGAGTACTGGGTGGTCCGGATCAAGCCGGGCCGCATTATGTTCGAGATCGACGGCGTGAGCCAGGAGACGGCCCGTGAGGCGCTGGCTCTCGGGGCCGCCAAGCTGCCGATCAAGACGAAGGTCGTCGCCCGTCTGGGCGCGACGGAGGCTTGAGGCCATGACGAAGATCGCGGATGTCCGCGGCAAGACCGCGGATGAGCTGAAGACGATGCTGCTCGACCTGCGGAAGGAGCAGTTTAACCTGCGCTTCCAGCGGGCGACCGGGCAGTTGGAGGCGGTGGGGCGTATTCGTGCTGTTCGGCGCGACATTGCTCGTGTAAAGACCGTCCTGGGCCAGCAGGCCCGTCAATCCCAGAAGTCCTGAGAGGAGACCGCGGCATATGCCGAAGCGCGTCCTCACCGGGCGGGTGACCAGCGACAAGCAGGACAAGACCGTAACGGTCTTGGTCGAGCGTCGCGTGATGCATCCGCTCTACAAGAAGTTCATCCGTCGCTCGAAGAAGTATGCGGCGCACGACGATACCAACCTGTGCCGCGAGGGCGACACGGTGTTGATCGAGGAGTGCCGCCCGATCTCCAAGCGCAAGTCCTGGCTGGTGATCCAGCGCAACGGCGAGGCCGTGGCGCGCCCGGCCGCCTATGAGCTGCTCGAGAACATCGTGCTGCCCGAAGACCAGGTGTCGGCATGATCCAGGTCGAATCCAATCTCGACGTCGCCGATAATTCCGGCGCGCGTCGCGTTCAGTGCATCAAGGTGCTGGGCGGCTCCAAGCGCAAGACGGCCTCGGTGGGCGACATCATCGTCGTCTCCGTCAAGGATGCCATTCCCCGCGCCAAGGTGAAGAAGGGCGAGGTGCATCGCGCCGTGATCGTGCGGACGGCCTATGCCGTGCGCCGTCAGGACGGTACCGCGATCCGCTTCGATAACAATGCGGCTGTTCTGATCAATAAGCAGAATGAGCCGATTGGCACCCGCATCTTCGGGCCGGTGGTGCGCGAGCTTCGCGCCCGTCGTTACATGAAGATCATCTCCCTGGCTCCGGAGGTGCTGTGATGGCCGCGAAGATCAAGAAGGGCGATCGCGTCCAGGTCCTCGCCGGCAAGGACAAGGGTAAGCGCGGCGAGGTTCTCTCGGTGATCCCCGCTGAGAACCGTGCCGTGGTGCAGGGCGTGAACATCGTGAAGCGTCACAGCAAGCCGACGGGCATGAACCAGCCCGGTGGCATCCAGGAGAAGGAGGCCCCGATCCACCTCTCCAACCTGGCGCTGATCGACCCGAAGAGCGACAAGCCGACCCGCGTGGGCTTCCGCATGGACGGGGACAAGAAGGTCCGGGTGGCCAAGGCCTCCGGCGAGGTGATCGCATGAGCGAGACCCAGACGAAGGAGCTGCCGCGTCTGCAGCAGCACTACCTTGAGCAGGTCCGTAAGGCCCTGGTCGAGGAGTTCGGCTACAAGAACCCGATGGAGGTTCCGAAGCTGGAGAAGATCGTCATCAACATGGGCGTGGGTGAAGCTGCGGGCGACCAGAAGAAGCTGGACGCTGCGGTGGCCGACCTGACGGCTATCGCCGGCCAGAAGCCGGTGAAGACCCGTGCCAAGAAGGCGATCGCCGGCTTCAAGATCCGCGAGGGCCAGGCCATCGGCACGAAGGTGACGCTCCGGCGTGCCCGGATGTACGAGTTCCTGGACCGCCTGGTGACGATCGCGCTGCCGCGCGTGCGTGACTTCCGCGGCGTTTCCGGCAAGGGCTTTGACGGCCGTGGCAATTACGCCATGGGCCTGAAGGAGCAGATCATCTTCCCGGAAATCGCCTACGACAAGGTGGACGCGATCCGCGGCATGGACATCGTTTTCGTCACCACGGCGAAGACGGACAAGGAAGCCAAGGCCCTGCTCAAGGCCTTCCAGCTTCCCTTCATCAATTGATCTTGGAAAACCACCGGGCCGGCGTCCTGCGCCGGCCCCGGACAGGTTCCGGAGGACACTGATCGAATGGCCAAGACTTCGTCAGTCGAGAAGAATAAGCACCGCATGCACCTTGCCAAGGCGCATGCCGCGAAGCGTGCCGCCCTTAAGAAGGTGGTGATGGATCGCGAGTTGCCTGTCGAGGACCGCTTCGAGGCGACGATCAAGCTCGCCCAGCTGCCGCGGAACGGTGCGAAGAACCGCATCCGCCTGCGCTGCGAGCTGACCGGTCGTCCGCGCGGCAACTACCGCAAGTTCAAGTTGAGCCGGAACATGCTCCGGGAGCTGGCCTCGAACGGCCAGATTCCGGGGCTGGTCAAGGCCTCCTGGTAAGGTAAGGGGCCATGCAGCTCTCCGATCCATTGGGTGACATGCTCACCCGCATCCGCAACGGCCAGCGCGCTCGTCATGCGCGCGTCGTTTCCCCTGCCTCCCGGCTCCGCTCCGACGTCTTGGACGTGCTGAAGCGCGAGGGCTATATCCGCGCCTGGCGCGCGGAGGAGCTCCGCCCCGGTATCAAGGTGCTCGATATCGAGCTCAAGTATTCCGAGGGCGAGCCCGCCATTAAGGAGATCACCCGCGTGTCCAAGCCGGGCCGCCGGGTTTACTCCAAGATCAAGGAGCTGCCGAAGTTCTACAACGGGCTCGGCATTTCGATCCTCTCCACGCCCCGCGGCGTGATGAGCGACCTTGAGGCTCGCGCCGCCAATGTGGGCGGCGAAGTCCTCTGCCGCGTATTCTGACGGAGGGCAGAGGAACATGTCTCGCGTAGGCAAGTATCCGGTGAAGGTGCCCGCTGGCGTCACCCTCACCGTTCAGGACAATGTCGTGGTGGCGAAGGGCAAGCTCGGCGAGCTGCGCCTGCCGCTGACCGACAAGGTCGACGTCAAGGTCGAGAACGGTGAGGTCGCCGTCGCTCCGCGCGGCGACGACCGGGCTGCTCGGACGATGTGGGGCACCACGCGCTCCCTCATCAACGGCATGGTCACGGGCGTCTCCACTGGCTTCTCGAAGTCGATGGAGATCACGGGCACGGGCTATCGTGCGGCGGTGCAGGGGAAGGACCTGGTCCTGAACCTCGGCTACTCGCACGAGATCCGGTACCCGATCCCCGAGGGCATCAAGATCACGACCGAGCGCCCGACGGCCATCAAGGTCGAGGGTGCTGACAAGCAGCGTGTCGGTCAGGTTGCGGCGGAAATCCGGGCGTATCGTGGTCCCGAGCCCTATAAGGGCAAGGGGATCAAGTACGACAACGAGACGATCCTCCGGAAGGAGGGTAAGAAGAAGTAATGTCCAGCAAGCTCGTACTGACGCAGCGCCGCCGTTCGCGTGCGCGCTACCAGATCAAGCTGAAGGGCGGTGGGCGCGTGCGCCTCTCCGTCCATCGCTCGGGCCGGCACATCTACGCCCAGGTGATCGACGACAAGGCGGGCCGTACGCTCGCCGCGGCGTCGACGCTGGAGAAGGCTGTGCGGGAAGGCAGCAAGACCGGCGCCGACGTCGACGCGGCGGCGGCCATTGGCAAGCTGGTGGCCGAGCGTGCGCTCGCGGCCGGCGTGACCGAGGTGGTCTTCGACCGCGGTCCCTATCTCTACCACGGCCGGGTCAAGGCCCTGGCGGACGGCGCCCGCGAGGGC
The DNA here is from genome assembly GCF_049629625.1 of Roseomonas chloroacetimidivorans. NCBI lineage: Bacteria > Pseudomonadati > Pseudomonadota > Alphaproteobacteria > Acetobacterales > Roseomonadaceae > Roseomonas > Roseomonas chloroacetimidivorans. Next base: position 62,413 of record NZ_JBNBZS010000024.1, on the reverse strand, counting down.
GGGCTGTCGTTCTGAGGAGCCGATAGAATGGCATACGCACCGCGTTCCAACGCGCCGCGTCCGGGCGGAGAGGGCGGCGACGGCGCCGACCGCCGCCGGGGCCGCGGCCGTCGTGACGACAATCGTGATCAGCGTCAGGATCGCGAGAACGACGAGTTCAAGGACAAGCTCGTCACCATCAACCGTGTCGCCAAGGTCGTGAAGGGCGGCCGGCGCTTCTCCTTCGCGGCCCTCGTGGTCGTGGGCGATGAGAAGGGCCGCGTCGGCTGGGGCGCCGGCAAGGCGCGCGAGGTGCCGGAGGCGATCCGCAAGGCGACGGAGCGGGCCAAGCGCGGCCTGATCCGCGTGCCGATGCGCGAGGGCCGCACCTTGCACCACGACGTCGTCGGTGAGTTTGGCGCCGGCCGGGTGATCCTCCGTGCGGCTCCGGCCGGTACGGGCATCATTGCCGGTGGCCCGATGCGCGCGGTGTTCGAGGTACTGGGCATGGGCGACGTAGTCGCCAAGTGCACGGGCACCACGAACCCCCACAATATGGTCAAGGCGACCTTCGCTGGCCTGGCCCGCTGCAGCTCCCCCCGGGCTGTTGCCGCGCGCCGTGGTAAGAAGGTGGCTGACCTCCTCCCGAGCCCGCGTGGCGGCGACGCCGCCAACGTGTCCGGCGAGGCGTCGTCCACGGAGACGGCCAATGTCTGAGACCACGAAGAAGACGGTGAAGGTGACCCAGATCGGGTCGCCGATCGGCCGCAAGCCCGGTCAGCGCGAGACGCTGATCGGCCTCGGCTTGAACAAGATGCACCGGAGCCGCGAGCTGGAGGACACCCCTGCCGTGCAGGGCATGATCCGCAAGGTCGCGCATCTGGTGAAGGTGGGCTGAACCATGAAGCTCAATGAGCTGCGCGACAACGAGGGTGCCCGCCCGAAGTTCAAGCGCATCGGCCGGGGCATTGGCTCCGGCAAGGGCAAGACCGGCGGACGCGGCGTGAAGGGTCAGAAGGCCCGCACCGGCGTGTCGCTGAACGGCTTCGAGGGTGGTCAGCTTCCGCTGTACCGTCGACTGCCGAAGCGCGGCTTCAAGAACCTGTTCCGCAAGGAATACGCCGTTATCAATCTCGGGACGCTGGAGAAGGCGTTCGAGGCCGGCGTCCTTCCGGCTGGCGAGACGGTGGACGAGGCGGCGCTGGAGAAGGCGGGGCTGGTCCGCGTTGGCAAGAAGGCGGGTGTCCGCCTGCTGGCCAAGGGCGAGATCAAGCGCGCCGTGACCCTGTCCGTGACGGGTGCCTCCGCCGCTGCCATTGCGGCGGTGCAGGCCGCTGGCGGCAGCGTGACGGTGCGCGGTGCCGCTGAGGAAGCCCCCGCGGCTTGATCGCGGCGGTTGCGGCCGCTACCTGACATGACGGAATGTACTGCGGCGCCGCGGGCCTATCCCCCGGCGCCGCAGTCGTGAGAGAGGGGCATCCCCATGGCGTCCGCCGCCGAGCAGCTCGCGGCCAATCTCAACCTCGGCGTGCTGTCCCGCGCGACCGAGCTGAAGAATCGGCTCTGGTTCACCCTGGGTGCACTGATCGTGTACCGCCTGGGCACCTACATCCCGGTGCCGGGCGTGGACGCGGCGGTGATGGCCGAGATCCTGTCGCAGCATGGCGGCGGCATCCTCGGCATGTTTGACATGTTCACGGGCGGCGCCCTGGGACGGATGACCGTCTTCGCCCTGAACATCATGCCCTATATTTCGGCCTCGATCATCGTTCAGCTGATGTCGGCCGCCATCCCGTCCTGGGAGGCGCTGAAGAAGGAGGGCGAGTCCGGCCGGAAGCGGCTGAACCAATATACGCGCTACCTGACCGTCCTGATCGCGTTCTTCCAGGCCTATGGTATCGCGGTCGGGCTGGAAGGAATGCGCGGTAATTTCGGCGCGGCCGTGCTCGACCCTGGCCTGTTCTTCCGCGTCTCCTGCGTCACCACTCTGGTGGGTGGGACCATGTTCCTGATGTGGCTGGGCGAGCAGATCACCGCCCGGGGTGTCGGCAACGGCATTTCGCTCATTATCTTTGCCGGTATTGTGGCGAACCTGCCCCATGCCCTGATTTCCACCCTGGAGCTTGGACGGACGGGGGCCTTGTCGCCCTTCTTCATCCTGTTCTTCCTCGTCCTGGCGCTGGCCGTGATCGCCTTCGTGGTTTTCATGGAGCGGGCCCAGAGGAAGATCCCGGTGCAGTATCCCAAGCGCCAGGTCGGCAACCGCATGTTCGGCGGCGACGCGACCCATTTGCCGTTGAAGCTGAACACGGCCGGCGTAATTCCGCCGATCTTCGCCTCCTCTCTGCTTCTGCTTCCGGCGACCTTTTCGGGGTTCGCCGCCACCCAGGGCACCGAGAACTGGCTGACCCGCGCGGCAGCGCTCCTTGCTCATGGCCAGCCGCTCTATATGGGCCTCTATGTGGCCCTGATCATCTTCTTTGCTTTCTTCTACACGGCCGTGGTCTTCAACCCGACCGAGACGGCGGACAACCTGAAGAAGTATGGCGGCTTTGTCCCGGGCATCCGCCCTGGCGCAGCCACGGCCGAGTATTTCGACCGTGTTCTGACCCGGCTAACCCTGGTGGGCGCCGTCTATCTGTGCATCGTCTGCCTCATCCCCGAGTTCCTGATCAGCCAGTACGGCGTGCCCTTCTACTTTGGTGGCACCAGCCTGTTGATTATCGTGTCCGTCACCATGGACACGGTGGCTCAGGTACAGTCCCATCTGTTCGCGCATCAGTATGAAGGCCTGATTCGGAAGGCCCGCATGGGTGGCCGGGGCACCGGCCCCAGCCCCGTCACCCCGCGCGGAGGGAACTCGCGTCGATGAACCTCATTCTTCTCGGCCCGCCCGGAGCGGGGAAGGGGACCCAGGCGAAGATGCTGCAGGATCGCCACGGGATCGCCCAGATCTCGACGGGCGATATGCTGCGGGCCGAGGTCAAGTCCGGCTCGGAGATCGGGAACGAGGCCAAGGCCATTATGGAGCGGGGTGAACTGGTTCCGGACGCCATCATCACCGCCATGCTGGCCATCCGGGTGCAGAAGCCCGATTGCACCCGAGGCTTCATCCTCGATGGCTTCCCCCGGACCGTGCCCCAGGCCGAGGCGCTGGACGTCATGCTTGAGGAAATGGGCCTGGCGCTGAACCATGTGATCGAGTTGAAGGTGGATGACGGCGCTCTGGTGGAGCGCATCGCTGGCCGCTTCACCTGTTCGGCCTGTGGTACCGGCTACCACGACCACTTCAAGCCGACCCAGGTTCCGGGGGTCTGTGACGTCTGCGGCAGCCATGAGTTCAGCCGCAGGGCGGACGACAAGGCGGAGACCGTGGCGGCCCGCCTGGACGCCTATCACCGCCAGACCGCACCCCTGCTGCCCTATTACGCCGCCCAGGGTAAGCTGAAGCAGGTGGATGGCATGGCCGATATGGCCACCGTCTCTAGCCAGATCGAGGCTATCCTCGATGGTGCTTGACTCAACCGGGTCAAGCCCGTAAATCGCCCACCTTCGCGGCGGGGCCATGTCCTGCCGCAATTCCGCTTGCACGGATGCCGTCCGGTCAGCCCGTGACGGAGTCCTTCCAAGATTGGCCCGGCCGCTGCGGCGGAGGGGTCAGGATCACCTCGCCGGGCGGCTCCACCGACCGGCCCGAACGGAGCATCGGCTCCAGGAGAGCAACGTGGCGCGCATCGCCGGCGTGAACATCCCCGACAACAAGCGCGTGCACATTTCGCTGCGCTACATCTATGGCATCGGTCCGAAGAACGCGGCCGACATCTGCGCGAAGCTCGGTATCCCCGAGGAGCGCCGGGTGAACCAGCTCTCCGAGGACGAGCTGCTCCGCCTGCGCGAGACGCTTGACCGCGATTTCCGCGTTGAGGGTGACCTGCGCCGCGAAGTGGCGATGAACATCAAGCGGCTGATGGACATGGCCTGCTACCGCGGCCTCCGTCATCGCCGCGGCCTGCCGGTGCGCGGCCAGCGCACGCACACGAACGCGCGCACCCGTAAGGGCAAGGCCGTGGCGATCGCCGGCAAGAAGAAGGTGACCAAGTAAGATGGCCCGTCAGCCGACCGGGGGCGCCCGTCCCCGCAAGAAGGAACGGAAGAACATCTCTTCCGGCGTGGCACACGTCCTCGCCTCCTTCAACAACACGATCGTCACGATTACGGACAGCCAGGGCAACGCGATCGCCTGGTCGTCCTCCGGTTCCCAGGGCTTCAAGGGCAGCCGCAAGTCCACTCCCTATGCCGCGCAGGTCGCGGCCGAGGACGCGGGCAAGAAGGCGCGCGAGCACGGCATGGAGACGCTGGAGATCATGGTCTCCGGTCCCGGGTCGGGCCGCGAGAGCGCGCTTCGTGCCCTCCAGGCCGTCGGCTTCTACGTCACCGCGATCAAGGACGTGACGCCGATTCCGCACAATGGCTGCCGCCCCCGCAAGCGGCGCCGCGTCTGAGGGGGTAAGACCACCATGAGTGGCGCGATGGATCGCAATTGGCGGTCCCTGATCAAGCCGGAGCGGCTTGAGGTCGAAGGTGGGCAGGATCCTGCTCGCTCGGCGACCATCATTGCCGAGCCGCTGGAGCGCGGCTTCGGCATGACGCTGGGCAACGCGCTGCGCCGCGTCCTGCTGTCCTCCCTTCAGGGGGCGGCCGTGACGGCGGTGCAGATCGAGGGCGCGCTGCACGAGTTCAGCAGCCTCCCCGGCGTACGCGAGGACGTGACGGACATCGTCCTGAACATCAAGCGTCTGGCCATCCGTATGCAGGGCGAGGGCTCCAAGCGCCTCTCCCTGACGGCGACTGGCCCGGGCGAGGTGACGGCCGGCCAGATCCAGGTGACGGGCGATATCGAGATCGCCAACCCGGAGCTGGTCATCTGCACGCTCGATGATGGCGCGCGGCTGAACGCCGAGCTGACGGTCGCGACGGGCAAGGGCTATGTTCCGGCTTCCGAGAACCGGCCCGAGGATGCGCCCATCGGCCTGATCCCGGTGGACGCAATCTACTCGCCGGTGCGCCGCGTGGCCTATCGCGTGGAGCCGACCCGCGTTGGCCAGCGCACGGACTACGACAAGCTCGTACTGAACGTGGAGACGGACGGCACGGTCTCGCCGGATGACGCCGTGGCTCTGGCCGCCCGTATCCTGCAGGATCAGCTGCAGCTCTTCATCAACTTCGACGAGCCGCGTGAGGCACGCGCCGCCGAGGTCGAGGATGACCTGCCGTTCAACCGCAACCTGCTCCGTAAGGTGGACGAGCTTGAACTCTCCGTCCGCTCGGCGAACTGCCTGAAGAACGATAACATCGTCTATATCGGTGATCTCGTTCAGAAGTCTGAGCAGGAGATGCTCCGCACTCCGAACTTCGGCCGTAAGTCTCTCAACGAGATCAAGGAGGTTCTTACCTCCATGGGCCTGCAGCTCGGCATGAATGTCCCCGGCTGGCCGCCGGAGAATATCGAGGACCTGGCCCGCAAGGTCGACGAGCCCTTCTGAGCGGCCTGTAGGAAAGGACTAAGTTAATGCGTCACGGGATCTCGGGCCGGAAGCTCGGCGTCACCTCCGCTCACCGGATCTCCATGTTCCGTAACATGGCGACCAGCCTGCTCAAGCACGAGCAGATCACCACCACCCTGCCGAAGGCCAAGGAGCTGCGCCCGTATGTCGAGCGCATCATCACCCTCGGCAAGCGCGGCGACCTGCATGCCCGCCGTCAGGCGGCTGCGCAAATCCGCGATGAGGCGGTAGTCCGCAAGCTGTTCGACACGCTCGCGCCGCGCTACTCGGCTCGGAACGGCGGTTACACGCGCGTGCTGCGCGCTGGTGTCCGCTACGGCGATGCCGCCCAGATGGCGGTGATCGAACTCGTCGAGCGCGATGTGGCCGCCAAGGGCCTGGACAGCGGTCCGAAGCCTGAGGTGGCGGAGGAAGAGACGGCCGAGGCGTGAGCACGCCTCGCCGAAGGGTTTGGTGGAGGGCGGGTGGGAGACCACTCGCCCTTCTGCTTTTGGTAACCCTCCTCTTTGCCACACCGGCCCGGTCGGACTATGTGCCGGAGCCGTCGCCCCTCACCCTCGTGGGGCAGCCCGTGGCGGCGCTCGCGGCTCATCCGGACGTCTCGATCGGGTTCCGCTCAGTAGTTCGTGGGCGCCAGACCTATATCCTGCGCCATCTACATGCCGCTGATCCCGGCTCGCTACGGGCGGCGAGGAACCGCTACATCTTTGGATGGACCTGCGACGGGGGCGATTGTGCCGAGGCCGGCCTGTTCCTCGGCTATGACAGCAAAACTGAGCGCTTCTACTTGCTTCTGCTCGACGAGGGCGTGGCCAGCCTCACTGTCCCGACACGGGGTGCACCCTGGCCTGCGCCGCTGGCCGAGGCGGTCCTGGCAGTGAAACCAGATCTCCGGTCCTTCCGATCGGAATAGGGCTGGGATCCAGCGTGCCCCGAGGCGCTATCCCGGCAACGTGGGGCCGGGCCGGCCGTTCCAGAGACGGATCTGGAAAGGACTGCATGCGATGATGCGTTGGGCTCTCGGCCTCGCCGTCGTTTTTGCCCTGCTCGCGCTGGTGGCGCGCATTGTGCAGTTTGGTTTCTCGGTCGCGCTACTGATCGTGGCCGGGCTCGCCCTCATCGCCGCCCTGGTCACCGGGTTGATGGGACGGGCCTCCGCGCGCGGAGGTCCGCCCGGCCGAGGGAGCTAACCTATTCCGCCCGGATATTGGCCTCCCGTACCAGCGTGGCCATGGTGGCGCGTCCCTCTTGGACGAAGCGCGCGAAATCGGCCGGGCTGGAGCCGACGGGCACGTCTACCAGCTGGTCCAGCCGGGCCTTCACCTCGGAATCCTGCAGGGCCGCGACGGTGGCGGCGTGCAGCCGCTCCGCAACTGGCATCGGTGTCCCCGCGGGGGCGAAAAGGGCGCACCACTCCGCGATGGTGAGCCCGGGCACGCCCGCCTCCGCGAAGGTCGGAAGATCAGGGCGCGACGGCAGGCGAGCCTCCGTTGCTACGGCGAGCAACCGGGCCCGCCCGGAATCTGCGATGGGCCCGGCGGATAGCGCCGTGATGAAAGCCCCGTCCAGGACGCCGGCTGCGAGGTCGCGAGCCGCATCGGCGCCGCCACGATAGGGCGCATGGGTCAGCTCGATCCCTGCCAGGCGCTGGAAATGCGCCAGCGCCAGGTGCCCGGCCGTTGCATTGCCCTGGGTTCCGATGTTCAGCCTACCTGGCTGTGCCTTTGCCTGGGCTATGAACTCCGCCACGCTCCGCGCCGGATTGTCTGCCTTCACAGCCAGTACCTGGGGGAAGGTGGTCGCCAGGGTGACCGGCAGGAAGGCTGTCGCGTAATCGAAAGACAGGCCCTTGAGCAGGCTCGGATTCACGATGTGCGAGGACGCATCCCAGAGCAGCGTATGGCCGTCCGGCGCCGCCTGCGCGACCACGGCGCCACCATTCGAACCGCTGCCGCCCGTGCGGTTCTCCACCACCACGGTCTGTCCCAGCTTTTCGCCAATCCGCGGGGCCAGGACGCGAGCCACGCTGTCCGCTGCCCCGCCCGCAGCGAAGGCCACGATCAGGCGGATGGGGCGGTTCGGCCAGGCGGGCTGGGCTTGCAACACGCGCGGTGCGGCCAGCACGGCTGCACCGCCCAGCAAGGCGCGACGATGAAACATGGAAGACGTCCTCCAGCGCATTTGCGGGGATGGAGGCCACTCTGCACCTCCCGCGTCAACCCCGCCCTACCCACCCTTGCCGCCGGCCACCGGGACGCGCTTGATGCGACACCCTGGCCGCATTTCGCTGCTCTGGAGCCCCGTATTCGCGTCATGGTCGTGCAAATGAATCCCGGCGCCGCCCCATCCGCCCCGACTGGGTCAGCCATGATGGGGAAGGGAAGGCGCAAAGGCCCGGCGCTGGCCGTCGGGGGATGCACATGACCGCCGCCCTTCTGGGTGGCGCGCCCGACCCGGACGCGGTACGCGAGCTGCCGGAAGACCTGACGGGCCGCATCGCCTTCGTGGCCGCCGCCACCGAGGAGGCCAATGCCGCCCGCGAGCGCCTGGCCCGCCTCTATGGGGATGCCCCGGCGGAGGAGGCCGCGGTGGTGGTTGCCCTGGGCGGCGATGGCGCGATGCTGGAAACGCAGCACCGGTTCCTTGGCAAGAATATGCCGATCTATGGCATGAATCGCGGCAGCGTCGGCTTCCTGATGAACCCCTATCGCGAGGATGGCCTGCTCGAACGCCTGAGATCCGCCCAGGCCGCCTCCCTCCAGCCCCTCCGAATGCGAACGACCGATGCGGCCGGCACGGTGAATGAGGCCCTGGCGATCAACGAGGTCTCCCTGCTGCGTGAGACGCGGCAGGCCGCCAAGATCCGCATTCTCGTGGATGGCAAGGTTCGCCTGCCCGAGCTGATCTGCGATGGTATCCTGGTCGCTACCCCGGCGGGCAGCACGGCCTACAACCTCTCCGCCCATGGTCCGATCATCCCTTTGGGGACGAATCTGCTGGCCATGACGCCGATCTCCGCCTTCCGCCCCCGCCGCTGGCGCGGCGCGCTGCTGCCCGGCAATGCCAGCGTCGCCTTCGACATTCTGGAAGCGGAGAAGCGCCCCGTCGCAGCCGTCGCCGATTACACGGAGGTGCGCAACATTTACCGCGTGGAAATCTGCGAGGATCACCGCGTCCGTCTGACGATGCTCTTTGATCCGGATCAGGGACTGCCCGAGCGCATCCTCGCAGAGCAATTCACGGTCTGAGAGGTCAGCCCAGGAACCCGTCCAGCGCCGCCAGCACCTCCTCCGGCGCTTCCTCCGCCAGATAGTGCCCGCTGTTCACCGGTCCACCCGTGACCGGCCCGTCCGCGTATTCGCGCCACAGCGACAGCGGCTCGTACCACTGCCCGATCTTTCCTTTCGTGCCCCAAAGCGCCAGCAATGGGCAGCGCAGCCGCTGCCCGGCCTCGCGAGAGGCACGGTCATGCTCCAGGTCGATCCCGGTCGCGGCGCGGTAATCCTCGCAGATGGACTCGACCGTGCCGTCCAGATGCAGCGCGGCGATGTAGTCGGTGCGCGCTTCTGGATGGAAGAAACCATCATCCTTCGGCTCCCGGCTGGTGTGCAGGCGAAACCAATCCTCCACGTCCCGCCGGATCATGCGCTCGGGGATGGGATGCTTCTGGGCCAGGAAGAACCAGTGATAGTAGCCCATGGCGAAGGCCATGTCGGTCCGCTCGAAATGCGCGAGCGTCGGCACGATATCCATGGTGCAGAGCCGCTCCACCCGATCGGCATGATCCAGCGCCAGCCGGTGCGCCACGCGCGCGCCGCGATCATGGCTCACCACACCGAATCGCTCGAAGCCTAGCCCGACCATCAGCGCCGCCATATCGGCCGCCATCTCGCGCTTGGAGAAGGGCAGGCTCCCCGGTGAGACGGCGGGCTTGCCGCTGAAGCCGTAGCCGCGCAGGTCCGGGCAGATCACGGTGAAGCGCCGCGCCAGCACTGGTGCGACCTTGTGCCACATGACGTGGGTTTGCGGGTTGCCGTGCAGCAGCAGCAGTGGCGGCCCCTCGCCGCCACGGCGCAGGCGCAGCGAGATCCCGTTCGCCTCGCGTGTCTCGAGTGTGAAGCCCTCGAAGAACATGCTGCCTCCTTGCCGGCGCCTGTGCCGCGAGAACCCATCCTGCCCCGGCTGACGTCTGCCGTCATCCTGGCCCCGCAGGTGGCACACCCCCCGCCATCGCAACGAGGCCGTTCCGCCATCCGCAGATCCATGCCATCCGTCACCTCATCCCCGTGCCGGGAGCAGGACGGGAAGGGAGATTCCCCAATGGCCATTACGATCAGGCGCCGCCACGCCCTCATCCTTCCCACGGCGGCGCTCCTGCCTGGCGCAGCCCGCGCGCAGGCCGCCTGGACCCCCACCCGCCCGATCGCACTGGTCGTGCCCTATCCGGCTGGGGGCTCCACCGATGTCCTCGCCCGCCTCGTTGCCGCCGAAATGGCGAAGGATCTGAGCGTCCCTGTGGTTGTGGAGAACCTGGCAGGCGGCGGCGGTTCGATCGGTTCGCGCCGCGTCGCCACGGGGCCGGCGGATGGCACACAGATCATGCTCGCTTCCAACCAGACCCATGCCACCAATGTCTCGCTGCTGCCCGATGGCGGTGGCTACGATCCTCTGAAGGATTTTGCCCCGATCGCCGGGCTGGCCGACCTGCAGCACATCCTGGTGGTGCGCCCAGACGTGCCGGCGCGCAGCGTGTCAGACCTGCTGGCCCTGGCCCGCGCGCAACCCGGTCAAATCACCTGCGCCTCGACTGGCCAGGGCTCAGCCTCGCACCTGACCCTGGAACTGTTCAAGACCAGGACCGGCGTGGACATGGTGCATGTTCCCTATCGCGGCTCCTCGCCCATGCTGAACGACCTGCTGGGCGGCCATGTGCAGGTGAGCTTCGCGACCACCCCGACCATCCTTTCCCAGGTGCAGTCTGGCAAGCTTCGCGCCCTGGCCGTGGCCTCGCCCCGCCGCTCGCCGCATCTGCCGGAACTGCCCACCCTGGCCGAGGCCGGCGTGCCAGGCGTAGAGGCAGATGCCTGGTTCGGCCTCTTCGCGCCCGCTGCCGTGCCGGCACCCGCCTTGGCTCGGCTGCGGGAACTGGCCCTCGCGGCCATGGCGCGAGAGCCTGTCCGCACCCGCACGACCGAAGTCGGCATGACCGTCAATATCCGGGACGCCGAGGCGATGGGGGCCTTCCTGAAAGAGGATATTGCGCGCTGGGCCGAAGTCATTCGCGTGGCGAACGTAAAGCCGGACTGACCGCGTGCGGCACGGGCGCAGCACCTCAGCCAGGTGCTGCAGCGAGGCCCTGTCAAATGGGCGGCCTGGCGGATCTACTGGGCTCGCCGGCCGGATTCCGCCGCCTCGGGGCAGAGCCGGTCATCCGTCTCCCCGCATGAAAACGCCGCCGGCCCCTGAGGGAGCCGACGGCGTCCAACGCAAATCCTGGAAGACGAGGCGGCTTACTTCTTTCCCTTCGCCCGAGCCTTGCGCGCCGCGTAACGGCGGTCGCGCTCCAGCTTCGCCTCGATCAGGGCCTGCCGGGCCGCCTCGGCGGCTTCGGCCGCCTGTCGGGCGAGTTCGGCCTGGCGGGCCTCCTCCTCGGCGATCAGTCGCAGGCGCTCGGCCTCCTGGCGGGCCTTCTCCTCTTCCTTCAGGCGACGCCGCTCGGCTTCCCGCGCCTCGCGGGCCTCGATGATCTGCCGGCGCTCTTCCTGCCGGGCCAGCACCGTCGGGTCATCCGCCGTCGGCCGCGCCTTGAAGCGCTCAAGGAGAGCCTTTTTGGCCTCCAAGGAATTCTTGCTGCGGTCGTTGAAGTCTGTGCCCTTAAGGGTTCGCATCATGGTTCTCTGTCGGGGTCCTTTTCCGGCCCTGGCCTGTCATTTTCGGATCCGGCGAGCCGCGCCGCGGGATGCGCGTCAGGTGGCACTGCACACAGGAAAAAGAAAGCCCGGAAAGCAAGAGCCTTCCGGGCAAGTGACATACAGGGAGGCTTCACGTCTGGGAGACGCGGGGTCCATCGACCCCGTTCGGCTCAATTACCGAACGAAACCGAGCCTATGCTTCGTTTGGTCATGCTGCGCGTGCGAAGTGCGGGTGCCGGCCATGCGGACAGCGCATAACGCGATGCAACATGCCTTAGCCTGTTCCGCCAGCCAGTTCCGCGACCAGGAAGTCGCGGAACACCGCCACACGCTTCGAGTTCCGCATCTCCTCCGGATAGACGAAGAAGGCCTCGATCTTCGGCGCTTTCAGATCGGTCAGCACGGGTACAAGGTCGGCAAGGTCGTCGCCCATATAGTCCGGCAGCGCAGCCACCCCGAGGCCCGAGCGCACGGCCCGCAGCATGGCTGGGAGGGAGTTCACCTCCACCACCGCGCGTCGCGGTGATCCCGGACGCCGCCCGGCCTCTGCCAGCCAGTTGATGTCGTCCACCGGCGGCCGGTAGTCGCCGTAGATGATCAGGCGATGGGCATCCAGGTCCTCCGCCCGCTGCGGAATTCCCGCGGTGCGCAGGTATTCCGGCGATCCCACCACCTTCCAGCCGAAGGTCGCGATATGACGTTGGATCAGGTCGGGCTGGCGGGGCGGGTGCATGCGGATGGCCAGGTCCGCCTCGCGCATCGCCAGGTCCAGCTCCGTGTCGTCCAGCAGCAGGGTGACGGTCACCTCCGGATGAAGCTTCAGGAAGCGCTCCAGCCTTGGCGCGAGCCAGGTTGATCCGAAGCCTGTGGTGGTCGTCACCTTCAGCCGGCCTGCCGCACGCTCTCGGCTCTCGGTCAGCAGGGCCTCGGTCATGGCCAGCTTCGCAAAGACCTCGCGCACCGTCTTGTTCAGCGTCTCGCCCTGCTCCGTCAGGATCAGGCCGCGCGCATGGCGGTGGAAGAGCGGCACCTGAAGGCTTTCCTCCAGCGCCTGGATCTGGCGGGAGACGGCGGACTGGCTGAGATTCAGCGTGTCACCGGCATGGGTGAAGGATCCTGCCTCCGCGACGGCGTGGAAGACCCGGAGCTTGTCCCAATCGAGCGGCATCAGCCGTCCACCGCGTCATAGGCCGCGACTGCTGGGGCGTCGTCCGGCATGTGGGCCAGCCATTTCTCGGCATCCAGCGCGGCCATGCACCCGCTGCCGGCCGCCGTGACGGCCTGGCGATAGATCCGGTCCTGCACGTCGCCCGCGGCGAAGACCCCCGGCACGCTGGTGCGGGTGGAGCCCGGTTGGGTCACGATATAGCCGTCCTCATCGGTCTCGAGCTGGCCGCGGAAGAGGGAAGTGGCGGGGTCGTGCCCGATGGCCACGAACATGCCGTCCACCGGCAGCTCGAACCGCCCGCCGCCCTGAGTATCGTGCAGCTTCAGCGCCCGCAGGGCGCGCAGCTTGCCCTCGGTGGGCAGCGCCTCCTCGACCACCGTGTTCCAGAGGATCGAGATCCGGGGGTGGCTGAACAGCCGCTCCTGCATGATGCGCTCGGCCCGCAGGCTGTCCCGGCGATGGATCAGCGTGACCTTGGAAGCCAGCCCGGCGAGGTAGAGGGCCTCCTCCACCGCCGAGTTGCCGCCGCCGATCACCGCTACCTCCCGGCCGCGGAAGAAGAAGCCATCGCAGGTGGCGCAGGCGGAGACGCCGAAGCCGGAGAGCTCCTTCTCCCCGGGGATGCCGAGCCAGCGCGCCTGGGCGCCCGTGGCGATCACCATGGCCGAGGTCTCATAGAGATCCCCCGAATCGCCGGTGGCGCGGAGAGGCCGTGTGGAGAGGTCCACCTCCGTGATCACGTCCTGGATGATCCGCGTACCCACATGTTCGGCCTGGGCCCGCATCTGGTCCATCAGCCAGGGGCCCTGAACCGCGGCTGCGAAGCCCGGGTAATTTTCCACATCGGTGGTGATGGTCAGCTGCCCGCCGGGCTGGAGGCCCGCGACCAGGATCGGCTCCAGCCCTGCCCGTGCCGCATAGATGGCCGCGGTATAGCCGGCCGGCCCGGCCCCAAGGATGAGTAGTCGCGTGCGGTGGGTTTCGGCCACGTCCATGTTCCAAGTGCAGTACAGAGTCGCAAGCCTACCATATCGGTGTGCGAAGTGCGTTGCACCACCCCTGTGTTACCTCGGCCGGCACCCTTGAAGACGCCCCCCCTGACGGGGGATAGTCCGCCGCCCTGGAGCGTCCAGACCCGAACGGCCCCGAGAGAAGACCCACCCTTGAGCAACCTCGGCCCTGCCGCCCTCGACGCCACCGACCGCGACATTCTGCGGGAGCTGCAGGCCGACGGCCGCATGACGAATGTGGCCCTGGCCGCGAAGGTCGGCCTTTCCGCTCCCCCCTGCCTGCGCCGGGTCCGGCGCCTGGAGGAGACGGGCGTGATCCGCGGCTACCACGCCGATGTGGACCCGACGGCGCTCGGCTGGGAAATCACCTTCTTCGCCGTGGTCGGGCTGGAGAGCCAGAAGCTGCCAGTGCTGGAGGCCTTTGAGGCTATGGTGCGCGAATGGCCGGAAGTGCGGGAATGCCACATGATTCGTGGCGGCGGCGACTTCCTGTTGCGCCTGGTGGCCCGCAACCCCGCCCATGAGAACGAGCTGACCAACCGCCTGACCGGTGCGGCCACCGTGATGCATGTCCGGACGCTGCAGACCATCCGCACCTCCAAGGACGAGGCCGGGGTGCCGGTGGAGGGGTAGGCCTACCCTTAGCCCAGCGAGCGACGTATCCGACCCGGCCGCCGGGCCAGGTTTTCGGACCCGCCGCAGTACCCGGGCCGTGAGTGATCAGACCGCCAGTCGCTGACGCGGCGTCGGCGGAGCCCGGGGCTCGATGCTTTCTCGACCTTATGCGGCGCGTCAGACGCGGCCGGGACGGAGGACGTGTCTTTCGACATCTGGGCCGGCTGTCGACAGGAATCGGGAGGGCTCCGGCCGGCTCAGATTACCGAGGCCTGGGGGTTCGATTTCGTTCCCCCTGGCTGATGGCACGGCGCGCGCCCTAACCCGCGCAGATTGGAACCGGGAGAAAGAACGATGGGAGCGCGGGGAAGAGGTTATTCTTCCCCCTCCTTCTTATCGCCCGCCCCAGATCCCCAATCCCCGCGCGCGCGCCGCGGCCTCGTTCCGCCGCAGCACCGGGGAGGCTTCCGCTGAGGCCCGTCCACCTCCATTGGAGAGCACCACCTCGGACAGGTCACGCCCGCCTACTGTGCAGCGATGTGCGCCGTCACCTGCTGGTTCGCACACCACGTCGCGCCCGCCGATGAAGGATTCCATGTCGCGGGCGTATTCCCCGCCCATGCCAACCACGCCGACCAGTTGCACGGCCCGGTCCCCGATCCGCAGCGTGGCCGTGTCCACCACCCTCGCCGGGCCGCGGAGCGGGGCCACCTGGCGCGGTGCCTCGGCGGTGGTGGCGGGGGCTTCCGCCGGAAGCGGGGCCTCAACGGTCTTCACGCGGTCGGCCTCGGCTACGAAGTCGTGCCAGATCCGTGCCGGCAGCCCGCCGCCGCTGACATTCTGCATGGGCGAGTTGTCGTCATTTCCGACCCAGACGCCGACAACCACATCGGCCGTCATGCCGATGAACCAGGCATCGCGGTTGTCCTGCGTCGTGCCGGTCTTGCCGGCCACCGGGCGGTCCAGCCGCGCCGCACGCCCCGTGCCTTCCCGCACCACCGAGAGCATCAGGTCCAGCATGCCCTGCTGCGCCGCGGAGGAAAGGACCGGCGCGCCGGCCTGCATCCCTTCCGGCCGCGTGTAGAGCGTCCGGTCCCGCGCTCGCACGCCGCGCACCACATAGGGTTCCACTGCATGATTGCCGGGGATGGAGGCAAAGGCCGAAACCATCTCCAGCAAGGTCACCTCGCCGCTGCCGAGGGCGATGCTCGGTCCCTCCGGCATCTGCGAGCGCAGCCCCATCCGCTTCGCCACGTCCAGCACCCGGCCCCGTCCCGTAGCCTGGAAGAGTTGTACCGCCACTGTGTTCACGGATTGGGCGAAGGCCTGTCGCAGGGTCATGGGGCCGCGAAAGCCACCCGAGGCATTGCCTGGGGACCAGTTTCCGATGGTGACAGGCTGGTCCACCACCATGCTGTCGGGCCGCATCCCGCCCTCCAGCGCCGCCGCATAGGTGAAGAGCTTGAACAGCGACCCGGGTTGCCGGCGGGCCTGGGTGATGCGGTTGAACTGGCTGGCCGTGTAGTCCCGGCCGCCCACCGCCGCCAGCACCGCACCCTCATGCGAAATCGCCAGCAGCGCGGCCTGTCCGACCTTCTGCCGCTCGCCCTCTCGGTCCAGCCACCGCGCCACGATGCGCTCGGCCAGATCCTGCAGGGCGGGGTCCAGCGTACTGCGAACCGCTAGGTCGATCGGAATCGGCCCAACCAGGCGCCGCGCCTCACTTTCCACCCAGTCGGCGAAATAGCCACGGCCGGGCTGGGTTTCGGGCGGGGTGCGCAGGGCAGGGGGCGCAGCGCGGGCGGCCGCCACTTCCTCAGGCGTGGTGCGACCCGTCTCCTCAACGACCGAGAGCACCAGATCCGCCCGGCGCCGGGCCGCTTCCGGATTGCGCGTGGGCGCCAGGGCGGAAGGCGCGCGGACCAGCCCGGCCAGCATGGCAGCCTCGGCCAGGTTCACCTCCGTGGCTGGCTTGCCGAAGTAGCGCCGCGCCGCCGCATCCGCCCCGGTGGCCCCTGCGCCGAAATAGGCGCTGTTCAGGTAGCGGGCGAGGATCTCTTCCTTGCTCAGCCGCGTCTCCAGCCACAGGGCGAGCATCGCCTCCTGCGTTTTCCGGATCAGGCTCCGTTCCTGGGAGAGGTAAAGCAGTCGTGCGAGCTGCTGGGTGATGGTGCTCGCCCCCTCCGGCCGGTTGTCGCCGGTGAGGTTGCGCCAAAGCGCGCGAGCGATGCCGCGCAGGTCCACGCCGTGATGTTCGAAGAAGCGCCGGTCCTCGATGGCCACCACCGCATCCATCAGGGGCTTGGGGATGGCATCCGGCTGGATGGGGTCACCATGCAGGCTGCCGCGTGCCGCGAAGGCCGCGCCGTCCCGCGCCTCCAGGATCAGGGAGGCCGGCGAGGCGTCAGGCGTCATTCCGCCGCCCACGGGGATGCGGATCAGGCACCAGCCAAGGAAGGCCACAACCGCCAGGGCGGCGAGGGAGAGGCCGAGCAGGACATGCGCCGGACGGAAGACGGCCCGTAGGACCCGAACGGTTCGTGAGCGCGGCCGGGCGTCGGCCGCTGCGGCAGTGGCGCCCGGCATCAGCCTCTGCCTGCCCTTTCCGCGATTCCCGTCACATCGGCCCCCCGCCAAGCTCTCAGGGGCCAAGACCCCTCATTTAGGACAGCTCCCGGTATGGCGGGCTTACCCGCGCCGTACCACGTAGTCGCCTGCCTCCAGCGCCGCGACGATGGCGGCGCCCTGGGCGGCGTCGCGCACCTCCACCATCAGCTCCAGCTCCGCCGTCTGGACGGAGGGCGCGGCAAAGAGACGCTGATGGCTCACCTCGATCACATTGCCGCCGGCAGCGGCGACGCGGGTGGAGATGTCGGCCAGCACACCCGGGCGGTCGGGGATATCCAGATGCAGGCGCAGGATGCGCCCGTCACGCAGCAGGTTGCGCAGCAAGACATTGGCGAGGATGCGGGGGTCGATATTGCCACCGCAGACCGTGGTCGCCACGCGCTTGCCAGCAAAGAGGGCAGGGTGGGCCAGCACGGCGGCAAGTCCGGCGGCGCCAGCGCCCTCGGCCGTCACCTTGGCGTTCTCGGCCAGCACGGCGATGGCCTGCTCCACTGCCGCTTCAGGCACAACCAGAACCTCAATGCCCATGTCGCGCAACAGGGTGAAGGGCAACTCGCCCACATCACGCACCGCGATGCCCTCGGCCACGGTGGGCCCGCCGACGAGGACCGGCTTGCCTGCCAGGCGCTGGGCCATGGCGGGATAACCTTCCACCTCCACGCCATAGACCTTCAGCCCCGGGCGAGCCTCGGCAATGGCAGCGGCGCAGCCGGCCAGCAACCCGCCCCCGCCAACCGGCAGGATGATGGCGTCCAGTTCCCCGGCATCCTCCAGGATCTCCAGGGCCATGGTGCCCTGGCCGGCGATCACGGCGGGATCGTCATAGGGGTGCACGAAGACCAGCCCGTCCCGCAGCGCCAGCTCATGGGCATGGGCCGCAGCCTCGGCCAGCGTCTCCCCATGCAAGACGACATGGGCGCCCCAGCCCTCGGTCCGGACGACCTTGGTGGCCGGGGTGAAGCGCGGCATCACGATGGTCGCGCGGACCCCCAGCAGGGAGGCATGCCGCGCCACGGCCTGGGCATGGTTGCCCGCCGACATGGCGATCACCCCCGCCTCCCGCTCCCGCGCGGAGAGCAGGGCGAGCCGGTTCGCTGCCCCGCGCTCCTTGAAGGCGCCGGTAGCCTGGAGGCTGTCCAGCTTCAGCAGCACACGGGCGCCGGCGATCCGGGCCACGGCATGCGGCTCCACCAGCGGGGTACGCAGGATGGCGCCGCGGATCCGTTCCGCCGCCGCCTGAACATCGGCCAGCGTCACGGCAGGCGCCGAGACGACCGGATGGGCCGTGACCGCCCGCGCCAGCGACATCGCTAGACCCCTGAAATTAGGTGTAGGAGACGGCAGTGATCTCGACGGAGCGCGAGCCGCCAGGCGCCGGAACCTCGACGCTGTCGCCCACCTTGCGCCCGATCAGGGCCTTGGCGAGCGGGGAGGAGATGGAGATCGACCCGTTCTTCATGTCGGCCTCATAGGCACCGATGATACGGTAGGTCTTTTCTTCCTCCGTCTCCTCGTCAACGATCGTGACCTTGGCGCCGAAGCGAACCTGGTCGCCCGAGAGCTTGGAGGTGTCGATCACCTCGACCGAGGGGATGACGGATTCCAGATCCGCGATCCGGCCCTCGATGAAGGACTGCTTCTCGCGCGCCGCGTGATACTCGGCATTCTCGGAAAGGTCGCCATGGGCGCGGGCTTCGGCAATGGCGCGGATCACGGCCGGGCGTTCCTCGGCGCGCAGGACGCGAAGCTCTTCCTCGAGACGGGCGAGGCCCTCGGCGGTCATCGGGAACTTCTGCACAGCGGCGATCCCTCAATACGACATAAGGCTCATGGCCACCTCTGCACCCCCGGAATGAGGGCGCATCGGACGGCTTATGATGCATCCGCCGCGCCCCCCTCCCGGGAGGCGCGGCGGGGCTGAAAACGCTTGAGGCGGGCGCCGGCTCACCCCGATGGAGGATGCCGGTCCCGCCCCAACCCAGTGCAGGTTTGTTCAGAACCCGCTAGGAGAACGAAGGCTGAAAATACGCCTGAAGGGGCGCCACATCAAGGGTCCCCGCCCGGAGGGCCGCGATGGCATGCACCGCAGCCCGGGCGCCTGCGATCGTGGTGTAGTGCGGAACGCCCTGTGTCAGGGCGCTTCGGCGGATGTCGAAACTGTCGCTGACTGACCGCCCACTGCCTGTGGTGTTGATCACCAGCTGGATCTCGCCGGACTTGATGGCATCCACGCAATGCGGCCGCCCTTCAAGAACCTTGTTCACGACGCGGACCGCCAGTCCCGCTTCCCGCAGGCGGGCTGCGGTGCCACGGGTGGCCAGGATGTCGAAACCCATCTCCGACAGACGGCGGGCGAGGGAGACCGCCGCCGCCTTGTCGGAATCCTTCACCGAGATGAAGGCCGTGCCGCCCTCTGGCAACTTCACGCCAGCCCCCATCTGGGACTTGAGGAAGGCCCGCTCGAAGGAAAGATCCAGCCCCATCACCTCGCCCGTGCTCTTCATCTCCGGCCCGAGCAGCACATCCACGCCCGGGAAGCGGTTGAAGGGGAACACCGCTTCCTTCACCGCGACATGGCGGTTGATCAGGCTGTCATCGAGGTGGAACTCGGCCAGCTTGGCGCCCGCCATGACCCGCGCGCCGATCTTGGCCACCGGCACGCCGGTCGCCTTGGCCACGAAGGGCACAGTGCGGGATGCGCGCGGATTCACCTCCAGGACGAAGATCTCTCCGTCCTTCACGGCATACTGCACATTCATCAGGCCCTGCACCTTCAGGGCCCGCGCCATGGCCTCGGTCTCGGCCTTCAACTCGGTGATGATGGCCGGCGGCAGGGAATAGGGGGGCAGGGAGCAGGCGCTGTCGCCGGAATGGATGCCGGCTTCCTCGATATGCTCCATGACGCCCGCGACATAGACCTCGCCCGCGGCATCCGCGATGCAGTCCACATCCACCTCGATCGCGTCCTGCAGGTATTGGTCGATCAGGATCGGGTTCTCGCCCGAGACCTTCACCGCCTCCTTGCCGAAGCGCAGCAGCTGCTCGTGGTTGTAGGCGATTTCCATCGCGCGCCCGCCGAGCACATAGGATGGGCGCACCACCACCGGATAACCGATCCGCTCGGCTTCCTTCGCCGCCTCCTCGAGGTTGCGGGCAATCCCGTTCTGCGGCTGCTTCAGGCCGAGGCCCTTCAGCAATTGTTGGAAGCGCTCGCGGTCCTCGGCGATATCGATCGCCTCGGCGGAGGTGCCGAGGATCGGGATCCCCGCCTTGTCCAGAGCCTGGGAGAGCTTGAGCGGCGTCTGCCCGCCATACTGCACAATGCAGCCCAGCAGCGTGCCCTTCTCCTGCTCCTTGCGGATCAGGGCGATCACGTCTTCAGCCGTCAGCGGCTCGAAATACAGCCGGTCGGAAGTGTCGTAGTCGGTGGAAACCGTTTCCGGGTTGCAGTTGACCATGATGGTCTCGAACCCGGCCTCGCGCAGCGCATAGGCGGCGTGGACGCAGCAGTAGTCGAATTCGATGCCCTGGCCGATGCGGTTCGGGCCGCCGCCGAGGATGACCACTTTTTTCCGGTCGGTCGGGTCGCTCTCGCAGACCGGCGTGCCGAATCCGCCCTCATAGGTAGAGTACATATAAGGCGTGCTGGAGGCGAACTCGGCCGCGCAGGTGTCGATGCGCTTGTAGACGGGCTGCACGCCCAGCCGCGTGCGGCGCGTCTCGACCTCGGGCTCGGAAAGGCCGGCGAGCTTCGCCAGGCGCTTGTCGGAGAAGCCCATGGCCTTCAGGCGGCGCATGCCGGTGGCGTCGGTCGGCAGGCCGTTCTGGATCACGCCGGCCTCGGCCTGCACCAGCTTCTCGGTCTCGCGCAGGAACCAGGGGTCGAACTTGCAGGCCTCGTGAATCGCATCAACGCTGAGCCCGGCGCGGAGAGCCTGGGCCACGATGAGGATGCGGTCCGGCGTCGGCGTGGCGAGGGCCGCGAAATAGGCCTCCGGCGAGCCATCACCCGGGACGGCCACATCATCCAGGCCCGAAAGGCCCGTCTCCAGCCCGCGCAGGCCCTTCTGCAGCGCCTCGGGGAAAGAGCGGCCGATCGCCATGGTCTCGCCGACCGACTTCATGCTGGTCGTCAGCGTGTTCGGCGTGCCCGGGAACTTCTCGAAGGTGAAGCGCGGGATCTTCACGACGACATAGTCGATGGTCGGCTCGAAGGCGGCTGGCGTGGTCTTTGTGATGTCGTTCGTCAGCTCGTCCAGCGTGTAGCCCACGGCCAGCTTCGCCGCGATCTTGGCAATCGGGAAGCCGGTGGCCTTGGAGGCGAGCGCCGAGGAGCGTGAGACGCGCGGGTTCATCTCGATGACGACCATGCGGCCATCGGCGGGGTTGATGCCGAACTGCACATTCGACCCGCCGGTATCGACGCCGATTTCGCGCAGGCAGGCGATGCTGGCATCGCGCATGCGCTGGTATTCCTTGTCGGTCAGCGTCAGCGCCGGGGCGATGGTGACGGAGTCACCGGTGTGCACGCCCATCGGGTCCAGGTTCTCGATGGAGCAGACGATGATGCAGTTATCCGCGGAGTCGCGGACCACCTCCATCTCGTATTCCTTCCAGCCGAGCACGCTCTCCTCGATCAGCACCTCGGTCGTCATGGACGCATCAAGGCCGGAGGCGACGATCTGCTCGAATTCCTCGCGGTTATAGGCGATGCCGCCGCCCGTGCCGCCGAGGGTGAAGGAGGGGCGGATGACGCAGGGCAGCTTCACCTGCTCCAGCCCTTCCCAGGCCTCCTGCATGGTGTGGGCGATGTGACTGCGCGGGCTCTCGATGCCGATCTTGGTCATGGCATCGCGGAACTTCAGCCGGTCCTCGGCCTTGTCGATGACCTCGGCCTTGGCGCCGATCAACTCGCAGCCATGCTTCTCCAGCACGCCTGCATCGGCCAGCTTCAGCGCCGTGTTCAGCGCGGTCTGCCCGCCCATGGTCGGCAGGAGGGCGTCCGGCTTCTCCTTGGCGATGATCTTCTCAACCACCTCCGGCGTGATCGGCTCGATATAGGTCGCATCCGCCAGATCCGGATCGGTCATGATCGTGGCGGGATTGGAGTTCACCAGGATCACCCGGTAGCCCTCGGCGCGTAGCGCCTTGCAGGCCTGAGCGCCGGAATAGTCGAACTCACTGGCCTGACCGATGATGATCGGGCCGGCGCCGATGATCATGATGGATTGGATGTCGGTGCGCTTCGGCATGGCTCAGGCCCTCCGGGGCAGCAGGAACAGGATGATGGCGCCGGGGGCGCCCGAGTGAGGAAAGGGGCTGCTCACCGCGCGCGCCCCAGGAAGGGCCAGAGCACGAGGAACAACAGGAGATGCACGCCGGCCCAGAGCCCGGCGGCCAGGCTGCGCCCGGTCTCGAACCCGTCACCGGAGAAGAACACGACGCCGCCGAGGGCGATGAAGGAGATGGCGACGCCGCCCATCCAGGCCTTGTCGCGCGGCTGGCCCACGCGGCGCAGCGTCCACCAGCCCAGAAGCGAGAGCGGCAGTGCCAGGAACAACAGCCGGATCACGCGCGGGAATCCGCCGTCAGCAGCTTCACCGCCAGAAGGGCCAGCGCCGCGCCAAGCACCCAGCGCTGCACCGCCAGCCAGACCGGCCGTGCGGAGAGAAGGCGCGAGACGCCGCCCGCGCCCGCCACGATCAGCGCGTCGAAGATGGTGCAGATGCCAATCTGGATCGCGCCCAGCACCAGCCCCTGCATGAAGAGGCTGCCGCGCTCCGGATCCATGAAGGCCGGCAGCACGGCCACATAGAACAGCGCCACCTTCGGGTTCAGCGCGGCCGTGGCGAAACCCAGCGAGAAGAGGCGCAGGCCGCCCTCCGGAGGAATGGGCCGCGGCGAGAACAGCGCAGCCCCGCCGGGCCGCACGCTCTGCCAGGCCAGCCAGGCCAGCCAGGCCAGATAGCCCGCGCCGCCCAGCCGCATCGCGTCATAGGCATAGGGCACGGCCAGCAGCGCCGCCGTGATTCCCGCCGCCGCGCCGAGCATGATGACCAGGCTTCCCGCCTGGCACCCGATCAGCGACACCATGCCCGCCCGCGTTCCCTGAGTCAGGCTGCGGGAGACGAGATAGAGGAGGTTCGGCCCCGGCGTGAGCGCGAGACCGACCGACAGGGCCGCGAAGGCGAGTAGGGAGGCGAGGGAGGGCAAGCTACCCCACCTTTGTCATCATGTCGGTGAAGCGATGGAACAGGTAATGGCTGTCGCTCGGGCCGGGGGAGGCCTCCGGGTGGTACTGCACGGAAAAGGCGTTCCGCGCCTCGCAGGCGATGCCCTCGTTGGAGCCGTCAAACAGGCTCACATGCGTCACCCGTACGCCCTCGGGCAGAGACTTGTCGTCCACCGCGAAGCCGTGATTCTGAGAGGTGATCTCCACCTTGCCCGTGGCGAGGTCCTTCACCGGCTGGTTCGCGCCGCGATGGCCGCGATCGAGCTTGTAGGTCTTGGCGCCGAGAGCGAGCGCGAGAAGCTGATGCCCCAGGCAGATGCCGAAGACCGGCTTGCCCGCATCCAGCACGCCCCGGATGGCCGGAACCGCATATTCGCCCGTCGCCGCTGGATCGCCGGGACCATTGGAGAGGAAGACGCCATCCGGCCCGTGCCGCAGGATCTCCTCGGCGGTGGCGGTGGCGGGAACCACGGTCACCTCGCAGCCGGCATCGGCCAGGCAGCGCAGGATGTTGCGCTTGGCGCCGTAATCCACGGCCACGACCCGGTGCTTCGGCGCGGTCTGCTTGCCGTAGCCCTGGCCCCAGGCCCAGAGCGCCTCGTCCCACTTGTAGGATTGGCGGCAGGACACCTCCTTCGCCAGGTCCATGCCCTCCAGCCCCGGCCAGCCTGCGGCCTCGGCCCGCAGCGCGGCCAGATCAAATTTTCCGTCCGGCGCGTGGCAGATCACGCCGTTCGGGGCGCCGGCATCGCGGATCAGGACAGTCAGGGCGCGGGTGTCCACACCGGAGATGCCGGGCACGCCATGGCTCTTCAGCCAGTCATCCAGGTGCCGGGTGGCGCGGTAGTTGGAGGGCTCGGTGAGGTCCTGCTTCACCACCAGGCCGCGGGCGGCGGGGGTGATCGCCTCAATATCCTCAGCATTGGCGCCGACATTGCCGATATGCGGGAAGGTGAAGGTGATGATCTGCCCGGCATAGGAGGGGTCGGTCAGCGTCTCCTGATACCCGGTCATACCCGTGTTGAAGCAGACCTCGCCGGCCTTCCGGCCCGGGGCGCCAAAGCCGCGGCCCCAGATGACCTTGCCATTGCTGAGCACCAGGCAGGCCGTCGCTCCCTCAGGAACGGCATTGGCATCCAGGGCGTTCGTCGAGGCAGAGGTCATCGAGGGCTCCTGGGCCGGGTGGGCAGCGGAATGGGTCAGCGGATCGGCATCGGCGCGGGGCAGGTCTTCCAGCGAAAGCCCGGTTGCGGTCAGCACCGCCGGCCAGTGACGGGGTGGAATCGCTCGAGCCTGACGCCATTTGCGGATGGCTTCCGTGCCTATGCCGCAATGCGCCGCTGCCGCGCTGGCGCCACCCATCAGGGTCAGAATCTGCTCGACCGTCCGCATGCCCTGAATATGTGGGAAATGGCTTCCCAGGGGAAGGACGAATTGCATGCTGGATTGGGAAGTCACTTCCCAGGCTCTCGCATGGCGCCCCTCCATGGCTCCCTGGCCCGATCCGCTCTAAACCCCGCGCCCGAACTCAGGAGACCCCGATCATGAGCCTGCGCGCCCGCTTCACCGAGGAATTGAAGGCCGCCATGCGGGCCGGCGACACCGCCCGCGTGTCCACCATCCGCATGATCACGGCCAAGCTGAAGGATGCCGACATCGCTTCCCGCCCCTCTGGCGTGGACCAGATTCCGGAGGAGCAGATCACCTCCCTTCTGCGCGGCATGGTGAAGTCCCGGCGGGAAAGCGTGGAATTGTACCGCCAGGGCAACCGCCCCGAGCTGGCGGAGAAGGAAGAGGCCGAGATCGCGGTGATCGAGTCCTTCCTGCCCCAGCAGTTGGATGAGGCCGCGATGCAGGCTGCCGTGAAGGAGGCTGTGGCCGAGACCGGCGCCTCGTCCATCAAGGATATGGGCAAGGTCATGGCCGCGCTGAAGGCGAAGCACGCGGCGGTGCTGGACATGGCCAAGGCCGGGCCGATGGTGAAGGCCGCGCTGGGCGGTTGAAGCTGGGGCTCTGAGCCCGGGAATGCTACAGGGGAGGGCCCATGGCCCTCCCGCCCAACTTTCTTGACGAGCTGCGCGCGCGCACACCCTTACCGCCGCTTATCGGCCGGAAGGTCAAGCTCACCCGCAACGGGCGTCAGTGGAAGGGGTGCTGCCCCTTCCACAACGAGAAGACTCCCTCCTTTTACGTCTATGACGACCACTACCACTGCTTCGGCTGCGGCCAGCACGGGGATGCCATCGGCTTCACCATGCAGACCGAGGGCCTGCCCTTCCGGGAAGCAGTGGAGCGCCTGGCCCATGAAGCCGGGTTGGAGGTTCCGAAAGAATCCCCCCGCCAGGCAGCGCGGGAGGCCAAGGCCCGCACCCTTCACGACGTGCTGGCCGCCGCCGCCGAAGTCATGCAGCGCCAACTTCACTCGCCCGAGGGGCGGGAGGGCCTCGATTACCTCCGGCGCCGCGGCCTGACAGATGAGACTATTGCCCGCTTTGGCCTTGGGTGGTCCGGCGCGGGCCGTGGCGCCCTGGCCGCCGAACTGAAATCCCTGGGCATCGAGCCGCGCCAACTGGCCGAAGCCGGCCTCCTCAAGCCCGCCGAGGGACGGGAAGGGGCCTATAACGACTTCTTCTATAACCGCGTCATGTTTCCCATCCGGGACCGCCGGGGCCGCATCGTCTCCTTCGGTGGCCGGATACTGGGGGACGGCCAGCCCAAATACCTGAATGGCCCGGAGACCGACGTCTTCTCCAAGCGCCGCACCCTCTACGGCCTGGACATGGCGCGGGAGGCGGTCTTCCGTGGCAAGGCCGAGCTGATCGTGGCCGAGGGCTACATGGACGTCATCGCCCTGCACCAGGCGGGGTTCGAGGGTGCCGTCGCTCCTCTCGGCACCGCCCTGACGCCGGAGCAGATGGAGGAGATCTGGAAGGTCACCCCCGCGCCCATCCTCTGCTTGGATGCCGACGCCGCCGGGATACGCGCGGCCGCCCGCACCGCCGATATGATCCTTCCCCTGCTCGGCACCGAGCGCACCTTGCATTTCGCGACAGTGGAGGGCGGCAAGGACCCGGATGAGCTGATCCGCGCCAAGGGGCCGGCCGCTTTCGACGCGGTGCTGAAGGCGAAAAAGCCATTCTCCGCGGCTCTTTACGACCTGATGGCCGGCGACCGCCCCTTGGGCACGCCGGAGGGCCGCGCGGCGTTCCGAAACGACCTGGCCGCCGCCGCCAGCCGCATCCCCGACAAAGCCCTGGCCGCCGAATACCGCCGCGCCCTGCTGGACCGCTTCTTCGAGAGCACGCGCCCTCCGCGGCCCCAGCGCACCGGCGGGGGAGGGGGAGGGGGCTTCCTGCCCCGTGGCGCCCGCCAGGGCTTCAAGCCCCCGCCGCGCCTGCCCCCACGTCCCTCCCCAGCCATCGAAGCGACACGGATCGAACAGGCCCGCTGCCTTCTCGCCATCACCCTGGCCCATCCCTGGCTGCTGAATGAGGTAGAGGAGGCCTTTGCCCTGCTGGAGCTGCCCCATGGCCATCCCTCAGCGCTCCAGGCGGCCCTCCTGGCTTGGCATGCCGACCAGGCCCTGATGGAAGAGGCACAAGGCCTCACGGAACCGTCAAATGGCGGGGATAGCTCGCTTGACTCGGCTGATCTGGTTGCCCACTTGGACGCGACCGGCCTGAACGAGGCCCGGGCTTGGGTCATGCGCGCGACTGGCCTCCCGCGGGAAGCCAGCCCCGATGCCCAGCCCGGTGAGACCCTGGCAGGCTGGTGGCACTTCTTCGGCTTCCTGCGGGGCGAGGGCGCGCTGGTCGAGGACCTGGAAGAGGCGGTGCGCGAATCGAAGGCGGCGAATGACGCCGTGGCCCATTCGCGCGTCATCCGCCTCAGCTTGGCCCTTTCTGCGCTCCGCCGTGGTGAGACGGGGCTGGAGGACGGCGCTGACAGCGCCACTCCATAGGGTAGAGGCTTCATTCTCTGGCGGCGGCCGCACCCGTCCGCCGGAGTTTCCATCCGTGGCGGGAGACAGGCATGGCGACGAAGGTGGCAGGCGGCACGGAGACGGCGGAGCACCGGGATGAAGCGGTGGAGGGCGCGCTGCTCGACAGCCTGCTGGCCTCCGTCAAGAAGATGCTCGCGAAGGGCAAGGAGCGTGGCTACGTCACCTATGATGAGCTGAACGCCGCCCTGCCGCAGGAACAGGTCTCCTCGGAGCAGATCGAGGACACCATGGCCCTCCTCTCCGAGATGGGCATCAACCTCGTCGAGGCTGAGGAAAGCGCCGACGAGGATCCGGAAAAGAAGACTGCCGCCAAGGCCGAGGGCGAGGAAGAGGAAGGCAAGGAGAAGTCCGAGGACGACGAGGAGGGCGGCGGCAACGTCGACGAGGAGTCCCTCGGTCGGACCGACGACCCCGTCCGCATGTATCTCCGCGAGATGGGCAGCGTGGAGCTGCTCTCGCGTGAGGGCGAGATCGCGATCGCCAAGCGTATCGAGGCTGGCCGCGACATGATGATCGGCGGGCTGTGCGAGAGCCCGCTTACCTTCCGCGCCATTGTCGGCTGGCACGAGGCCGTGCGCGACGGGAAGATGCTCCTGCGCGACGTGATCGACCTGGAAGCCACCAACAACGCCGACATGCCGGACGGCCCGCCGCCGGAGGCCGAGGAGTTCGAGGAAGGCGAGGAGGGCGAGGGTGTCGGCCTGTCCCTCTCCGCTCTGGAGGAAAAGCTGAAGCCGGAGGCGCTGGCTGCCTTCGAGGCGATCGAGGCCGCTTACTCCAAGCTCGAGAAGATGTCCTCCAAGCGTATGGAGGCCTATACCTCCGGCGAGGAACTCGCGGGCAAGTCCGAGAAGTCCTACGAGAAGCAGCGCCAGGAACTGGTTGCGCTGGTGCAGAAGGTGCATCTGCACAACAACCGGATCGAGGAGTTGGTCGACCAGATCAAGGGCCTCTACCGCAAGCTGGTGGGCCTTGAGGGCCAGATCCTGCGCCTGGCGGAGAGCCACAAGGTCAAGCGTGCCGAGTTCCTGGAGCAGTGGCAGGGCTCGGAGATGGATCCGGCCTGGTTCGACCGTATTTCCAAGCTGAAGGGTAAGGCCTGGCAGAGCTTCGTGGCGAACAGCCGCGAGGATGCCGAGGCTGTCCGCGCCGAAATTGGCAAGGTTGCCGCCCTGACCGGCCTGCCGGTGGGCGAGTACAAGCGCGTCTACTCCACCGTGTCCCGCGGCGAGCGGGACATGACCCAGGCGAAGAAGGAGATGATCGAGGCAAATCTCCGCCTCGTGATCTCCATCGCCAAGAAGTACACGAATCGCGGTCTGCAGTTCCTGGACCTGATCCAGGAAGGCAATATCGGCCTGATGAAGGCGGTGGATAAGTTCGAGTACCGCCGCGGTTACAAGTTCTCCACCTATGCCACCTGGTGGATCCGTCAGGCGATCACCCGGTCCATTGCGGACCAGGCCCGCACCATCCGCATCCCCGTGCATATGATCGAGACGATCAACAAGCTGGTCCGCACTTCGCGCCAGATGCTGCACGAGATCGGCCGCGAGCCGCAGCCGGAGGAACTGGCCGAGAAGCTCGGCATGCCGCTGGAGAAGGTCCGCAAGGTCCTGAAGATCGCCAAGGAGCCGATCTCCCTCGAGACGCCAATCGGCGACGAGGAAGACAGCCATCTCGGCGACTTCATCGAGGACAAGGCAGCGATCATCCCACTGGACGCCGCGATCCAGTCCAACTTGCGCGAGGCGACCACCCGCGTGCTGTCCTCCCTCACGCCGCGTGAGGAGCGTGTTCTTCGCATGCGCTTCGGCATCGGCATGAATACGGACCACACGCTGGAAGAGGTCGGCCAGCAGTTCAACGTGACGCGCGAGCGCATCCGCCAGATCGAGGCGAAGGCGCTGCGCAAGCTCAAGCACCCGACCCGCAGCCGTAAGCTGCGTTCCTTCCTGGATAGCTGAAGGACGGGTGAATGACCGCCGGGCCGCATGGCCTGGCGGCGTGACATGGAACTTCCCGTAACAGGCCGGAGTATCGGAAGTGAGCCTGCGCGAACGGAATATACTCTAGCCATGGCCGAGACTGTTCCGGTTCAGGTCGAGGTCACCTTTCTCCGCATGGAGAACCCGCCGGCCGACCCGCCGCCACCATTGCCGCCCGAGGTGAGTGTGGTGCCGGTGCACCGCTGCACCGTCGGATTTTATCGCTATCTCTATGACACGGTGGGCCGGGACTATTGCTGGTGGCTGCGGCGCACCATGCCGGATGACCGGCTCGCGGCGCTGCTGCGGGATCCGGCTGTTTCCATCTACACCCTTTACCGTGATGGCGAGCCGGCCGGTTTCTACGAACTGGAGCGCCGCTGGGACGGCACCACCAACCTTGCCTATTTCGGTCTGCTGCCCCACGCGATCGGGGGCGGTCTGGGGCGCGCCTTCCTGCGCCACGCCATCGACACCGCCTGGGCTGGTTCCTGTTCCCTGCTGACGGTGAACACCTGCACGGCGGACCACCCGCGTGCCCTTCCCAACTACATTGCCGCCGGCTTCAGGGTGGTGCGGCGGGTGCGGGAGGAATGGCCGGTGCCGGTGGGGCTGGGCCTGCGACTGCCCCAGCGGGCCGGTTAGCCGCCGCCCGTTGACCCCCTTCCGACTGGCCCTCTAGGCTTCCACCCAAGAAGACCGGGAGGAAGCTGCATGCAGCGCAGGAGCATGATCGCCGCCTTGGCCACCGCGCCCGTGGCGACCAGCCTGGCCCAGGCACAAGGGCAGGCACCTGCCGCCTCCGCGCCCAAGACCTATGTCCTCGTCCACGGTGCCTATGGCGGTGGCTGGATCTGGCGCGACGTAGCGGAGGGCCTGCGCCGCCAGGGCCACCGTGTCTGGACTCCTACCCAGACCGGGCTCGGCGAGCGCAGCCATTTGCTGTCCCGCCAGATCACGGTGGAGACCCATATCCAGGACGTCGCCAATGTCATCGAGACGGAGGAGTTGCGCGACATCATCCTAGTCGGCCACTCCTATGGCGGCGTGGCGGTCACGGGCGTGGCCGACCGCCTGACGGACCGGATTCGCCATATCGTCTACCTCGACGCCCTGATCCCCGAGAATGGCGAGACGGTCTTCCAGATCCTGCCGCCCGGCATGGCGGATGCCCGCCGGAAAGTAGCGCAGGAGCAAGGCGGCGGCGTGGCCCTGCCGGTGCCGGGCCCCGAAGGCTTCCCGATCCCGGATAGCCCGGGCAAACAATGGTTCATGCGTCGCCTGCGGCCGCATCCGATCGGTACCTATGAGAGCGTGATGCATCTCGTGAAGCCCGCCGGCGCCGGCCTTCCCGTCACCTATGTGGCCTATACTAATCCGGCCCTCTCCTCGATCGAGCCCAGCAGGCAGCGTGCCCGCGCCAAGCCGGGCTGGCGCTACATCGAGCTTCCCGTCCCGCATGACGTGGAAATCCCCGAGCCGGGCCGTGTTGTAGAGCTTCTCGCCGGCATCGGCTGAGCACGCCGCACAACCGCCGGCGGTGCCGGCGGTTCTCCCGGGCAGCTTCTCAGGCTGCGGCGGGGCACGGAGCAACTGGCCGCTCATGCGGGCCCGGCCATCGGCGGGCTCCTGAATGTCAGCTTCGGCAGCGTGGCGGAGCTGATCCCCGCCCTCTTCGTGCTGACCGGCGGGCAGGTGGCGGTGGTGCAGGCCCAGATCACCGGCTCCCTCCTCGCCACCACCTTGCTTGGCCTGGGCCTCGCCATGCTGGCCGGTGGGATCGGGAGGAAGAAGCAGGACTTCAACCCGGCCAATGCCGGGCTGCTCTCGACCATGCTCATCCTGCTGATCAACCTGGCTTGAGGGCCTGTTGCTCGTCAGCGTCTATGTAACGCTCGGCGTCGCCTTCTTCTTTCTAGAGACGGCTTGAGTAGGCCGGCCCGAAAACGCATCGGGGCTCTGCCGAAGCCTCAGGCGGCGGCGCTTTCCTCATGTGCCGGGTCCTGTGCCAGGCGGGCGAGCGGCACCTCGATCTCGCAGATAAGGCCAGAGGTCATCCAGGACAGCGAGATCTGCCCGCGAAGCTGCCCACGGACCGTCGAGACCAGCACCCTGGTTCCAAAGCCGCGCCGCGTCGGTGGAGCAGCAAGCAGAGGGCCATTGAGTTCGGCCCAGCGGAGCAAGAGGGTAGCGCCGTGCTCATCATCATTGCGGGCAAGCCACCAGGAAACGCTGACCCGCCCGCCGGGGGTGGAGAGCGCGCCATGCTTCACCGCGTTCGTCGCCAGCTCATGCGCCACCATCGCAACGGGCTGCGCGGCGATCGCGGGAAGCAGGACAGAGGGGCCGTCCAGATCGGCCCGGGGTCCAGCCTCGCCCAGGCCGTCCGTAACGAAAGGCGCGAGTTCCGCCTTCAGCAGCGCATGCAGGCTGACGCCCCGCCAGCGGTCCTCCGAAAGCAGGGTCTGCGCCCGTGCCAAGGCCGTCACGCGCCCCTCCACCGCCTTCGCATAGCTCGCGGCATCGCTGCGTGGCGTGAGCTGAAGTGTCGCCAGAACGACGGCAAGCGCGTTCTTCGCACGGTGGTCAACCTCCCGCGCCAGCAGGCGCACCTGGGCCTCGCTTGCCTGGATCTCAGCTGTCCGCTGCGCGACGCGCTGCTCGAGGCTGGCGTTGAGATCGTGCAGTTCCCGGTGGCGGCGCCTGGAGAGGAGGGCCAGGGAAGCCAGTGTCAGACTGGTCAGGAGTGCAAAGCCACCATAGATCACGAGGCGCTCGTACCACCGCCCCAAGGCGGCGGCCCGGGGCACGCCATAGGCGATGTTGACCGGAAAGGGCCCGACGCGGCGATAGGCGATCAGCCGATCAACTCCGTCCAGCGGCGAGATGCCCTTGACGACCCTGCGCTCCGCGCCGGAACTGATGGCCTGCGCCAGAGGGGCAGTCCGGGAGATTCGGCTGCCATCCGTCACCTCCACGGGGGGGCGGCGCGCCAGGATGACGTCGTCGTTTCGGCTCAGATTGACGATCTCGCCCGGACCGAGCGCGGCGCGGTTCCAGTAATCCAGAAAGGTGCTCTGCTGGATGCCGACGGCAACCACGCCGAGGAAGGAGCCATCGGGCGCGGATCGCCGTGCCGTCATGAAGAAGACTGTCCCGCTTCCACCTCGGCTGCGGACCGGCCCGGCCATATAGGGCTGCGTTTCCGGATGGTCGCGGTGCCAGCGGAAATACTCCCGGTCGCTGACGTCGAGATGCTCCGGGGGCTGCGACCGGGCGGATTCAACGAGTGGGTGGCCCTCCGCGGAGAAGATGACGATGCCGAGGGATTCGTTGGCGTGCTGCCTCAGGTTGCGGAGAAATGCGTGATGGCTGGCTCGCGCAGCGCGGATTTCCTCGTCTGACTGGCTTCCCAGCCTTTCGGTAACGGCGCCGATCGCGATCGCCTGGAGCTGGAAGACCTTCTCGGCATGCCCCTGGATCGTGTCGAGGGTGGCCAGCAGGTCGCGCTTCGCGGTGCCGAGCGCCTCGGTGCGGTCATAGGCTGCCACCCCGGCGAAGAGCAGGGCTGGAAGAACGAAGGAGGCGAGGAGTTGGATATCGAGGACGCGCGGCCACCAGCGACTTCCCGGTTCCCTGTGCAGGGCCGGCTGCCGGACCATGTCATCTCCAGGCATAAAGGCTCCTGGCGGGGGCTGCCGATCCGGCGTGACGCCCACGCACGCGTATACGTTGTATTTAACGGACTGCTGCGCGCTTAGGTGGTTCTTGCCTGGAAGCTGTCAAGGCTTCCAGGGGTCAGGCGGTCGTTATGGACCGGACGGACTGCTGGATGTTGCTTGCCCGTGCCGAGCAGGGCTGGTGGTGGAGCGGCCGGGCGCTATTGCCTGAAGCAGGCGGCGGGGCCGTCCCGCCGCTCCATTTCCGCCCGGCGCCGGAGTGAGCTGCGGCTACTTGGTCGCGGCGGCCGCGATGCCCTTCTGGATCAGTTCAGCCGCCTGATCCTTCGTTCCCCAGCCCGTGATCTTCACCCACTTGCCGGGCTCCAGATCCTTGTAGCGAGAGAAGAAGTGCTCGATCTGCTGCCGCGTGATCTTCGGCAGGTCGTCGCAGGACTGGATATCGGAAAAGAAGGGGTGGATCTTGTCATGCGGCACGCAGACAAGCTTCTCGTCCTGCCCCGCCTCGTCCTCCATCAGCAGCACGCCGATCGGGCGGCACCGGATAACGCAGCCCGGCACAACCGGGGCAGGGATCAGCACCAGGGCGTCGGTCGGGTCGCCATCATCGGCGATGGTGCCGGGGATGAAGCCATAGGCCGCCGGATAGGCCATGGGGGTGAACAGGAACCGGTCCACCACCACCGCGCCGGTCTCCTTGTCCAGCTCGTACTTGACCTGGCTTCCCTCGGGGATCTCAACAACGACGTTGATGTCGTGCGGTGGGGCCTTGCCGGTCGGGATCAGACTGGGATTCATGCGGCTGTGATCCTGGATCTTAACGCGTCGACGCGGAATGCGACGAAATGTCGCCGCCTCTAGCAGCGCATGCGCCCAGCGTCCATTCGACGGCTTGTCCCGCGCCGTGCCCGCCCTCAGCATGGCGGGAGCGATCCCGGCAGGGAGAGGAATGCCTGTGACCGAACCTACCATCCGCCGCCGCGCGGTCCTGACCGCCTCCATGCTCGCTGGAACCCTGGCTGCCCCCGCCATCCAGCCCGCGGGCCCTGCTGCTGCCCAAGGCAGCGCCCCGACACCGGCCCCGACACCGGCCCCGACACCGGCCCCGGCACGGGCTGCGGATGCCGCGCCGTTGATCGTACGTAAGCAGGTCTTCGAGGGCGGCACCTACCAGACCCGCTCCGGCGGCACCGTCCCCAATATCCGCATCGGCTACCAGACCGCGGGCATGCTGAATCCGGCCGGCGACAACGCCGTGCTGATCACGCATTTTTTCTCGGCCAATAGCCATGCCTTCGGGCGCTACACGCCCAGCGGCCCTGCCGGCTACTGGGACGACATCATCGGCCCCGGCAAGGCGATCGACACGAACCGCTTCTTCGTTATCTCCTCCGACACGCTGGTGAACCTGAACATCAACGATGATTCGACGACCAGCACCGGCCCGTCGGCGCTAGACCCCTCCACTGGCAGGCCCTTCGGGATGACCTATCCCGTGGTCTCCATGCGGGACTTCATCGAGGTGCAGAAGCGGCTGCTGGACAGCCTGGGCGTAAAACGCCTGGCGATGGTGGCTGGCCCCTCCATGGGCGCTCTGCAGGCCATCGAATGGGCCTGCGCCTATCCCGAGATGATCGACCGCGTGATGCCTGTGGTCGGAACGGGCGAGTTCGACGCCTTCCTCCTGGGCTGGATGGATATCTGGGAGGTTCCGATCCGCTCCGACCCGAACTGGCGCAACGGGGAATATTACGGCCAGGGCCGGGAGCCGCCCACGCGTGGCCTGGCGGAGGCATTGAAAATCGTCACCCTCCAGGCCCGCGATCGTGGCTCCCTGGCGCAGTTCGGCCGCCGCCCCGCGGAGGGGCAGGATCCCGCCCGCAGGATCGGCGACAGTTTCGCCATAGAGAAGTTCCTCAACGACGCCGCCATGGCACGCGCCAGAACCTCCGATGCCAATGCGTTCCTCTATCTCACCCGCGCCAACCAGCTTTTCCTGAACGAGTATCCGGACACCGCCACGGCCCTGGCCCGCAGCAAGGGGAAATGGCTTGTGGCGCCTTCCGCCGGGGACCGCATTTTCCCTGTGACCTATGGGCGTGACCTGGCTGAGATGCTCCGCAGGGCGGGGCGCCCCGTGACGCTGGTGGAGCTCGAGGGCGGTCTCGGCCATCTGGAGGGGGTAGCCGGGATGGCGAAGGCCGAGAGCGCAATCCGCACCTTCCTCGCGGCCTGACCCTGTTCTAGAGAAATCCCTGGGATGGGCCGGTAGCTCAACGGTTAGAGCTGGCCGCTCATAACGGCTTGGTTGCGGGTTCGATTCCTGCCCGGCCCATCCCGGACCTTACCAATCCGCCTTACCGCCCGAGCAGCCCGCGCAGCAGATCCTGCACGGCCGGCCGGCGCTCATGCTGCGGGGCGGCCTGTGCGGGCGGGGGCGTGCCGACCGCCGGCGCCGCGCCCCGGGCCACCGCGAGTTGCCCCGCGCAGTCGGCGGCAGGCGCCGCGCCGCTGCGGCCACCCAGCAGCCCCTCCACCAGGGATCCGATCGCGGCCGTGTCCTGATCATTCGAGCGCTGCGCCAGCCCGCCCAGCACCCCTGCCGCTGCCGCCGTCGCGGCGTTCGGATCGACGCTAAAGCGCGGATCGGCGAAGCGGCCGGTGATGCCCAGCGGCGTGGTGAGGGAGACATCGCCCACCCGCACCACCGGGCGCAGCCGGAAGGCCAGGGTCTCGTCACCCAGATTGGCCGCGCCGCCGCCCGTGGTGCTTGCGACGCCCGTCTGCACCAGCAGCGCGCGGGACTGTGCGACGCCGCGCGTCAGTTCGAAGCGCAGGGCGAGGCAGCGGATCTCGGCTGCGTCGCCCAGCGTATTCCCGGGCACCACGCCGCGTAGGGCGGAGGTGGCGCCGGCCAGCAGGCGCGGATCGAGCTGCCCGCCCGTCATCGCCAGGCCGAGATGCCCAGCCAGGCTGCCTGCCACGGCCCGCAGCCCCGCGCCTTCGCCTCGGAGCGAGAGGTCCAGCGCTCCCTTGCCCGAGACGGGCGAGCGCGTGCCGAAGGCAGCCAGGAGCGGGGCGGGATCGACTCCGCCCTCGCCGCTGAGCAGGGTCAGGGACAGACGCGGTACCGCCCCATCCGCCTCGGCCGAGAGGCTGCCTGAAACCGGCCCGCCCGGCGTGGCGGCCGCGAAGCGCTCGACGGTCAGCTTCTTTCCATCCAGCGCGGCGCGCAGCGAAACGTCACGCCAATCAGCCCCATGCATCCGGAGCGCGGCGATGCTCGCTTCGGCATCCAGGGCCAGGGAAGCGTCCCGGATGGCGGAGAGGTCGATCGGCGTGTCGGGAATGACCCTTCCATTGGGCCGCGCCGCCGGAGCGGGCGCAGGGGCGGGGGGCGCCGGCGGCGGGGATGCCGGCGCGGGGGCAGGGGCTGCTGTGGCGGGCCTGGCCGTCAGCGCGTCCGCATCCACCCGGTCCAGCCTCGCCCGCAGGGTCACGCGCGGCAGGACGCCGCCCCGGCGCCAGGAGAGGCTGCCCTGGCCGGCGGCCTCGCGTGCGGTCAGGGTCAGTTCAGGCAGGTCGCCGCCATCGGCCAGCAGGCGCAGCCGCCCCTCGGCCGTGGCATCATGCAGCGCTGGCAGGCCGGCCGCCCCGGCCTGAGTAGCGGCGGCCCGCAGATCGGCGGCGCGCAGCGAGACTTGCCACTCCGTCCCCTCGGTCCGGTGCCCCGGCGCGAGCGCCCCCTGAATAGAGGCGGCGAGGCCCTCGCCGTGCAAATTCACCACCAGGGGCAGCGGCGCATCGCTACGCGCGGCGGCAAGGTTCGGCCCCTGGGCGGAGAGGTTCAGAGGCAGCTCCCCGATCCGCAGCGTGCCTGTCAGCGTCACCGGCCCATCCGGTGACGGGGCGCCGAATTGTGCGCCGGCGAGGGCCACGGTGCGGCCGCCGGCCTGGAAGGCCAGCTCGGCGGCGGAGGCGTTCAGTGTTTTCAGGCCCGAGGCGCCATCAGCCTCCGCCACCAAGGAGAGGCCCTTCGCGGCAGGTAGGGTGACGCCCGGCAGGGCCGGGGCCAGCCGGTCCACGGAATCGGCCGTCACCGCCAGGCGGGCGTGCCAGCCATCGGTCCGGAAGGGCAGGGCGAGGGCCCCCGTCGCCTCGGCATTCAGGCCGGGGACGGAAAGGCTGGCGCGGAAGGGCCAATCGCCCGGACGATTGGTGAGCAGCGCGGCCAGGGGACCCGTGCCCGCCTTCACCGCGGCGGTGACGCCACGTGCCACAACCTGCCCCTCGGCCTGGATCGCCTGGTCAGAGGCGCGGAGAGTCAGATGGGGCAGCTCCACCACCTCCTCGCGGCCCGGAGCGCGCCAGGTGACGCGGCCGCCCTCGATATTCACAGCGTCCACATCCAGGGTGAGAGGCTGGGATGGTTCCGAAGGGGCGGTGGGCTGCTGCGCCACTACCTCTGGCCTCGCGGCCGGGCCGAGCTGCCAGTTGCCATGGCCCTGGGCATCCGTCTCCAGCAGCAGGTCCGGGGCGACCAGGGTCAGGCGGCGTACCTGCACCTGGCGGGAGAGAAGAGGCATGAGAGCCACTTCCGCCTCGATCCGCCGGGCACGCAGTATTTCCGGGCGCGAGCCACCCGGGACATTGGCCAGGGTCGGCCCCTCCAGCGTGATGGTGGGCACGAGGGAGGGGCGGAGGCCGACAGGGCCGGAAAGGGTAAAGGCGCGGCCCGTCGCAGCCTCCACCGCCGCCTGCAGGCGGGGGCGGATGGCGTCGGAACGAACCAGCAGCAGCAGGGCCACATAGCCGGCCAGCGGCAGGCCAATGACGAGGATGCCCAGGCCGATCAGCCAGGGGCGCAGGCGGCGGAGGCGCCCATGGGGGGCGCCGGGACGCGCGGGCTCGGTCATGGCAGGGCTCCCGGAGTTCTGGCGGGCGTCAGCGCGAATGCTTGGCCGGCGGCATGCGAGGCCGGTCGAAGCCGAGGAATTCGAAGCTTTCGTCCATATGGGGCGGAAGAGGTGCCGATACGGTCAGCGTGCCGCCCTCGGGATGGGGCAGCTCGATCGAGCGGGCATGGAGGTGCAGCAGGTTCGACATCCCCTCCAGATGCGCGGCTGCGCCACCGTACTTTCCGTCGCCGAGGATCGGGCATTTCAGCGCGGAGGCCGCATGAACGCGGAGCTGGTGGGTGCGGCCGGTGAGCGGGTTCATCTCCAGCCAGGAGACGTGCTTCCGGGCATTGTCCACCACGCGGAAGTCGGTGATGGCATGCGCACCCTCCTCGCCTTCCTCGGCGGGGGCGGTGCGTTCCCCGCGGGGGCCGCCCTGCCTGGCCAGGGGCATGTTGATCCGCCCGGCCAGCGGATGCGGGCGGCCGACGACGAGCGCCCAATAGGTCTTGTGGGCGTCCCGGCTGCGGAAGGCCGAGGCGAGCTTCGCGGCGGCGCCGGCGCTGCGCGCCAGGAGCAGGACGCCGGAGGTGTCGCGGTCCAGCCGGTGGACGAGGCGGGGGCGTTCCTCGGCGCCGAAGCGCAGCGCGTCCAGCATGCCATCCAGATGGCGGGCGATGTTCGGGCCGCCCTGCACGGGAAGGCCATGTGGCTTGTTCAGCGCGATGACGGAATCATCGCGGTAGAGGACCATCCGCTCCAGCATCGCGGCGTCACGTTCCGAAACGGCAGGGCGGGCGGGCTCGGGCGGCGGCGCCTCGGGCATGGGGGGAACGCGGATCTGCTGGCCCGGGGTGAGGCGCGTGCTGGTTTCCGCCCGCTTACCGTCCACCCGCACCTGACCGGTGCGGAGCATCTTCTGGAGCGCACCCTGGGTGAGGTTAGGGTGATGGCGGCGGAACCAGCGGTCGAGGCGGAGATCGGCCTCATCGTCGGCGACGGTGCGGAGAGTGGCGGGCATGGAGGGGAGGTAGCGATGGCGGGGGCCCGCGTCGAGATTGGCCCGACGGAAAGGAACCGGGACGGGGGTGGCTCGACGGGGCGGCGCCGCTCCGGAATGATCCTGCCGGCCGAGAGGAGGACCTGATGCACGAGGTGACCCGGGCCGTTCCGGCCGATCGAGCCGTCGGGCTGCCGATCCGCACGCCGAGGCTCACGCTTCGTCTTGCGGAGGCCAGCGATGCCGCCCCGCTGGCGGTGCTGATGACCGATGCGATTTCCGCCCGTCTTTCCGCCTGGCCCATGCCCTGGACGGAGAAGCGCATGGCTGCCCGCATTGCGGAGTGGCGCCAGATCGGCCTGCCCTGCGTCGTGGAGCGGAATGCGGATGGCGCCCTGGTCGGCTGGGTACATGCCCTGCGTGGGCGCGAAGATCCGGAGCGCGCCAGCATGGGGTGGTGGTGTGCCGAGGCGCATCGGGGGCAGGGCTATGTGCGGGAGGCGGCAAAGGCGCTGTTGCCCGTTGCCTTCGCACGCCTGGGCGTAAGTGTGGTGGAGGCCGGGGCGCAGCCAGACAACCACGCCTCATTCGCGGTGATGCGCGCGCTGGGCATGGCGCCGGTGGGGGTACGGATCACCCATGCTCCGGCGCGCGGCCGGAACGAGCCGACCTTTTTTCACGAGGTGCGACGCGGCTGATCGGCGGGAGCCTTGCGGGGCCGTTTGTCTCGGGGGCTTGCAGCTCTGGGCCGGCCCGGCCTCTAACCGCCTTGAGTCCAGTCGGAGAATCCGCATGCCCGTGAAGGCGGCTGCCGCCGTGGACCCGCGGGACCTCGCCCTGATCCGCGACTGGTTCCGGCGCCTGGCGGAGCATGTCCGGGCCGTGGACTTCGTTCCGGCCCGCCCGCTTTTTGCGGAGAATTTCATTGCTTTCGGAACTTACGGCGATCTCATGCAGGGGCGCGATCTCGCGGAGAAAAACCAGTGGCGCAAGGTGTGGCCGACCATTGACGGCTTCACCTGGCGACTGGACGGCGTGCAGGCCGTGGTTTCGCCGGATCGGCTGCATGCCACGGGCATGGCGGTATGGGATTCGACGGGCTACCGGCCGGACGGATCGCCCTTTGAGCGGCTGGGCCGCGCCACCGTGACCTTCGCGCGGGAAAAGATAGGCGGTCCCTGGGTGGCGACGCACACGCATATGTCGCTGTTCCGCGGCACGCCGGAGGTATCGCACGGGAAGAAGCCGCTGAAGAGCTGAGGCGCCCGGTCAGGCCGCGCGCTGTCCGATCCACCAGCCCAGTGCGAAAGCCGCGAGCCCGCCCAGGATGGTCGTGACGAGATAGAGGG
Source organism: Roseomonas chloroacetimidivorans (assembly GCF_049629625.1). Classification (NCBI taxonomy): domain Bacteria; kingdom Pseudomonadati; phylum Pseudomonadota; class Alphaproteobacteria; order Acetobacterales; family Roseomonadaceae; genus Roseomonas; species Roseomonas chloroacetimidivorans. Next base: position 22,387 of record NZ_JBNBZS010000024.1, on the reverse strand, counting down.
CCGCGAGCGCTGGTGCACGCTGGAACAGCGCGCCAGTGTCGAGCGAGAAGGAAGAGAAGGTGGTGAAGCCGCCGAGAATCCCGGTGACGAGGAAGAGCCGCAGTTCCGGTGCCACCGCCGTGCCCGCCGCCATCATGCCGCCGATCACGCCGATGACGAGGCTGCCCGCGACATTCACCGTGAGCGTCCCCCAGGGGAAGGCGGCGCCGAGATAGCGCAGTGCCATGACGCCGAGCGCGTGGCGTGCCACCGAGCCGAGCGCGCCGCCCAGCGCGACGCAGAGGACCGGAACGGGTGAAAGTGGATTCATGGGCCGCCTTCCTGATGCGCCGGCGGAGCGCTTAGAGCCGTCCCGCAGGTTGCGCTAGGCGGCCCTGTCGATCAGTTCCAGCCGGACGCCGTCTGGCGCCTCGATGAAGGCGTAGCGGACCCCCGGACGTAATTCGCGGGGCTCCACGGTGAAGGTCACGCCCTTGCTGCGCATCTCCTCCGCAACGGCATCCAAGCCGTTCACGGCCAGGCAGATATGTTCGAGGCCGACATAGGGCGGATGCGGCGCGACCGGAGTGCCCTGGGGCATCTGGTCGATGAACAGGGTCAGCTCGCCGATCGAGACGGCTAGGCGCGCCATTCCGTCCACGGCCCGGCCGAAGAGGAACCGGGCACCGAAGACCTCCATGTAGAAGCGGGCCGCGGCCTCGGCGTCGAAGCTCCGGAGGTGAACATGGTCACAACGGAATTCCGCCATCCAGGCGCGCTCCCCTTCCAGGCTCAGACGGCCTGCTGCGGAGGAGGGGATGACTGCGTCGCCGGACTGTCAAGGGAGGGTTTCATTTCGGTGCTTGCCTAAGCCCCTGCTGTCCCGCAACGTCACGGAAAACGGGAGGAGGCGGCATGGAACCGGTATCCAGGCGCGCGCTGATGCAATCCGCGCTGGGGGTGCTCGGCGCGGCCGCAACGGGGCCGGCCCTGGCCCAGGGCGCCTGGCCCGATCGGCCAGTTCGCATCATCGTTCCCTTCCCGCCGGGCGGATCGACCGACATCGTCGCGCGTTTTCTGGCCGAGACGTTGCGGGAGCGGCTGGGGCAGCCCTTCCTGGTGGAGAACCGTGGTGGCGCGGGCGGCAATGTCGGGACGGACTTCGTCGCGAAGTCACCGCCGGACGGCTATACGCTGGTGGTCAACTCGCCTGGTCCCTTCGCGATCAACGACAAGCTCTACCGGACGATGCCCTTCAATCCCGCGAGGGACATTGCGCCAATCGGCCTCGTCGCTTCGGTTCCGATCGTCCTGATGGTTCCGATTTCCAGCCCCGCGCACAGCGTGCAGGAGTTGATCGGGTTGGCGAAGCGCCAGCCGGGACAACTGGCCTTCGGTTCATCCTCTGTAGGTGGAACCAACCATCTGGCGGGAGAACTGCTGCGAAGCATGGCGGGAGTCGATATCGTCCATGTGCCCTATCGGGGCGCAGCGCCGGCGATGACGGACCTGATCGGCGGGCGGCTGCAGATCTATTTCGACAACATGCCCGCGGTGCTGCCGCAGGTGCGGGACGGGCGCGTGCGGGCCCTGGCCGTGGCGGGCGCGCGGCGCGCAGCGGCGCTGCCAGATCTGCCGACGGTGACGGAAGCTGGGTTGCCGGGTTTCGAGGCGTCCTCTTGGTTCGGCATGGGGGCGCCGGGCGCGACGCCAGAACCGCTGCAGGAGCGGATCACCCATGAGGTGAGGGCAGCCCTCGCCGAGCCTACGCTGCGCGAGAGGCTGGCGGGTGCCGGGGCAGAGCCGGGAACGCTGTTCGGGGCTGATTTCCTGCGCTTCATCGAGGACGAACGGATGAAATGGGGCCGGGTGATCGAGGCCTCGGGCGCGCGGGCTGACTAGCCTTCTCCGGAAGCAGAGGAAGGATCCGCTCCGGCGCGTGTGGCGCGGGAGTCTTCCAATCGGCGGGTGCAGACCCTAGCTGATTCGGATCGCTGGAGGGTTGGATCGCCCGGAAGCGAGAGGCCGCTCTTCAGGCAAGGGGCTGGTCCGTTTGCAGCGGACGCAGGCGAACACTGCTCCAGGGCTGGCCCACTGTTTCACATCGTGGGAGGACGGAATGAACGGCAATGATCTCGCGCGGCGCATGGGGCCAATGCGCGCGAATACGAGGTTGCTCTCGAAGGTCTCACGTCTCTGGCGACGTGGGACGGAGTTGCCGGAAGTGACCGGGGCGGAATGCGCGCGGCAGGCAAAAGACCCGGCGCGCCGGCTGGAGCCGCTGATGCGGCGCAGCGAGGACGAACTCACGCCCGCCTTTGGCACCAGACCCTTGCAGTAAAGCTTGATCCTCCGCGGTGGCGGTTCGGGCGGGTGACCGCCCGCGCCGGAATCGCGGAGCCGCTGTGTCAGATTGTTGAGCCGCTGAACAGGAAATCGCGCACGAGTTGTGCGACCTCGTCGGGGTCGGAGGCGGCGACATGGTAGCTGTCATTCTCCAGCACCATGAGGCGCGAGTTGGGCATCCGCTCCTGCCAGGCGCGCACCTGGTCCACCGAGCCCAGGCCGCTGCCGGTCGTGGTGACAACCAGGGCGGGTGCCTGGATGCGGGAGACTTCCTCCGTCACGTCCACATTCGGAACCATCTGCAGGAAGCCGTCGAGCGTTGAGGCGGCGGTGCGGCCCATGAGCTGCGCCCACCATTCGCGCTGCTCTGGCGTCATGCGCGTGCCCATACGGCCAGTGTTGGAGCCGCGCACCCAGGGCAACACACCTTCAGTCGCGATCTGCTGCCGCCAGGCCGGGGTGCGGGCGATCATGTCCCGCAGCGAGGCGGGGGCACCGAGCACGGCAAGGCGGTCCACCAGTTCCGGATGGCGGGCAGCGACGGCCAGAGCGATGGTGCCGCCGATCTTGCCGCCGACGAGATGCACGCGAGGCAGGTCCAGCGCGCCGATCAGGCGCACCACATCCTCCACCAGGGAGTCGAAGCGCCAGGGATGGTCGGCGGGAAGGGCGGGGGAGTCGCCATAGCCCCGCAGGTCCATGCGGACGACCCGCGCCTGGCGGGCGAGATAGGGCACGAAGGCACGGAACGCCTCGCCGCTTTCCGCGAGGCCGTGAAGCATCAGCGCCGTTGGGGCGTACTTCCAGGGATCAGTGAAGTCGTCCACGCGGTAGGCAATGCTGACGCCCGGCGCGGTCTGGAGAAGCGGCATTGTCCGGTCCTTGGTTAGATGCAGCGGGTGCCGCCGCCATCAACGTCGATCATCGTGCCCGTGATGAAGCTGGCGCGTTCTGAGCAGAGAAAGGCGACGAGGCCCGCGCATTCCTCGGGCGTGCCAAGACGGCCGAGGGCGACGGTTGCGATCGCGGCGGCGTTCTCCGCGCCCGCATCGCGCCCGGCGCCCGCAGCGCCCTGATTGATCAGCGTATCCCAGCGCGGCGTTGCGATCGGGCCGGGATTGACGCCGGTGACCAGCACGTTGTCGGGCGCGCATTCCTGCGCCAGCGCATGGGTGAAGGCGAGGAGAGAGGCGTTCACCGCGCTGCCCGTGATGTAATTGGGCCGGGGCTGGTGGCCGGAGCGGCCAATGATGTTTACCACCCGGCCCCAACGGCGCGCGCGCATGGGGGGCGTCAGCACGCGGGCGCAGCGCATATAGCCCATCAGCTTGAGGTTGATGGACTTCATCCAGACAGCATCGGACGTGTCGCCGATCCGGCCCATCGGCGTAGCCCCGGCATTGTTTACGAGGATGTCGACCTCGCCCAGCGCGTCCTGCGCGCGAGCCATGGCCTGTTCGATCTGGCCGGGATCGGTCAGGTCCGCAGGAATGGGAATGACGCGGTTGCCGGTTTCGCCAGAGATGGCGGCGGCAGCCTCATCGAGCTTCGTGGGATCACGGGCCAGGATGGCCACCGTCACGCCCTCCTGTGACAGCTCCCGCGCGATGGCGCGCCCGATTCCAAGGGAGCCGCCCGTCACGACTGCCTTCCGGCCGGCCAGGCCCAGTTCCATCGCCGTTTCCTCGTTGCTCTTTCCGCCATGTGTCGTCCGTTCCGACACGGGCTGTCAACGAGGAGGCGGGCCGCCTCAGTTCAGCTGGCGCTTCTCCAGCTTGCGCGCCAGGGTGCGGCGGTGCAGGCCAAGCCGGCGCGCGGACTCCGAAACATTGAAGCCCGTATCGGCCAAAGTCTGGTGGATCCGCTCCCATTCCAGCGTCTTGATCGAGGTGGGGCGCTCACTGAGCGGAATGTCGGCATTGCCCGCGGCCTTGGCGAAGGCTGCCTCGATGTCGTCGGTGTTGGAGGGCTTGGCCAGGTAGTGGCAGGCACCGAGCTTGATGGCCTCCACCGCGGTCGCGATGCTGGCGAAGCCGGTGAGTACGACGATGAGCATGGCCGGGTCATGCGCGTGCAGGGCCTGGACACAGGTGAGGCCCGAGGCGCCTTCCAGCTTCAGGTCCACCACGGCGTATTGCGGCGTGCGCTCCTTCAGCAAGGCCTGCATTTCGTCAAAGCCCGAGGCGACCATCACCTCGTAACCCCGCCGCTCGAAGGAGCGGCGGAGCGTGCGGGAGAGGCTGACATCATCCTCCACGATCAGCAGCAGGCGATCAGGCGGCATGGGCTGTCTTCCTCTCGATGGTGATGGACTCCAGGGGCAGCGTGATGGTCACGGCCGCGCCGCCGCCGGCCCGGTTCGCAGCCGTGACATGACCGCCCAGCTTGCGCACGACATTGACCACCAGGAACAGACCGAGCCCGCGGCCCTGCCGGCCCTTCGTAGAACTATAGGGATGGCCGAACCCCTCCAGCATTTCCGGTGTGAATCCGGGCCCATCATCGCTGACGGTCAGCACGATCTCCCCGCGGTTCCGCACGGCCGTCAGGCGGATCCGGCCGGCGGATGCCTCATGGGCATTGTTGACGAGGTTGAGCAGGGCCTGTTTAAGCATTGGGTCGGCCACAATCGGGATGTCGCGGCCGAACAGGTCCACCAGCGCCAGGCTGGTGCCGGGATGGGCGGCGCTCCATTCGGCCACGAAGCCTTCGAGGAAGGTGCCAAGGGTGGTAGCAGCCGCTTCCTCGCCCCGCGTCTCTCCTGCCGAGAGGAGAATGCCGCTGATGATTGTTTTGCAGCGGGTAACCGCGGCTTGCATCTCCTCAAGTTCCTGGCGCAGGTCCGGATCAGCGCCGAAGGCCGGCATGCGCTGCCAATCACCCAGGATGACGGAAAGGGTGGCCAGCGGCGTGCCGAGCTCATGCGCGGCGCCGGAAGCAAGCAGGCCCATGCGGACGATGTGCTCCTCCTGTAGGGCATGCTGGCGCAGATCGGCCAGGCGCGTATCCCGCTCGCGCAGATTGCCGCTGATACGGGTGACGAAAACCACCAGCAGGACGGCATCGAGAAGGAAGCAGACCAGGAACCCCTGAAGATGCAGGCGGAAAGGGTCGTCGCTCAGGGGTTCCGGCAGGATCAGGGGCCGGTGGGCCATGGAAAGGCCGAGGACGCAGAGGCCGGTGATGGCCACCATGGCCCAGGCCCAGCGCAGCGGCAGCAGCACCGCCGCAAGCGTGACCTGCAGCAGGAAGAGGGAGATGAACGGGTTGGTCACCCCGCCGCTGAGATAGAGCTGTGCGGTCAGAGCTGCCACATCCAGCAGCAGCACGGCGAAGAGTTCCCAGGCCCGCACGGGCGCGCGCCAATGCAGGCGCAGCAGGCAGGCCAAATTCAGCACGATGAGCCCGGCCACCACCAGGCCCATGGGGCCGAGCGGCAGATCGACCCCCAGCATCGAGGCGACAATGCTGGTGGTGAAAACCTGCCCGGCCACCGCCATCCAGCGGAGCTGAATGAGCTGCAGCATGTTCTTCGCGCCGGCCGCATCGGCGTCGGCGGGCAGGGCGGCGGCGCCCGACGGGGCCGCGGCCGGCACTCGCCGGTCAGTCGCCCCGGTCAGTCCCATCGCATCCTGTTTCTCCACCTCCTGCGGGAGGGCGGCACCCGGGGAACGTCCAGCGCGCCATCCTTCCCGCAGGGCATAGAAGGTGGTTCCGGCAAGCATCAGCGCCAAGCCATACCAGGTCAGCGCATAGATCAGGTGGTGATTGGGAAAGGCAATGACGGTCAGCCCGCCGATGGGCGGGGTGGCGAGGGCGGGTGAGGCCTCGGCATCGATGAAATAGGGGGCGACGCCCGGGCCGGGCTCCCGGTCCAGCTGCCGGGCGGCGGCGATGGCGGCGACGTCGCGGGAGTACCAGCGGTTCGCGGCGGGGTCGTTGGAGCGGAGAAAGCCGCCACCGGGCTCGGTGATCCGCAGCAGGCCAATGACGGTGACCGGGCCCTCCGGCGGAGGAGCGGTGCGGGTGCTGGCCTCGCTGCGTTCGCCGGGCACGAAGCCTCGGTTGATCAGAACCAGGGCGCCGTCCCCGGTCCGGAACGGGGTCAGCACCCAGAAGCCGGCGCCGAGGGAGGTGGCTGCCTGGGTGAAGGTGTCCCGGCCCCGTAGATATTGGCCGGAAACCTGGACATGCCGGTATTCGTCGGAGGCGGCGCTGACCGCCTGCCAGGAGGCAGGGCCGGGAGCGGCGACGGGCGGGGCATGCACCCGGGTTTCAATCCGCTCGATCAGCTCCAGCTTCCAGGCGCGGCGTGCGACCTGCCAGTTGCCCAGGGCCACCAGCACCCCGAAGGCCAGCAGCGCCGCCGCGCCGAGCGCGAACAGCCGGGCCCTGGACCGGGGCGCTACCGCTTCCTCTCCGGCGGGGGCGGCCATGGTCAGGGCATACTGCGCATGTCGTGCGGCATGGGCATCATGTTGGCGTTCATATGGTACATGACCCAGATCGAGCCAGTCAGCGTGATCACCACCAGGACGATGGTAAAGATCAGCGCCAGCATGTTCCAGCCGCCTTCCGACCGTGTGTTCATGTGCAGGAAGTAGATCATGTGGACCACGATCTGCACCACGGCCAGGCCCATGATGAGGAAGGCCGTGACCTGCTTGTCCGGAAGCACCTCGCCCATCACCAGCCAGAACGGGATGGCGGTGAGGATGACGGCGAGGATGAAGCCGGTCACATAACCCCGGAAGCTACCGTGGCTGGCCTCGTCATGCCCGTGATCGCCATGGCCGTGACCATGATCGTGCCCGCGGGCCTGCACCATGATGTCCGGGCTCATTGCAGCACTCCCATCAGGTAAACGAAGGAAAAGACACCGATCCAGACCACGTCGAGAAAGTGCCAGAACAGGCTGAGGCACATCAGGCGACGCTTGTTGTCCTCCACCAGGCCGCGCTGCATCACCTGCACCATCAGCACCACGAGCCAGATGATGCCGAAGGTCACGTGCAGCCCGTGCGTGCCCACCAGGGTGAAGAAGGAGGACAGGAAGGCGCTACGCTGGGGACCGGCGCCCTCATGGATCAGGTGGGCGAATTCATAGAGCTCGAGAAAGAGGAAGGCAGCGCCGAAGAAGCCGGTGATACCCAGCCAGAGCAGGGTCATCCCGCGCCGGTTCCGCGCCATCTCCAGCATGGCGAAGCCATAGGTGATGGAGGAGAAAAGCAGCATGGCCGTGTTCAGCGCCACCAGGGGCAGGTCGAACAGGTCCTTGGGGCCGGGCCCGGCCGCATAGTTGCGGCCGAGCACCCCATAGGTGGCGAAGAGCGCCGCGAAGATGAGGCAGTCGCTCATCAGATAGATCCAGAAGCCCAGCATGGTGCCGGACCCCGGATGCGCGTGCTCCTCCTCCTTCACGTAGAAGGCGATCTCCTCCTCCCGCGCAGCGGGGGCGGATGAACGGGCCATGGTGGATGCGGACATCGGCTTATTCCCCCGCGATCAGGGCGGTGCGGCCCTGCTCGGTGCGGAGAACCTCCTCGGCCGGGATGTAGTAGTCCCGGTTGTAGTTGAAGGTATGGGCGATGGCGGTGACGAGGATCAGGGCGAAGCTCGCGATCGCCAGCCACCACATGTACCAGATCATGGCGAAGCCGAAGGCGGTGGACAGAGCGGCCAGGATGACGCCAGCGCCCGTGTTCTTCGGCATGTGGATGGGCCGGAAACCCTCCAGCGGCCGCGCACAGCCCCGGCGCTTCATGTCATGCCACGCGTCGAGGTCGTGAATGATCGGCGTGAAGGCGAAATTGTAGGCCGGCGGCGGGGAAGAGGTGGCCCATTCCAGCGTGCGGCCCTCCCAGGGGTCGCCCGTGACGTCGCGCAGCTCATGCCGCCTGCGGAAGGAGACATAGAACTGGACGAGCATGGAACCGATGCCGCAGGCGATCAGCACCGCGCCGAAGGCGGCGATGACGAACCAGATCTGGAGCGAGGGATCCTCGAAGTGGTTCACGCGCCGCGTCACGCCCATCAGGCCGAGAACGTAGAGCGGCGTGAAGGCAACCCAGAAGCCGACGAGCCAGAACCAGAAGGACATCTTCCCCCAGAACGGGTCGAGCTTGTAGCCGAATGCCTTGGGGAACCAGAAGTTGATGCCCGCGAACATCCCGAAGACCACGCCGCCGATGATGACGTTGTGGAAGTGGGCGATGAGGAAAAGGCTATTGTGGAACTGGAAGTCCGCCGGGGGCACCGCCAGCATCACGCCGGTCATGCCGCCGATGACAAAGGTGACCATGAAGCCCACGGTCCACAGCATCGGCACCTCAAACCGGATCCGGCCGCGGAACATGGTGAAGAGCCAGTTGAAGATCTTCGCGCCCGTCGGGATCGAGATGATCATCGTCGTGATCCCGAAGAACGAGTTCACGCTGGCACCCGAGCCCATGGTGAAGAAGTGGTGCAACCAGACCAGGTAGGACAGGATGGTGATGACCACGGTCGCGTAGACCATGGAGGTGTAGCCGAAGAGGCGCTTGCCGCAGAAGGTGGAGGTCACCTCCGAGAAGACGCCGAAGGCCGGCAGGATGAGGATGTAGACCTCCGGATGGCCCCAGATCCAGATGAGGTTCACATACATCATGGGATTGCCGCCCAGGCCGCTCGTGAAGAAGTTTGTGCCGGCGTAGCGGTCGAGCGTGAGCAGGACGAGGGTGGCGGTCAGGATGGGGAAGGAGGCGACGATCAGCACGTTGGTGCAGAGCGAGGTCCAGGTGAAGATCGGCAGCTTCATCATGGTCATGCCCGGCGCGCGCATCTTCACGATGGTCGCGAGCAGGTTGATGCCTGAGAGCGTTGTCCCGACACCTGCCACCTGCAAGGCCCAGATATAGTAGTCCACGCCGACGCCGGGGCTGTTGGTGATGTCTGAGAGCGGCGGATAGGCGAGCCAGCCGGTTTGGGCGAACTCACCCACAAAGAGCGACATCATCACGAGGACGGCGCCGCCCACCGTCATCCAGAAGCTGAAATTGTTCAGGAAGGGGAAGGCGACGTCGCGCGCGCCGATCTGCAGCGGCACCACGTAGTTCATCAGCCCCGTCACCAGCGGCATGGCCACGAAGAAGATCATGATCACGCCATGGGCCGTGAAGATCTGGTCGTAATGGTGCGGTGGCAGGTAGCCCTCGGACCCGCCGAAGGCGATGGCCTGCTGGAGGCGCATCATGATGGCGTCCGCGAAGCCGCGCAGCAGCATCACGATCGCCAGGATCATGTACATGATACCGATCTTCTTGTGGTCCACGCTCGTGAACCACTCCTTCCAGAGATAGCCCCAGAGGCGGAAATAGGTGAGCGCGGCCATCAGGCCGATGCCGCCCAGCACGACGCCGATGAAGGTCGCGATCAGGATCGGTTCATGAAGCGGGATGGATTCGAACGAGAGCCGCCCGAAGACGGTGGCCCAGAAATCCGGGTTGGAGGACATAAGGTTCTTACTCTGCCGTTCCGGAGGAAGAAGAGGCGGCGGCGGCGAGCGCCGGCTCCGCGTCACTGATTTCGGTGGGAAGGCCGGTGGGGCGGGTCGGCGTGCAGAAGGCCAGCACCACGGGAAGCTCGACGTCCTGGCCCACGCCCTCAGCCCGCGCCACGCCACCGCGGCGCATCGTGCGGGTCACCACGTTCAGCGTACCGGCCATGCCGGTTCCGCCCTGTGCATCCAGGCGCATCATCTCGCTGGCGCACATCTGCCCTTCCTCGACGCACATGTCGGCGATGGCGCCGAAGAGCTGGGGATCAATGCTGGCGTAGCGGCGCACCGGCTCCTTGATGCTCGGCCGAGCCAGGGCGGTGTACTCCGCCCGGCCCAGGTTGCCGCCGTTGGAGGACTTCGCCTGGGCCACCCAGCGGTCAAAATCGGCCTGGGACATGCCATGGAACTTGAAGGTCATGTTCGAGAAGCCGGCGCCGCTGTAGTTGGCCGAGAGGCCGGCATATTCGCCGGGCTTGTTGATCACGGCGTGCAGCTGCGTGACCATTCCCGGCATCGCATAGACCATCCCGGCCAGGGCGGGGATGGAGAGGGTGTTCATCACCGAGGAAGCGGTGATGCGGAACTTGATCGGCACGTCCACGGGCGCCGCCAGCTCATTCACTGTCGCGATTCCCTGCTCCGGCAGGATGAACAGCCACTTCCAGTCGAGCGCGACGACATCGACTTCCAGCGGCTTCGCATCCGCCGGCACCGGGCGGTTGGCGTCGATGCGGGCGATGGGGCGATAGGGATCAAGGAGATGGGTGCTGACCCAGGTCAGCGCGCCCAGGGCGATGATGATCACCAGCGGGGCCGTCCAAATGACGACCTCCAGCCCCGTGGAGTGGGACCATTCCGGATCGTATTTGGCGCTGGTGTTCGAGGCGCGGTAGCGCCAAGCGAAGAACAGCGTCAGCGCGATCACCGGAACGATGATGATCAGCATCAGATAGGTGGAATAGGCGATCAGCTCGCTCTGCTGGGCGGCGACATCGCCCGCTGGATCGAGGACTGTCAGCTTGCAGCCGGACAGGAGGCCCCCGAGGGCCATCAGGGGCAGGATGCGCAGGATCTTGCTGGACATGCCGTTCTATCGAGGAGCCGTGGTGCAGTGCACCGCTACATAGTCGGGCGGAACGCACTGGGGGATTGGACACTTTGTCCTATCGGCGTGCCCCGGAACCGCGTGCTACGGGACGCGCGTTACGCATCAGGCCGGCATGGCGGCGAACTTCCGCGGCAGCGGGAGGCGGCCATGGCCGGGCAGGCACCGCGGCAGGTTGAAGCGAGGATTCTTTCTTGAGCACGAGCACCCGGGCCCAGGGATCGCCGCACTCGACGGCACTCGAGCGCGACGCGCGGCTGGCCAATGCCGGCGGGCACCACCATGCGGTTCCGCCAGGCGAGATCGCGATCGGCGTCGTGATCGGGCGCACCTCTGAGGCTTTCGACTTCTTCGTCTACGCCATCGCCTCGGTACTGGTGTTCCCGGCCTTCCTGTTTCCGGAAGCCTCGCCGAATACGGGGATGCTCGCCTCCTTCGCCTTGTTCTCGCTGGCCTTCATCGCGCGGCCGGTGGGGTCCTACATCTTCATGGCGATCGACCGCCGGCATGGGCGTGGGGTGAAGCTGACCATCGCGCTCTTCCTGCTGGGCTTTTCCACGGCAGGGATCAGCTTCCTGCCGGGCTATGAGCGGGTCGGCGCCTGGGCGGTGCTGCTGCTGGGCCTGTTCCGCTTCGGACAGGGCATGGCGCTGGGCGGCGCCTGGGACGGGCTGGCCTCGCTGCTAGCGTTGAACGCGCCGGAGCGGAAGCGGGGCTGGTATGCGATGATCCCGCAGCTCGGCGCACCGCTGGGCTTCCTGCTGGCCGCGGCGCTCTTTGCCTTCCTGATCGCGACGTTGCCGGAGAATGATTTCCGGGAATGGGGCTGGCGCTATCCCTTCTTCGTGGCTTTCGCGATCAATGTCGTCGCGCTGTTCGCACGCCTGCGGCTGGTGGCCACGGATGAATTCGCGGGGCTGCTGGAAAAGGACGAGCTGCGGCCGGTGCGTATCCGCGAACTGACGGCAACCGACGGACGCAACGTGCTGATCGGTGCCTTCGTGCCGCTGGCCTCCTTTGCGCTGTTCCACCTCGTTACCGTCTTCCCGCTGGCCTGGATCACGCTCCGGACGGATCGCGAGGCCGGGGAGTTCCTGACCACCCAGATGATGGGGGCAGCGATCATGGTTCTGACCGTCCTCTTCTCCGGCTGGATCGCGGACCGGATCGGGCGCCGGCGGACACTGGCGATCGGGGCGGTGCTGATCGCGATCTTCAGCATTGTCGGGCCGTTCCTGCTCGCGAACCGCGATGCGGGCAGCACCAGCTTCGTGCTGGCCGGCTTCGCCCTGCTGGGGCTTTCCTTCGGGCAGGCGAGCGGCGCGGTGGCATCTAACTTCACCCGCCACCTCCGCTACACCGGCTCGGCGCTCACCTCGGATATCGCCTGGCTCATTGGCGCCGGCTTCGCACCGCTGGTGGTGCTGGCGCTTACCGACCTGTTCGGCCTGGCGTCAGTGGGCGCCTATCTGCTCTCCGGCGCGGTCTGCACGCTGGTGGCCCTGACCACCAACCGGCAGTTGGAAATGCAGGACCGCTGATCGGTTCCGCAGGCGGGCAGGGAGCTACTCCCGCTCGCTCCGCCGGCGGTTCCAGAAGTCCAGGCGGCGCGTGACCTCCTTCTCGAAGCCGCGCGGGGAGGGATGGTAGAAGGCGGGGCGGCCTTCCCGCGTCATGGGTTCAGGGAAGAACTCATTGGCGCCGAAGGCGTCGGGCTCGTCGTGGTCGTAACGGTAGCCCTCGTGATAGCCGAGCTGCTTCATCAGCCGGGTCGGGGCATTCTGCGCGTTCAGGGGCGGGTCGAGCACCGCCGTCTGCTCGGCCGCGGCCAGGGCTTCCGTCAGGGCCATGTAGGCGGCGTTGGATTTGGGGGCTGTCGCGACATAGGTGATGGCCTGGGCGAAGAAGAGGCGTCCCTCCGGCCAGCCCACGCGCTCGAAGGCCTGCCAGGCCGTGATGACCTGCACGAGGGCCTGGGGATCGGCCATGCCGACATCCTCCGTGGCGGCACAGGCCAGGCGGCGGAAGACGGTGGGCGCGAGGTCCGGGCCGAAATTCAGCATCCGGCTGGCATAGTAGAGCGCCGCATCGGGGTCGGAGCCGCGCAGGCTTTTATGGAAGGCCGAAAGCAGGCCATTGAGCTGCTCCGCCTCGCTGCGCACGAACCCGCCATGGGCGCTGCCGCGGCGGGTGAGAAGGGTTGCAAGGCCAGTGGTGTCCAAGGCCGGGCTATCGGCGGGCAGGGCCTGAAGTTGTTCGGCCATGTTCAGGAGGTAGCGGCCATCGCCATCGGCCATCGCGCGCAGGGCGGCACGGGCGCTGTCGTTCACGGGAAGGGGGCGGCCAGCCTCGGCTTCTGCGCGGGCCAGCAACTGGTCCAGCGCGGCATCGTCCAGCCGCTTCAGCACCATGACCTGACAGCGTGACAGAAGGGCGCCGTTCAGGGCGAAAGAGGGATTCTCGGTGGTGGCACCCACCAGGACCACCGTGCCGTCCTCCACCACCGGCAGGAAGCCGTCCTGCTGGGCGCGGTTGAAGCGGTGGATCTCGTCCACGAAAAGAAGGGTCGACTGGCCATTGGCCCGGCGGGTGCGGGCCTCCTCGAAGGCGCGCTTCAGGTCCGCCACGCCGCTGAACACGGCGGAGAGGGCGGCGAAGCGCAGCCCGGCCTCCTCGGCCAGCAGGCGGGCGATGGTGGTTTTCCCGACGCCCGGCGGACCCCAGAGGATAAGGGAGGCCAGCGTTCCCCGCCCTAGCATCCGGCGCAGGGCGCCATCGGGGCCGAGCAGGTGGTCCTGGCCCACCACCTCCGCGAGGCTATGCGGGCGCAACCGGTCCGCCAGCGGGCGCGGGCCGGTGGGGGCGGGTGCCTCGGGCGGCGGTTCGGGCGAGCCGAACAGGTCCTGGGCTGCGGCGGGGCGGCGGGGTGGCATGGGTAGAAGATAGGGCAAGGCCGCCCGCGCTTCGATGGCCGGGCAGGCAAGGCGCGGAGTCCCGGCGCGAAGGGAACGGAATCGCGCTAGAAGCGATCCCGAGGAGACTTCCAATGACCGGAACAAGCCGCCGCGCCCTGGGCGCCGCCCTGCTTACCCTGCCAGCCCTGCGGATTCGCCCGGCCACGGCCCAAGCCGCCTGGCCCAGCCGGCCGATCCGTCTTCTGGCGCCCTATACGCCCGGGGGCGGGGTGGACACGACGGCCCGGCTGATGGCGGGGCCGATCGGCACCGCGCTGGGCCAGACGGTCATCGTGGAGAACCGGCCTGGCGCTGGCGGCAGCCTCGGCGCAGGCGAACTGGCACGTTCCGCGCCGGATGGGCACACGATCATGGTCGATGCGCTGGCCCATGTGGTGAATCCCTTCGTGCTGAAGGGACTGCCTTTCGATTACGCCACCGCCTTCGCCCCGATCAGCCAGGTGGTGGTGCTGCCGCAGCTTCTGGTGGTCGATCCCAGCAAGGTGCCGGCGCGCAATGTTCCGGAGTTCGTTGCCTGGGCCAAGACGCAGCGGAACCTGTCCTACGGGTCCTCGGGCAATGCCACGGCGGCGCATCTGGGGGCGGCGCTGTTCCTGCAGCGGGCGGGGCTCGAGATCCAGCACATTCCCTATCGCGGCGGCACGGCAGCGCTGCAGGATGTGCTGGGCGGCAGCCTGGCCTTTGTTTTCGGCACCGTCTCCTCCTCCCTGCAACTGGTGCGCGACGGGAAGCTGCGGGCGCTGGGGGTGACCACCGCCGAGCGCATCCCGCCGCTGCCGGAAATTCCGACCATCGCTGAGCAGGGTTTCCCGGGATACGAGCTGAACGAGTGGAATGGGCTCTATGCCCCGGCGGGCACGCCGCAGCCGATCGTGCAAAAACTGTATGAGGCGTCGAAGGCGGCCTTGGCGGATACGACGGTGAGACAGCGGCTGGATGCGCTGGGCGCGATTCCCGTGGGCACCGACCCCGTGGCATTCGCCAGCTTTGTCGCGGCGCAGCGCCGTGCAATGGAGGAGATCGTTCGCACGGCTGGTATCGAGGTGGGATAATGAACGAGGGCAAGGTCACGATCTGGCACAACCCGGCCTGCGGCACCTCCCGCACCGTGCTGGCGGCGTTGCGCGAGGCCGGGATCGAGCCCGAGATCTACCAGTACAAGGTCACGCCGCCCTCGCGGGAGGCGCTGGCGGCCGTGATCGCCGCGGCTGGGATCACGCCGCGCCAGGCGATGCGGAAGAAGGAGGGAGCGGCCCTGCTCGCGGATCCCGCCCTGGATGATTCGGCGCTGCTGGATGCGATGGCGGCCGATCCGGCGCTGATCGAGCGGCCCTTCGTCGTCTCGCCGATGGGCACGCGGCTGTGCCGCCCGGCCGAGACGGTGCGGGAGTTGCTGCCGGCCTGATCCGGCGCGGTTCCGCTCACCGGCACGGATTGCCGGACGGGCGAGGTCACGACGGCATTTCAGGGAACTGGCCCTCCGCGCCACGCCTTGCGAAAGGGCGCCGATGCGGCCATCCCCGGCCAGTCCAGGATCCGAGGGGAGGACGAGGAAGTGAGCACACCGGTGCGCGGCAAAAGGTTGAACATTCCGGCGATCCGGGCCCGCAAAGGCGGTGAGAAGCTGGTGAGCCTCACCGCCTATACGACGCCGATGGCGCGCTCCCTTGATCCCCATGTCGATATCCTGCTGGTCGGTGATTCCCTGGGCATGGTTCTCTACGGCTTCGAGAGTACCCTGCCGGTCACGCTGGACATGATGATCGCCCATGGCGCGGCGGTGGTGCGTGGGAGCAGCAAGGCCTGCGTGCTCGTGGACATGCCCTTCGGCAGCTATCAGGAGAGCCCGGAGCAGGCCTTCCGCAATGCGGCGCGGGTGATGGCGGAAACCGGCGCCTCCGGCGTGAAGCTGGAGGGTGGGGCGGAGATGGCACCGACCATCCGCTTTCTCTCCGAGCGTGGCATCCCGGTCTGCGCGCATGTCGGGCTGATGCCGCAGACCGTGAATGTCGCCGGGGGCTTCCGCGTCACCGGCCGGTCCGAGGAAGAGGCGGCCAAGGTGGCGGCCGATGCACGCGCGGTGGCGGAGGCGGGTGCCTTCGCGGTGGTGCTGGAGGGCACGCTGGAGCCGGTGGCCGCCGCCATCACCGCCGCCACGCCGGTGCCGGTGATCGGGATTGGGGCTTCCCCGGCCTGTGACGGGCAGGTGCTGGTGGCGGAAGACGTGTTCGGCCTGTTTAGCGATTTCACGCCGCGTTTTGTGCGCCGCTATGCGGAACTGGGCCGTTCGATCGATGAGGCGGCAGCCGCCTATGCGGCCGATGTCCGGGCCGGGCGGTTCCCGGGGCCGGAGCACTGCTTCCACCCCGCGCGCCCAAAGGCACAAGGCTGAGATTTCCGGCTGGGTTTACCCTGCCGCGCTTTCTGCGCGGCGGCGGTCCGCTTTAGCGCCGCGGCCCGCCCAGGCGGGGTTCGGCGCGGCGGCCAGGGCCGCCTTCCGGCCAGGTCGGCGGCGGGGGAATCGGCGGCGTCATGCGCGGGGAGCGATCTGCCCGGAGCGACGACTCCTCCCGGTCCAGAAGGGGCGGTTCGTCATAAGCATCCTCCATCGCCGTGGGGCGGCGGCGTATGGAGGGCTCGGGCAGGCGCAGCGCCAGGCTGCGGATCTCCTGCTGCACGTCGTCGAGTTGCGCCTCAATCGCGTCGAGCCTCGATTTCAGGCCGATGACGCTGAAGGGCATAATCAGGAAGGCCAGCAGGAAAAGCAGGCCGAGCAGCAGGATAATGAGCCCGGTCCATTCCGGCAGTCCCGGAATGGCCAGCCGGGCGACGAGTTCCGAATTCAGCACGCCCGCCATCCCCTTCTTCGGGCCTCAGCCCGGGATCACCCGCCCGTCACGCTCATGTGCCGGCCGACCGAGGGACGCTGCTCCCGCCCAATGACGAAATCATGGCCCTTCGGCTTGCGCGCAATGGCCGAGAGGATCGCCTCCTGCAAGCCCGCCTCATCCACGGAGGGGTCGCGCAGCGGCGCCCGCAGGTCCGCCGCATCCTCCTGGCCCAGGCACATATAGAGGGTACCGGTGCAGGTCAGGCGCACGCGGTTGCAGGATTCGCAGAAGTTGTGGGTCATCGGCGTGATGAAGCCGATGCGCCGGCCGGTTTCCTGGATGGTCTCGTAACGGGCGGGGCCACCGGTCTGATAGGTGCTGGGCAGCAGGGTCCAGCGCTCCGCCAGGCGGCGGCGGACAGTGGAGAGGGGAAGGTACTGGTCGGTCCGGTCCCCGGTGATGTCGCCCATCGGCATGGTTTCGATCAGAGTCAGGTCGAAGCCATGTTCTCCGCACCAGGCGATCATGCGGTCATATTCGTGCTCGTTCACGCCCTTCAGCGCGACCGCGTTGATCTTGACCTGGAGGCCGGCAGCCTTGGCCGCGAAGATGCCGTCCAGGGTCTGTTCCAGCTTTCCCCAGCGGGTAATGGCCTTGAAGGTCTCGGGGTCCAGCGTGTCCATGGACACGTTGATCCGCCGCACACCTGCCTTGAACAGGTCATCGGCCATCTTGGTGAGCTGCGTGCCGTTGGTGGTGACCGTGAGCTCCTGCAGCCCGCCGCCTTCCTCTTTCGGCCCGATGCGCCGCCCCAGACCCTGGAAGAGCTGGAGGACGCCGCGGCGAACCAGCGGTTCACCGCCGGTCAGGCGAATTTTGTCCACGCCCAGGTCGATGAAGGCGCCGCAAAGCCTTTCCAGCTCCTCAAGGGTGAGGAGTTCCTTCTTCGGAAGGAAGGTCATGTCCTCTGCCATGCAGTAAACGCAGCGGAGGTCACAGCGATCCGTCACCGAGACACGGAGATAGGAAATCCGCCGGTCGAACGGATCGAGCATGGGTGGAAGGTACTCCTGCGGACAAGATACGCGGCTGTCACCGATTTGGGCTGCCTGCCCCATATTTTGCAAGGGCATGGGAGGCCGGCCGGCTATGCCGACCGATCAGGGGTCGGGCGTGTCCACCACCTCCAGCACGATATGGGCGGTGTTGATCAGGAGCTTGCCCGCATTCTCAAAGTTCACGGTCACCCGGTCACCCACCACCGACTGGACCTGGCCCAGGCCCCAGTCCGGCCGCTGCGGGTGGCGAACGAACTGCCCGGGTTCGAATAGGCTGTCGGACATGGGCTGATGCTTTCCTGCAATTCGGAACGTCGCTTCGGCTTCTGCCCGGAGTCGGGGTTTACTAGCCAAATTCCCAGGCTAATTGTTTTTCCTATCTTTTTTGGCGATTGTATTTCGTTGTCCGACAAGCCTCTGGATGGCCGCTTCGGCCAGTTTCGCCTGGTCGGCAGAGGCCGTGTAGTGCCGAACCATCGCAAGGGTTTGATGCCCCGTGATCGCGGCGATTTCCAGGGCACTGCACCCCGCCTCCGCCAGCCGCCGGGCCGCCGCCTTCCGAAGGCCGTGCACATTGAGGCGCGCGGGCAGGCCGATGGCAGTTAGGGCCGACCGCATCTCCGTGGTCAGGTGCTCGGGCGACCAGTATCCGGTCTTGGGACTGGAAAGGATCAGCGGACCCTGTCGATTCGGCTTCCAAGCATCCAGCTCGGCCCGCAGGTCCGGGTGGCAGGGAATCGTCAGGGCAGTCCCTGTTTTGCCCTGGCGAAGCCGAATCGTATTCCCATCATACTGCGCCCAGGCCATCTTGCAGAGGTCGCCTCGCCTTTGCCCCGTGTGGAGGGCCAAGACCACCACCCGGCGCAGTGCCTCGGGTAGGCTGACCAGGGCATGGGCTATCTGCACCTCGGTCCAAGCAGGCAGGCTGCCCCCAGGAAGAGCCTTCATCTTCGTGGCCGGGCTATGCTCAATCCATTCGCGGTCCAGGGCCCAGGCGAAAAGTGCGGCCGTGACACGGCCAAAGGCGGTGGCTGCCCCGGCTCCCCGGGTCTGAGCTATGGCATCGCGAGCATCCAGAACCTGCCGGCGGGTCACTTCTCTGACCAGAGCGTCCGGCTCATCCAGCCACACCTTCAGGTAAATAAGGTAGTGCTTCTGGGTGGCTGTGGAGAGGGCGGCGAACTCCGGGCTGCGCTCATAAGCCCGGAGCAGGGCCCGCATGGTATCCCCGCTTGTCGGCTTCTTGGCCGTCCCCTCCCACGGGCCATAGTGATAGGTCTTGAGGCTACCGTCCTTGAGCCGTCGCGTAACGACGCGCCCGGCCTTTTTCGAGGATTTTGCTGGCAAGGCCGGATGCTCCGGTTGAAGCTGCCGAGGCTGCCGAACGCGCCATGCGGGCGTCAAGCTCCAGCCGGTCCCATCGAAGGCAGCGGGCGCCCAGGTGGGCGCTCGCCTTCGGCAGGTCGCCGGCCGATACCCGGCGGTTGAAGGCGACAATGGACAGGTCGAGATAGGCCGCCGCCGCCTCGCGGGATAGCCAGCGGGTATGGTCAGCCATCAGATCCGCCTCCCCAGGTG
Source organism: Roseomonas chloroacetimidivorans (assembly GCF_049629625.1). Classification (NCBI taxonomy): domain Bacteria; kingdom Pseudomonadati; phylum Pseudomonadota; class Alphaproteobacteria; order Acetobacterales; family Roseomonadaceae; genus Roseomonas; species Roseomonas chloroacetimidivorans. The sequence continues at coordinate 2,978 of NZ_JBNBZS010000024.1, read as the reverse complement.
CCAGAGGCCGAACCCCATAAACAAGGCGAGGGGCACCATTCCCCAGATCCCCCGGTCGTAGGTGGTTAGGTAAAGGGTGGCCGTGACGGGGCCTACCGCCAGCAGCGCGGGCAACACCTGCCTCGGACGCCTCCACGGCAGCGGATCGGCCGCCACATAGTGCTTGCCTTCTGGCCCGCACGCCTCGCCGCGGTCCCGCAGTGACTTAGCGGATCTGGCATCAGGCTCTACCCCGTGGCCAAGCAGATGGGCGGACCCGGTGACGGCGCTTGGGTGGAGGCACTGAGCGTGCCTCCAGGCGAGCGGCGAGTTGATGATCTGACCGCCAAGCAAGCCCCGCACGGTCCAATGGTCAGACGGCCGGGCATAGACGCACCCGCTGCACATCGGGACCGCCTTGCCGTCCACGGCGGCCAGGGCAAGCCGCGCCGCTTCCTTGCGTACCCGGTGGCCCGAGAACGACCACTCGATCCGGAAGACCTCGCGACCCTCGGTGGTGGTGTCCGACGCCAACTGCACGAAGCCGAGGGAGAGGTGCGTCTTTTCACCCACGTCCGTGGTCCTCCTCTGCCACCCCCGGGGCGGGGGCGGGCTTCACTGGCGGGAAGCGCCCCTGCGATCCATCGGCCAGCGTGAAGGCCACGAACGTGTCCTCTATGCGGATCGTCGAGACCTTGGGGTGCAGCGCCAGCATCTCCAGCGCCTCCTTCCGCGCATTCCGCCGGGGCAGCGCCGCTATCCGCGCCTCCAATGTCTCGACGGTGTCCCGCTGCTGAAGGGCATTCCAAAGCAGACGACGAACAGCCTCCGTCTCATTGGTCAGATGGACATCGGCCATGTAGGCCCGGATGCCGTCAATCAGCGCCTCGGGCAGGACATAGACGCGGCGGTGCAGATCCCCCCGCCCCGCGCCGTCTTGCTTCTTGTCAGGGGCCATCACCACACGCACCCATCGCAACTGCACTGGGCGACGATGGCCAGGACGACGGCCAGACCGAGCCATTCGACGGCTCTGAAGGCAACATCCTTCCACGTCATTCTCGCACCTCCACCCCGGCCGCCTTAGCGGTCAGATACTCCACCACCGACTGGTAGGACGGTGCCTTGCCACCATTTGCCGCCTTGCAGGCGACCAGGGCGCGCTCCAGCACGTCATAGCGGTGCCCAGCCAGGGCAAAGAGCTTGTCGAAGGCCGGCTGCATTGCGGGGTCAGCGCGGTAGGCGATGGTCATGGCTTCCCCTCCACCCCCGGCACAGGGCGGCGAGCCTCCAAGCTGCGGAGGGCTCGATGAGCCGCCAGCGCGTCATTGAGGGCGCTGCACCGGATCGAGGGGAAGGCATCCTTCCAGGCCATCCCATACCGGCGCTCGTAGATGGCCTTCGCCATTGCCTCTATCTCTTCACTCTGGGCCGGCGGGTTCAGTTGCTGATCAGCCATCATTCCCCTCCACCCCCGGCACCCCGGCGGCATCGAGGCGCCAGAGAAGCGCCATCATCTGGACTACCGCTGCCGGCAGCGCGTCGGCATTGGGGACGGGCAGGAAGAGGGTGACCTCTTCCTCGTCCAGCCTTGCCCCAGCCGCCGCGATGACGGGCGGAAGCATGCCGTCTCGGCAGACCATGGTCAGGCCATCGTCCTCGATGCGCCAACCATCCGACCGCAGCACCGCATAGACGCCGCAGCGGTCGCCGTCGCGCTTCACCCAGGCGCTGGTCGAGATAGCGACCCCGGCCGGCACTTCCCGCACGATGAGATCGGGCAGCACGTCGAGCGCGCGGAGAAGGTGCTCCATTTCCTTCCCCCGCCCCGCGCCGCCCTGGCCTGGGGGGCTAGTCATGGGTGGTGGCCTCCTTCTTGCTCCAGATGCGCTGGAAGCCCTGCCACATGAGGCCGCCGACGCCGCCGAAGCGGCGCTGCTTCGGGCTGAGCATTCGTTCCGGTTCAACCTCTTCGACCTCGACAGTCGGATCGTGCCAGACGCCGATCACACGCCAGAGCTTCCCGTTAGCGTCGGCGTAAACGTCGCCGGGCTTCGCGTCGTGCACGCTCATCCCGCACCTCCCCCCCCGCCCGCCGGAGGGGTGGGGAGAGGCATCCAGTGGGTCACCCAAAGCCAGGAGTACGGTGCTACCGGATCGCCCTCAGCCGTGAACCAGCGATCATTGCGAAAGTGGCAATCGGTCCATCTTTCGCCGTCCTGCCGCAGGCTGTCATGAACCCAAAGGTCCACGAAGCTACCATCCCTGGGGGCAGTCTCAACCTCTTGCCACTCGCTCATCCCCGACCCTCCCCCTCGGCCTGGCTGGGGCGGGTGCCGCGGGCGCGGATGGCGCCCTCCACGTCCGCTAGGGCACGCAAATAGCCGAGCGGCCCGCCCGTGCGCTCCACAATGTCCGCTGTGCGCTGTGGCTCGGCTTCGTGCAGCCTGTCGAGGATAGCGAGTGTCGCCTCCCGTTCCTCCTCCACGCGGGCGGCGACTTGGGCTTCGGTGTAGAGCGGGCCGCCGTAGCTCTTTGAGGCGGCATGACTGTGGGTGATGTAGCCCTCGTTCCCAGGCTCGATGCTCCACCATTCATCGCCGCGCCACAGGAATGGTTCGCCGCCCAGAAGGTGCAGTGTCTCCTCCACCTCCGCGTTCACCGGCACGCCGGGCTCTCCCGGCCATCCCCCCGCGCTCATCGCGCCGCCTCCCTCTGAGCATCCTGCCGCACACGCACTGGCGCGGGCTTATCCTGCCGCACCAGCATGGACAGCCCACGCACCAACGACGGGATAGCCACGCCCACACGTTTGGCCGTGCGGTCCACGGTCACCCTCTCCGCCACGCAGCGGCGCAGCTCCTCCAGCATGGGCTCCGTCCAGCGCACCGGGCCGTGCTGCTTCCGGGCGAGGGAGATGCCCAGGCGCCGGGCGGTGGCACGCGCGCTCTCCCGCGAGGTGCCGACCCGGTCTGCCAGTTCCGCCGAGGTGAGGGGGC
>NZ_JBNBZS010000023.1:0-96163 GCF_049629625.1 Roseomonas chloroacetimidivorans | reverse complement strand
TCTGGACATGTTCCTACGCGTTACTCACCCGTCCGCCACTGATGGCCGAAACCACCCGTGCGACTTGCATGTGTTAAGCATGCCGCCAGCGTTCGCTCTGAGCCAGGATCAAACTCTCAAGTTCATCCATGCATCAACCCACGGCATCAGCCGAAGATCTCAACACTTCCGAGGGACCCTAACCAAAACTCCACTCGCTCACTTCTACTACCCGTAACCCTCACCCTCGTAGGCAGTTCAGAACACGCAGCGCTAGCCACGCATCCCTCCCCATCAACACAGCCCAGCCAACATCCCGGCCGCCCGTCTCCAGGCCACCAGAACATCCACCAGACCAAGGTAAGAGTTCCAAAAAAACTCTTCTCGTCTTCAGGAAAACAGATACAATTGTGAAGGAACAAACGAACAAAGGCCCCGGGTCTCCCCGGCTGGGCAAGCCCAACCTCTGTTCGGAACCCGCAGAAGCGTCAGCGGGGCAGCGGATATAGCGACTTACCGTCGCCCCGTCAACCCTGCCCGAACAACTTCTCGGGGCCACCAACCCAGCGCCTCAGGCGCCGTCGGTGTGGGCGGCTTATATGACCACACCACAAACCCGTCAAACCCCTTTCTCGACAGTTTCGTGACTTTCCACAGGCGTCATGAACCTACCTCCTCAGCCCCCCCCCGGTCCTCACCGGGGCGGAGGACCGCACAGCCGCAACAAAGCCCGTGACGGGAAGCCAAGGAGGCGCCGGATCACGGCGCCCCCCTCCCCTACGCATCAGCGCGGATATTGGCTTCCCGGATCACGGCACCCCATTTCTCGATCTCCCGATCCAGGAAGCGCCGCGCTCCTTCATTGTCGGAGGCCACGACATCAGCCCCCTGCTCCTCAATTTTGTGGCGCAGCTCCGGTTCCTGAACGACCTGTCTGATGGCCGTCGTCATCCGCTCCAAGATCGGCGCCGGTGTGCCGGCACGGCCGAGCAGCATCCACCAAGTCGGCGCCTCGAAGTCGCCTACCCCCTGCTCCGCAAAGGATTTCGCGCCGGGCACGTGGCGAGACTCCGTGCGGGTGGTCACACCCAGCGGCCGCAGCGTGCCGTTCTTGATGTGCTGACTAATAACCACGACGTTCGACATGAACAGCGGCACGTGCCCGGCTACGGCGTCCTGCGCGGCCGGACCGCCGCCGCGATAGGGCACATGGGCGATGCGGAAGCCGCCCTTCTGCTGCAGCAGGGTGGTAGCGACATGCGCCAGCCCGCCTACGCCTGAAGTGGCATAGTTGATCGTGTCGGGCGCCTTCTTCGCCGCCTCCACCACATCCTGATAGCTGCGATAGGATGTGGACTCGTGCGCAACGAGCGCGAGCGGGCCGGTCGCCACCAGGCTGACGGGCGCGAAGGCCTCCAGCGCCTTGTAGGGCAGGCGCATCACTGTCTGGTTCGTCGCCTCGGTGTCATAGGCGAGCATCCAGGTATAGCCGTCCGGCGCCGCCCGCGCCGCCTCGCCGGCGCCGATCGAGCCGGAGGCGCCGCCGCGATTCTCGATAATGACGGGGCGGCCCAGCACCTCGGACAGACGCGGCTGGAAGATCCGCGCCACCACGTCGGTGGAGCCGCCGGGCGGCCAGGGGACGATGAGGCGGATCGGCCGCTCGGGCCAGGGTCCCTGCGCGCGCAGGATGGACGGCATGGCAAGACCGGCAGCGGTTGCCACGATCAGCCCGCGCCGGCCCGTCATCGGGCTCCGGATCATGATGTGCTCCTTGGTACGTCTCTCGACCGCCTGTTGCCGACGGCTCAGCACAGCTTCAACGCTGGGTCCGGGCGACGCAACCCATTCCGTGCCAGGGCCGGCCCTGCCGTGCCCGGACTGGCATCAAGAACCATCCGCCAGCCCGATGCGGCGGGCGGGAAGACAGTTCAGGCGGCGCGGGCGCTCGTGCCGGGCTGGGTGCGGAAGCCCTCGCGGATGTGGTTCGCCAAGGCCTCCGCCGCAGCGCCGGGATGCTGCAACATGGCGATCTCGAGATCCGGCAACTCCGGCATGCCATCCTCAGGCCCCAGTAGCCGAAGCCCCGTTGGCAAGGAGACAGACAACCCCACCGTCACGCCAAGCCCGGCCAGCACCACAGCATGCGTGCCGGTCTGGGAAGCGGAGGAATAGGCCATGCGCCAGGGCACCCCGGCCCGCGCCAGCGCGTTCGTGGCCGCGATCCGCCAAGTGCAGCCGCCATGAGAGAGAACCAGCGGCAAGGGGCGCATCAGATGCGTCTGCCGCGCCGCCGAGCCAACCCAGCGCAGCGGCCCGCGCCAGAGCGTCTCAGCTGCCACGCCCGGTGCCTCGTTGCCGCCGGAGAAGAGGGTGATGTCCAGTTCGCCCTTGTCGAAGCACTTCAGCAGGTCGTTGGAAGGCAGGCAGACCACTTCCACTTCGGCAGCAGGGTGCGCCTCCGCAAAGCCGGCAAGGATCTCGGGCAGCCAGAGCAGAGCATAGTCATCTGGCGATCCCAGGCGGATATGCCCGGCGATCTCCGGCGTACGGAAGTTCGCCACGATCTCGTCATGCATGGCCAGCAGGCGCCGCGCGCGATCCAGTAACCATAGCCCGTGCGGCGTGGGGCTGAGCCCGCGCGGGCCGCGCAGCAGCAAAGGCTGTCCCAGCGTCTCCTCCAGCCGTCGCATCTGCATGGACACTGCGGATTGCGTACGCCCGACGCGCAGCGCGGCGCGGGTGACGCTGCCGCCTTCGGCCACCAGCACGAAGGAGCGCAGCAGGTCGGGGTCGAGGCCAGCGGGAATGGTGATCATAGCGCCATCAATATCGCTGATGCCGCACTTCAAAACAACTCGTTTCCCTTATGACGATAGCGAGCCGATTATCCTCTCGCGACACCATCCAGAGGGAGATCGCAGATCATGTCTGGTCACGTCATCCATCGCGGCGCCTTCGCTCGGGAGGCTGCCGCCACCCGCCGCGTTCCGGCCTTCGGTTGGCTGGCAATGCTCGAGCGCATGGTCCGTGTGATCGAGGAGCGCCGCCTCCTGGCCACTCTCGACGATCGGATGCTTTCCGATATCGGCATCAACCGACTGGAGGCGGAGCGCGAAGCGGCACGCGCGCCCTGGGATATCCGGCAACGAGGCTGAGCCGCTGCGCATTCTTGCTGCCAGGCTATGAGATGCCATGCACTGTCAGGGCCATGGCGCGTCGTGGCCCTGCATTCCAGGCGCCCTGCATTCCAGGCGAGGCATAGCCGAGCATCGCTAGGCATGACCTAGCCGAGGCCTCCTCCATCACCTGCTGGATGGAGAGGATGAAGACCCGGCGGTTCCGGCCACTGGCCAAACCGCCGAGGTCCAGGCCGGTGATCCAGGCGAGGGCCCTCGCGCCCCCGCCATCTGGCAAGGCCGAGACAAGCCCGACGAGCCGCCCGTCCTTCCGCACCACCGGGCCGCCGGAATAGCCCATGAGCGCCCCCAGCTGCGCGGTGAAGCCTCGGCCGAAGCCCGGCAGGATGGCATCCGGAACTTCGACCATGCCGGCCGCCACGCCCGGACCAATTCCGGGCATGCCTGCGGCCCAGACCAAATCGCCCGTCTCCACAACCTCAGGACTGAGACCGGCGGCGGTGAGCAGTCTGCTCTCATGCTCCAGGAAAGCGAGATCCATATGCGGGCTCCGCGCCAGGACGGGCACGCGGCGGGGGAGTGCGCCATCCCCACGCCGTAACCAGACCATGCGAGTCCCTCCCGGCAGGGCGTGGGCGGCACAAGCCACCAGGCCCTGGTGCCACGGCCACCGCCGAACCGAGCAAGGCCCCCTGCCCCATCGCCGTGTAGCGCCGCGAAGCTGGTACTGAGCAGAGAGGCGATAGGCGTATCCGCGACCTTCCTCAGCGGCAGGTCGGTGCAGGTCGAGAGCGGGAGCGGAGCAAGAAGAGTGCGCCGCGCAATCATCCCAGAATTCAGCCTCCGCAGTGTTTCGGACGGTTTGGCCGCTTCACCGGGATGTTTTCGGCGAAACCGGAACGGCATCTCCATCAAGCGTGCGGGACAAACAAGAACATAGTATGAACAAGCATGCTCCCCGATTCGCCTGCCCGGCCCTGGGCCGCTACCGCTTCCCACCCCATCTCCGGAGGTATGGAAGAGACGCGTTCCCAATCCGTGAAGCGCGATACGGCACTATCCGCCGAAAATGCCGGTGGAAGTGATGGAATGGACAGGCACGCCGTCCTGGCCGCGCTTCGGGCCCGAGTCGCGCGGATCGAGCGCGCCGGCCTTGCGGGGCGTGAGGAACCGCCCGTCATTCCCCTCTGCCCGGAAATGGACCGTACCCTGCCTGGCGGCGGGCTGCCGCGCGCGGCGCTACACGAGCTTCTATCAGACGGAGCAGGGGCGGCGATCGGTTTCGCCGCGCTGCTGATGGCGCGATCCGGCGGCACGGTATTCTGGATTGCGCGTGATCCCGATCCCTGGCCGCCCGGCCTGATCCGCTTCGGCCTGCCACCATCCCGCCTGATCGTTGCGCAGCCCGGCAACCATGTGGATGCGCTCTGGGCGACGGAAGAGGCGCTGCGCTGCTCCGCAGTCTCGGCTGTGCTGCTACTGGGTGAAAGGCCGGATGCAACGGCGATGCGGCGCCTTCAGCTCGCGGCTGAAACTGGCGGTGGAATCGGCCTTCTGTTACGCGAAACAGAAGAGGATGAAGGTCCCTCTCTTGCCACCACGCGCTGGCGCATCACGGGCCGCGCTGGTGGGTCGATGCATGATCTGGGCGACCCGCAATGGACGCTGGATCTGCTGCGCTGCCGCGCTGGACGGCCGCAGACTTGGCATGTGACCTGGCGCGCGGGAATGGAAGCGTTGGTGTTGGATGACGAGGCGCAAGAAGAGAATGCGCCACCGCGTACCCACCGCCGTTGATGGCGGCCTGAAACATCCGCACGCGTCACCGCATCTGTAGCAATAGCGCCTGGGAATCCGGTCAATCAGCCGCGCCCTCAACTAGATTGATGAACCCGCCCAGGCTCTGATCCATAGCATCGCCAGGCGGGGAACCTCACGGTTTCGTGAGAAAAAGCATCCAATACCTAAAACTTAGGACCGCTCTGGCCGGAAACCGACAAACTACACCCCACCTCACGAATCCGTGTGGTTTCCTGTTGGTGCCTCCCGCAAGCCGCTGATACCAACAATTCGTCTGAGATTGAGCCCGTTCGGAAGAACTGGGCACGGCGCATCGCGACCACGCCGGAATAAACTTCTTCAAGTCATGTTCTCATCCGGGATTTTCATGACTTCTACTTGGCCGCCACGAACACAGAGGTGACGAGACCCCATTCCGTCGACAGAGCAGCTTGCGCTGCACTTACGGGGACTGCGCTTATGTCCGATTCCGACGAAGCTCACGGCTATGCTTCAGAGAATGGCGGCACCACCGGCGGAGCCGGCGGAACGGTCGTGATGGTGACAACCGGCAAGGAATTGCTGGCAGCCATCGACAAGGCGGCGGACTCGCCGATCACCATCTACGTCAAGGGCGAGATCACGGCTGCCAACACCGGTTCTGACGTCATTAAGCTGGCGGACGTCCACAATGTCTCGGTCATCGGCATTGGAACCAGCGCGGATTTTGACGGGATCGGTTTCCAGATCACGAAGGGCTCATCCAACCTTATCCTTCAGAACCTGACGATCCACGACGTGCATGACGGCCCCGGGGATGCCATCGGTATCGAGGGTGAGTCGCACAATATCTGGATTGATCACAACGAACTCTATAGCAACACGGATCACGGCAAGGACTATTACGACGGCCTTCTCGATATGAAGGACGGCGTGGAATACGTCACGATCTCGAACAACTACATCCACGATCACTACAAGGCGTCGCTGAACGGCTCTTCTGACAGCGATACCGGTGCACGATACGTTACCTATGACCACAACCTGTTCGAGAACATCAATTCGCGCGCCCCAATGGTCCGCGACGGCTATGCCCATATCTACGATAATTACTACACGAACATCGAAAGCTCCGCGATCAACCTGCGGATGGGCGCTGAAGGGCAGATCGAGAACAATGTCTTCGAGGACGTGAAGAACCCGATCATCAGCGAGTACAGCAAACAGATCGGCTATTGGAACCTGAGCGGTAACGAGTTCGACGACGTCACTTGGTCCAAGGTCGGCAGCGGAGAGGCCTCGGCCGAGAACAGCAAGTCCACCAGCGACTTCACCGTAGACTACGATTACGCGCTCGACGCGACCTCAACGGTGAAGGCCTATGTCACCGCCCATGCCGGTGTGGGTAAGCTCGACACCGACGACTCCTCGAGCAGCACCACTCCCAGCAGCACCGGCGCGTCCGGTGCCTCTTCCGCGGCAAAGCCCGCGCCCAGCAGTTCATCTTCCCCGGCATCAAGTTCGTCCGGATTGACCTCGGATCACGATACCTCCTCCGCGCTCGCCGCAACGAGTTCGGCGGATCACCTGAAGGGAAGCTCGGGCGCAGACACGATCGACGGCCTGGGCGGGAAGGACGTCATTCTCGGCGGTGATGGCAATGACAAGCTGATCGGCGGTACCGGAGACGACAGCCTCGATGGCGGCAACGGCAATGACACCCTGACCGGCGGCACGGGCAAGGACACGCTCGACGGTGGCGCCGGGAATGACACACTCGACGGTGGAGATGGCAAGGACACGCTGCTCGGTGGCAAGGGCAACGACACCCTGGCCGGTGGTGCTGGCGACGACAACCTCTCCGGCGGCGCGGGCAACGACTCCCTGGACGGCGGGGCAGGCAAGGATGTCCTTGGCGGCGGCGCAGGCGATGACACCCTGACCGGCGGTGCAGGCAAGGACACCCTGACCGGCGATAGCGGCAATGACCACCTGACCGGCGGCCTGGACAGCGACATCATGACGGGCGGCGCAGGGAATGACAGTTTCGTCTTCAGCCAGCTCGCCGACTCCAAGGTCGGAAGCGGACATGACATGATCACCGACTTCAGGAATGGTGACGTGATCGACCTCTCCGCGATCGACGCTGTCTCGAAGTCGAGCAGCGACCAGGCCTTCACCTTCGTGGGCACTCATGCCTTCAGTCATACAGCGGGCGAGCTGCACGCAGTTCGGTCCGGCGGCGACACCTATGTCGAGGGCGATGTGAACGGCGATGGAAAGACCGACTTCCAGATCGAGCTGACCGGCCTGCACAGCTTCACCTCCAGTGACTTCATCCTGTGAAGGCAAGGGGCTGAACATCCAGGCCCGGCGCATCCGCCGGGCCTGGCTTGACGAAACATTCGGCACTACGGAACCGACATCTCCACCTTCGCCGAATGATTGTTCCCGGACCTTGACGTGGGCGTGCCTCCCACATAGCCCTCCCTGTCCCATAAGGGCCTTGAAGGGCCGCAGGTAGGAGAGAAACGCCCCCGCTTACGTCCGCGAGGAGAGTGCATTTGGCGAAAAAAGCATTTCTACACACCGCATCGCCCAAGAGCCGTATTCTCTACGCAGCCCTTCGCGCAGCCCAGCCCGAGCCACTTCCTTTGCTCACCCTTGCGCAACTCGTCTGGCAGGGCGAAGCGCGACCCGCCAATCCGACCGCCGCGCTACGGATGCAGGTTCACCGCCTGCGTGAGGGACTGTGCCAGTCAGCCATCGACGAGGACGTGAAATACGTGCAGCGCGAAGGTGCGCCACCTGGCTGGCGTCTCACCCGCCGAGGCGCAGCCCGCTTCCTGCCAGTATCCGGCCTGAAGCCCGCATAGGGGGCCGCGTCGATCACGAGGCCCCTCACCCGCCACTTTCCAGGCCGGCCCGGGCCTTGGATCAGCACCTGATCCAAGGCCCGGGCACCTGCTTCTTCAGGCCGCTTCCTTCGTGCCGATCACCTTATCCATGGTGATCGGCAGGTGCCGGATCCGCTTGCCGGTGGCGTGGAACACCGCATTGGCGATGGCCGCCGCCGTGCCGACGATGCCAATCTCGCCCAGGCCCTTCACGCCGATCGGGTTGAGCTTGTCCTCATGCTCCTCCACGAAGATTACGTCGATGTCGTGGATGTCGGCATTCACGGGCACATGGTACTCGGCGATATTGTGGTTCATGAAGCGGCCGAGATTATGGTCCAGCATGGACTCCTCGGTCAGCGCCATGCCGATGCCGAAGACGACGCCGCCCAGGATCTGGGACCGTGCGGTCTTGGGGTTCAGGATCTTCCCCGCCGCCACCGCATCCACGATGCGCGTCACGCGCACCCGGCCCAATTCCTCATCCACCCTCACCTCCACGAAAACGGCGGAATGGGTATAGGCGGCGTAGCGCAGCTGGTTGATCCGGCTTGGGCTGCCCGTCTCCTCCGCCTCGATCCGGTCCACCCCGCCCGCCGCCATGGCGTCCTGGATGGTCACGTATCGCGAGGGATCAGCGATCAGCTCGATCCGGCCATCACGGAAGGCAACGCGCCCGATCTCGACATTGGCCAGTGGTGAGTTGTCCATGCCGCGGGCGTATTTGAACAGCTTCTCCCGCACCGCATTGCAAGCCAGATGCACCGCCGTGCCGGCCGAGGCCGCTGCCCAGGATCCGCCCTCCACCGGGGAGAAGGGCAGCTTGGAATCGCCCAGCTTCGCCGTCACCTTCTCCATCGGAAGGCCCAGTGCATCGGCCGCGATCTGCGTCAGAATGGTATAGGTGCCCGTGCCGATATCGGCCGAGGCCGTGCCAACCTCCAGCCGCCCGTCGATGGTCAGGGTCGCGCGGGCCGTCGTCTTCTGCATCTGCGCTTCCCAGACGCCGGTCGCCATGCCCCAGCCGATCAGCTCCCGCCCCTCCTTCATGGAGCGGGGCTTCGGGTTCCGGCGCGACCAGCCGAAACGCTCGGCGCCAAGCTGATAGGCGGCGCGCAGTTCCTTGCTGGTATAGGGCTTGCCGGCCCCCTCATCAGTCTCGGCATAGTTCTTCAGCCTGAACTGCAGGGGATCCATGCCCAGCTTGTAGGACAGCTCATCCATCGCCGATTCCAGCGCGAAAACGCCGGTCGGCGCGCCGGGCGCCCGCATGTCGCCAGGGGTATAGGTGTCGATCTTCGCCAGCTTGTAGCTCGTGGCGACATTGTCGCAATGGTACAGCAATGCCGACCAGCTGACGACCGACTCCTGGTAATCCTCGAATGTCGAGGTTTCGTCGATTGCGTCATGGCGGATCGCCTGAAGCGTGCCATCGGGATTGGCACCCAGCGCCACATCCTGCAGTCCGCCCGGACGGTAGGTGAAGGTGAACATCTGGTCGCGCGTCAGCACGACGCGCACCGAACGCTTCAGCTCCAGCGCCGCCATCACCGCAAGGAAGAGCTGGTATTGCGGCCGCAGCCCCGATCCGAAGGCGCCGCCCACAAAGGGCGACAACACCCGCACATCGTCCTTCGGAAGGCCGAAGACATGGGTGATATAGGACTGCGTGTTCTGCACGCCCTGGATCTTGTCATAGACGGTGATCTTGCCGTCGCCTTCCCACACCACGGTGCTGGCATGCATCTCCATTGGGTTGTGGTGCTCGATGGCGATCTTGTAGGACTCGTCCACCTTGTAAGGCGCAGCGCCGAAGGCCGCCTCCGCATCCCCGCGCGGCGCGGGAGGCGCCATGCCGGAGCGCGTCTTCGGCGGCTTGTAGGCGGTGTTCCGCACCTTCTCGACATCCGTCTCGTGCGGCTCCTCCTCATAGGTCACGCGGACCAGGGAGGCGGCGTAGCGGGCGATCTCGAAATCCTCGGCCACCACCAGCGCAATGGGCTGGCCGCTATAGATGATCTTGTCATCGTAAAGCGGGCGGAACGGTGTGCCGGGCGGTGCCACCTCGTCCTGATAGGCCTTGGCCCGCCAGGCGGTGCGCGGCCGGTTCTGATGCGTGAAGACCTGGATCACACCCGGAACCGCCAGCGCGTCCTTCATGTCGATGCCCGTGATGCGCCCCTTGGCGATAGCGCTGTTCACCACATAGCCCTGGGCCAGGTCCGGGGCCGTGTATTCGGCAGCATAGCGGGCGGCGCCCGTCACCTTCAGGCGGCCATCCACGCGGCTGCGGGGGGATCCGACATGGCTCTGATACATGATCCGGCTCCTCCTACTGGATGCGCTTGTCGGTCTGGGATTGCGGCGTGCCGGCCGCAGCCTGGGACAGGGCGCGGATCACGGCACGAGGGGCGAGGTCGAGCTTGAAGTCATTGCCTCCGAAGCCCTGGGCACCCTCCATGATCCGCTTCGCCACCGCTTCGAAAACCATGCGGTCCGGCACCTTGCCGCGCAGCATCGCCTCGGCCTCCGGCACCCGCCAGGGCTTGTGGGCCACGCCGCCCAGGGCGATCCGCGCTTCCACGACCTTGTCCCCGTCCATCTCCAGCGCGGCCGCGACGGAAACGAGCGCGAAGGCATAGGACAGGCGGTCGCGCAGCTTCAGATAGGTGTAGTTCTTCGTGAAGCGCTGCTCCGGCAGCTCGACGGAGAGGATGATCTCGTCGGGATGCAGGTTCGTGTCCTTTTCCGGCATGTTCCCGGGCAGGCGATGGAAATCGGCCATGGGGATGCTGCGCTCCCCGTTCGGCCCTGCCACCTTCACCTCCGCCTCCAGCGCCGCCAGCGCCACGGCCATGTCGGAGGGATGGGTCGCGATGCAGTGCTCGCTGGTGCCGAGAATGGCGTGGATCCGGTTCACCCCATTCTTCGCGGGGCAGCCCGAGCCCGGCACACGCTTGTTGCAGGGCACGGCGTCGTCATAGAAGTAGTAGCAGCGCGTGCGCTGGAGCAGGTTTCCGCCCGTGGTCGCCGCGTTCCGCAGCTGCGCCGTGGCGCCAGCCAGGATGGCGGAAGAGAGCAGCGGGTAGCGCTCCTTTACCCGCTCGTCATAGGCGGCCGAGGTATTACTCACCAGCGCGCCGATACGGAGCCCACCTTCCCTCGTCTCCTCGATGGCATTGAGCCCGGGCAGGCGGGAGAGGTCCACAAGATGCGTGGGCCGCTCCACATTATATTTCATCAGGTCGACAAGATTGGTGCCGCCGGCGATGAACTTCGCGGCCGGATGGCCCGTCACCTCGCGCACCGCATCCGCCACGCTGCCAGGGCGGGCATAGGAGAAGCGATTCACTTCGCGGCCTCCTTCGACAGCACATCCTCAATCGCATCAACGATGTTGGTATAGGCCCCGCAACGGCAGAGATTGCCGCTCATATGCTCGCGGATCTCCTCGCGCGTCCTCGCATGCCCCTCCTTCACCAGCGCGACGGCGGAGCAGATCTGCCCGGGCGTGCAATAGCCGCACTGAAAGGCGTCATGCTCGATGAAGGCCTCCTGCATCGGGTGCAGCGTGCCGTCCGGCGCGGCCAGCCCCTCGATCGTCGTGACCTCGCAGCCATCCTTGGTCACGGCCAGGGCCAGGCAGGAATTGATGCGCTGCCCGTCCAGCAGCACGGTGCAGGCTCCGCACTGACCGTGGTCACAGCCCTTCTTCGTGCCGTAAAGGGAGAGATCCTCCCGCAGCAGATCCAGCAGCGTGGTCCAGGGGCGCACATGCAACTCGCGCCTCTCGCCATTGATCGTCAGGGTGATGGGAACTTCGTCCGGAAGCCCGCCATGGCTTCCGAAGGAATTGTCGGCATCCGGCGCATAGCCCTGCCGGAGGGGAAGTTCGAGATCGGCCATGGCGGTGTCCTGCGTCAGAAGGCGTGGGCACAGGAGGACGGCCCGGCCGATGCCGGGCCCGACAGGTCATGGCGGAAGAGGCCCCGCCTCGTTCCGTGTCGGAGCCTCCGTTCCGTGGCCAGGAAACGTGAGGACACCGCGGGAGGTTGCGCCAGGTGAATCCCGTCAGCCGGCCCGGCAGCCCAGACCGGCCCCGACGAAAGCCCCGGTCCGCTCGTAATGTTGCGCCAATAAGGCGGCAGCCCGGTCAGCGTCGCGGTCCAGCGCGGCGCGGGCAATGGCGGCATGCTCCGCCGCCACATCCCGGTCCGGATAGGCCATGGTGTTGGCCAGCGCCCGGTAGCGCTGCGCCTCCTCCCGCAGCCGGTCGCAGAAAGCCAGCAGGGGCGGCGCCTCACAGGCGGCCAGCAGCGCCTGGTGAAAGCGGAGGTGGCATTCCTCCCATTCCGGATTGGCGGCGAAGCGGTGCGGATCCAGGGACCGCGCCACTCGGTTCAGCCGGTGCTCTGCCAGCACCACCGCTTCCTCCCATCCATGCCCGCCCCGCCGGATGGATTCCCTGAGCGCCGCGCATTCAGCCAGCACCCGGCTGCGGATCAGCCCCTCCAGTTGGCCCGGCGCCGCACCTGCCACGCGGAAGCCACGATGTTCCAGCCGCTCCGCCAGCCCCTCCGCCGCCAGCTTGGAAAGCGCCTCCCGCATGGGCGAGGCACCGGCACCGTAGCTCTCGGCCAGATCACGCAGCTTCAGCTTCTGCCCGGGCGGCAGCCTTCCCGACAGAATGTCCTCGCGCAGGCGTCGGTGAACGCTGGTCGCGAGGGTCGGGTCGCGTCCCTCCGGCAGGGGCATGGCTTGGGACATGATGCCCGTATTTTCGCGATTCCCTGCGGCACGGCAAGCTTTTGCGATGAAGTTGCTTGACCTTTCAGGAATTTCGACAAAATCTGCATCGCCGATCCAGGAGGAAGCTGCCTGTGCGTCTGATTGCGTTTCAGAAAGAGGGCCGTGCGGCCCTTGGTGCCCGGGTGGGCGAGGATGTTGTGGCCTTGGCCGATGTGGTGCCCGGCCTGCCCGCCGATCCCGTCGCCGCCCTGGCCGCGCTCGACCTGCCCGGTTCAGCCACCGCGCTGGCTGCCAAGCTGGAGGGCGCACCCCGCACGCCGCTCAAAGGGCTTAAGCGCCTGCCCGTGGTGCCGCGCCCCGGGAAGATCATCTGCATCGGCCTGAACTACGTGGAGCACGCGAAGGAAGGGAACAACCCGATCCCCGACTACCCCGCGGTCTTCTTCCGCGGCGCCACCTCCCTCGCCGCGCATGGCGAGCCGCTGCTGCGCCCGAAGGTCTCGGACAAGTTCGACTATGAGGCGGAGCTGGTCATCGTCATCGGCAAGACCGCGAAGCACCTGACGGAGGAGAACGCCCTCTCCTGCGTTGCGGGCTACACCTGCATGAACGAGGGCTCGATGCGCGACTACCAGCGCAAATCGGCTCAGTGGACCATGGGCAAGAACTTCGACCGCACCGGCGGGCTGGGGCCCGAGATCGTGACGCCGGACGAAATTCCGCAGGGTCCGAACGCGCTGCGCATCACCTCCCGCGTCAACGGACAGACCATGCAGGACAGCCATACGTCCGACATGATTTTCTCCGTGCCGCGCATCCTGACGATCCTTTCCGAAGTGATGACGCTGGAGCCCGGCGACATCATCGCGACCGGCACGCCGAGCGGCGTCGGCTATCCCCGCAAGCCGCCCGTCTTCATGAAGCCCGGCGACACGATCGAGATCGAGATCGAGGGTATCGGCACCCTGGTCAACACGGTCGAGGACGAGGCCTGATGGAGAAGGAGGTCGTCCGCGCCGATGTCCCGGAGACGGGCGGCCCCTTCAACCTCTGCGTGAAGCGGGGAGACCTGATCTTCATCTCGGGCCTCCCGCCCTTCGAGGAGGAATACTGCGCCCAACTCCGCGCCGCGCGTGCGGAGGGACGCCCCGTGCCCCCCATGCCGGACATTCCCTTCGAGCGGCAGGTCGAGATCGTGATGGACCACATGAAGCGGCTTGTGGAAGCCGCGGGGTCTAACATGGACTGCCTGCTGAAGGTGATCGTCTGGCTGAAGGACCAAACCCAGCAGGAAGCCTTCGACCGCATCTACCGCCGCTACTTCTCCTCCCAGGAGGCCCTGCCCGCGCGCACGCGCATGCAGGCCGGGCGCACGCCGATGGATTGTGCGCTGGAAGTTGAGGCGATCGGCTATGTCCCGAGCGCCAGATCGCCATGACCGCGGCGCCCCGCGTCACCCTGTCCTTCGATAACGGCCCCGAGCCGGAGGTGACGCCGGGCGTTCTCGACGTGCTGCGCGCGCGTGGCCTATCCGCTACCTTCTTCGTGCTGGGCCACAAGCTGGCCGCCCATCGCGCCCTGGCGGAACGTGCCGATGCCGAGGGCCATTGGATCGGCAATCACACCTGGAGCCATGGCGGCCCACTCGGCAATGCGCCAGACGATTCCGCCATCGCGGAGGCCGAGATCGGCCGCACCCAGGACCTGATCGGCGAGCTGTCCCACCCCGACCGCCTGTTCCGCCCGCAGGGTGGCGGCGGCGCGCTGGGCCGCCACCTGCTCAGCCGCGCGGCGCTGGATTATTTGGTGCGCGGCCGCTTCACCTGCGTTCTGTGGAGCGCCGTGCCCGGCGATTTCCGCGACCCGGAAGGCTGGGTGGACCGTGCCCTGGCCATGTGCGCCGGCCCTGATCCGGTAGCGCTGGTGCTGCACGATCTGCCGAACGGCGCCATGCGCCATCTGGACCGCTTCCTGGGCCGCCTCGCCGATCAGGGCGCCCGCTTTACCCAGGACTTCCCGGAGTCCTGCATTCCCCTGCGCCGCGGCCAGCCCACAGGTCCGATCGCGGATTATGTAATCGACAAAAACAAAACCCACAGGGCGGAAGCCGAAGCATGATTCCTCCGACACGCCGCGCCCTCCTGGGCAGCCTCGCCGCCGCATCCATCCTGGCCCGCCCGGCCCTCGCGCAAGGCGCATGGCCGAGCAGGCCCATCCGGCTGATCGTGCCCTTTGCCGCTGGCACCACCACCGACATCCTCGGCCGCATCCTGGCCGAGGGTCTTGCGAAGGAAGCCGGACAGCCCGTCGTGGTCGATAACCGTGCCGGCGCCGGCGGCAATGTCGGCGCGCAGGCCGTCGCGCGCTCCCCGGGGGACGGCTACACCCTCCTGCTCGGCACCAACGGGACACATGGCATCAATCCCAGCCTCTTCACCGAGCTGGGCTTCGACCCGGTGAAGGACTTCACCCCCATCGCCCCCTTCGTCACGACCCCCACCGTTCTTGGTGTCCCGACCTCGCTTGGGGTTTCCTCGGTGACGGAACTGGTGGCGCTGGGGCGGCGGAAGACCCTCAGCTTCGCCTCCGCCGGCAACGGGACCACGGGCCATCTCTCCCAGGCGCTGCTGAACCTCCGCACGGGGCTGCAGACCGAGCACGTGCCCTATCGCAATGCCGGCCAGGGCGTGACCGACCTTATCGCCGGGCGGGTGGACGCGATGTTCTACCACCCGCTCGGCCTCAAGCCGCATCTGGATGCCGGCACGCTGAAGGCCCTGGCCGTCACCTCCGCCAAGCGTGTCACCATCCTGCCGAATACCCCGACCATCCAGGAGGCCGGCATCCCCGACTTCGTGGTGGAAGGGCTCTGGAACCTCTACGGCCCGGCCGGCCTACCGGCGGAGGTCGTAATGCGACTGAACAGGGCCACCAACGCCCTGCTGGCTGATCCCGCCTCGCTTGCCAATCTCCACGCCCAAGGCGTGGAGCCGACCGGCGGCTCGCCGGAAAAGCTGGCCGAGATGACCCGGGCAGAAATTGCGAAGTGGCGCCCCGTGATCGCTGCTGCCAACATCAAGCCGGACTGAAGCAGATCCCCCTGGCGCGGCATCGTCCGGAAGCGCGAAGCTGCCCTCCAAGCAACAGCTTGGTGTATTCGAAGTGCCCCCGACGGAACGGGAAGAGCTCTGAGGGACAGACTGCCGGGTAGGATCGTAACCGAGGAGGGCACACACCCGCCCGGGAATGGAGGAGGACGAGAATGGCTGACCTGAACGAGAACACTGTCACGGATGCCGTCATTGAGCAGATGGCCTCCACTTCCGACCCGCGCATGCGGGAGGTGATGGAAAGCCTCGTGCGGCATCTGCACGCCTTCGCGCGGGACGTGCGACTGACCCCGGCGGAATGGCTGAACGCCATCGGCTTTCTCACCAAGGTCGGCCAGACCTGCACGCCCTACCGGCAGGAATTCATCCTGCTCTCGGACACGCTGGGCCTGTCGCGCCTCGTGAACCTGATGGACGATAAGGCCAACCGCGTAGGCGAGGCGACCGAGACGAGCCTGCTCGGCCCCTTCTACCGCGAAGCCGCCCCCCAGTTCGGCTATGGCGAGAGCATCGCCATCCACGCCAAGGGCCCGGAGATGATGCTCTTCGGCCGCGTCATCAACGAGAAGGGCGAGGGCGTGCCCAATGCCTCCGTCGAGATCTGGTCCACCGACGCCGACGGCGCCTACGACCTGCAGGCGAATTCCCCCGATGTGATGGATATGCGCGGCCAGTTCCGTACGGATGAGCAAGGCCGCTACGCGATCCGCACCCTGATTCCGCTGGGCTATTCCATCCCGATGGATGGGCCGGTGGGCGACTTGATTCGCAATCAGAACCGCCACGGCATGCGCCCGGCCCATATTCATATGCTGATCGGGGCCGAAGGCTATCGGGAACTGGTGACCGCCCTTTATCTCGGTGACGACAAGCACATCGATTCCGACACGGTGTTCGGCGTCTCTGAATCCCTGATCGTGCGCCCGCAGACCGGCGTGGAAGGCGCGCCGGATCCGTCGATCCCGAGCGTGCGTTACGACTTCCAGATCGCGCGCCGCGCCGCCCACGACAAAGGCGGCCGCGTGGGCGCCGACCCATCGAAGATCGCGGCGGAATAGCGCCGCCCCAAGACGACGCAGGACCGGCCACGGGCAAAAAATCCGGGCCGAAGGAGGAGAAGGTTCATGGAAGGTATCAGCAGGCGCGACCTCGGTCGCCTTGCCCTGGCGGCGGCCGCGACCGTGCCGGCCACCGCGCGTTCCCAAACATCCCCGTCCGGCCCGCCCATCCGGATCGGCTATTCCATGTCGCTCTCGGGCGGGCTGGCCGGCAACGGCCGCCCGGCCCTGCTTGCCCACCGCATCTGGGCCGAGGACGTGAATTCCAAGGGCGGCCTCCTCGGCCGCCCGGTGGAACTGGTCTATTACGACGACCAGAGCACCGGCGCGCAGGTGCCGGGCATCTACACCAAGCTGATCGACGTGGATAAGGTTGATCTCGTCGTCTCCGGCTATGCCACGGCCATCATCGCACCGGCCATGCCGATCGTGATGCAGCGGAACATGACCTTCGTGTCGCTCTTCGGCACCGGTGTGAACACGGACTTCAAATACGACCGCTACTTCTCCATCAACTGCACGGGCAGCCAGGTGAAGGAAACCTTCGCCAAGGGCTTCATGGAAATCGCGATGGCGATGGACCCGAAGCCCCGCAGCATTGCCCTGGTGAACCTGGACAGCGACTTCCACCAGCGCACAGCCGAAAGCGCCCGCTATCTCGCGCGCGAGAACCGGCTGCGCATCGTCTATGACCGTGCCTACCCGCCAAGCACGGTGGATTTCACGCCGATCATCCGTGCGGTGCAGGCGGCGCGGCCAGACATCGTCTTCATCGGCTCCTACCCGCCCGACACGGCCGGGCTCCTGCGCGCAGCCAGCGAGTTACGCGTGAATTTCCAGATGATGGGCGGCCCCATGATCGGCCCGCACATCACCGCCCAGAAGCTCCAGCTCGGCCCCATCCTGAACAATCTGGTGGTCTGGGATGTCTACGCACCCGAGCCGACCCTGCAATTCCCCGGCACCCAGTCCCTGATTGAGCGCTACCAGCCCATGGCGGCGAAGGAGAATGTGGACGCGCTCGGCTACTACGTGCCGCCAATGGCCTATGCCCAGATGCAGGTCGTGGAGCAGGCCGTGCGACGTGTCGGCAAGATCGACCAGGCCGCGCTCGCGGCCGACATGCACGCCAATCAGTTCGACACGGTGATCGGTCCGCTGAAGTTCGATGCCATGGGCGAATGGGTGGAGGAACGTAATCTCTACACCCAGTACCAGGGCGTCCAGGGCAACGGCATCGACCAGTTCAAGAAGGCCGGCACGCAGGTCGTGCTGTATCCTGCCAAGTACAAGTCCGGCGAACTCCGCAAGCCCTACACGGCGGGTGCCTGATGGATCCCGACCTCGCCCTCCTCCTGAACGGGATCGTCTCGGGCCTGCTGCTCGGCGGTCTCTATGCTGCCGCGGCAGCCGGCCTCTCCGTCTCCTTCGGGATGCTGGACGTGGTCAATATCGCACACCCTGCCTTCATGGTGCTGGGTGCGCTGCTCGTTGCCCTCCTCTGGGGGGTGACGGGCCTGGATCCGCTGCTGCTCTCGATCCTCCTGACCCCCGCCTTCTGGGCGCTGGGGGCGGCGCTCTACGTCGTCTATCACCATTTCTTCGAACGACGCGGGGACGAGGCCATCCAGGGTCTCGCCTTCTTCTTCGGCATCATGTTCATCATCGAGGTCGGGCTGGTCCTGACCGTCGGCCCCGACCAGCACTTCGCCGATGCCGCCTACGCCAACACCACCTGGCGCCTGGGCGAGATCGACCTGCCGCTGCGCATGCTGGTGCCCGCGCTTGTTGCCTTCGCCGCCATCGGCGGGCTGGCGCTTTTCCTGCGCCGCACCTTCACCGGCCGCGCCATCGCGGCGGTGGCGCAGGACCGGGAGGCGCTGCGCCTGCTGGCCATCAACCCCGTGCGCATCAAGCGCCTGGCCTTTGGTATTTCCATCGCCATGGCGGCACTGGCCGGCGGCGCGCTGGTGGTGGTGCAGCCCGTGGATGCCTGGTCCGGCCATGTCTTCATCGGCCGCGTCTTCGCCGTGGTCATCATGGGCGGCCTCTCCTCGCTCGGCGGCTGCGTGCTGGCCGCGCTGGCCTTCGGGGTGGTGGAGAATGTGACCGCCACTTTCTACGGCCCCTCCTGGTCCCCCGCCGTGGCCTTCGGCTGCCTGTTGCTGGTGCTGGCCTTCCGGCCCCAGGGCTTTTTCGGGCGCACCGCATGAGCGACGCTACCTTGCCCGCCATGCCCGTGGTGCCCACCCAGCGCCGCATGGGCCATGCCACCTTCTGGCTGGCTGCCGCCGTGGTCGCGCTGCTGGTGATCGCCGCACTGCGCGGCTTCGGCAGCGAATACGCCTATTTCGCCGCCACCTTCGTGCTGCAATACGTCGTGCTCGCCACGGCCTGGAACATCCTGGGCGGCTATGCCGGCTATGTGAATTTCGGCGCCGCCGCCTTCTTCGCCACCGGCGCCTACACCACTGTGGCGATCGGCAAGGCGCTCAGCCTTGGCCTGCTGCCCTGCATCGGCTTCGCCGCCGTCATCGGCGGTGCCTTGGGCCTCGGCACGGGCATCCTCACCTTGCGGCTGCGTGGCGCCTATTTTGCCATCGCGACCCTCTGCCTCTCCGTCGTCCTCCAGACTCTCGTGGTGAACTGGGATTATGTCGGCGGCTCCCGCGGCGCCTATGTCATCCGCCCGCGCGAGGTGCCCTGGCCCTTCGACAGCTACAGTGGCTTCCTCTGCGCCGTGATGGTGGTGCTGGCCGCCGCCGCCGTTGCCCTGGCCCGCACCATCGAGAAATCCCGCCTCGGCCTCGGCCTCGCCGCCCTGCGTGATGACGAGGCGGCGGCCGAAGCGGCGGGCGTGCCGACGCTGCGGCTGAAGCTGATCGCCACCACCATCAGTGGGGCGCTGATGGCCGTGGCGGGCGCCCCCCTGCCCTATCTCGGCTCTTATGTGGAACCGAATTCCGCCTTCGGCTTGGCCTATGGCGTGAATGCCATCGCCA
Organism: Roseomonas chloroacetimidivorans; assembly: GCF_049629625.1. Classification (NCBI taxonomy): domain Bacteria; kingdom Pseudomonadati; phylum Pseudomonadota; class Alphaproteobacteria; order Acetobacterales; family Roseomonadaceae; genus Roseomonas; species Roseomonas chloroacetimidivorans. Next base: position 76,449 of record NZ_JBNBZS010000023.1, on the reverse strand, counting down.
TGCCCCTGATCGGCGGCATGTCGAGCTGGGCGGGCCCGCTGATCGGGGCGGTCCTCCTCGCCTCCCTCCAGCAGGCGGCCACGGTGACCATCTCCTCCGCCGCCAATCTCCTGATCGTGGGTGTGGTGCTGGTAGTCTTCGTCTGCGGTGCGCCGCACGGGATCATCGGCCTGTTCCGGGGGCGCCGCTGATGAGCGATATCGTCCTGCGCGCCGAAGGCGTGGGGAAGCGCTTCGGCGGCTTCACCGCCCTTTCCGGCGTGAATCTGGAGGTGCGGGCCGGCGAACGTCTGGGCCTGATCGGCCCCAATGGCTCGGGCAAGAGCACCTTCACCAACTGCCTCGCCGGCGCCTTCCCCAGCCATGATGGCGGCTTCACCTTCAAGGGCGAGAAGCTGGCCGGGCTGAAGTCGCATGAGCGCGCCCGGCGCGGCCTGGCCCGCACCTTCCAGCTCCCGCGCCCCTTCAAGGGCCTGACGGTCATCGAGAATATCCGCGTCCCCCTCGCCTATGCAGGCCGCGACGCCGCGACCGACGAGCGGGCCATGGAATGCCTGGAATCCGTGGAGCTCGCCGGCAAGGCACACCGGATGCCGAAGGAGCTGACCCAGGTGGAGCTGCGCCGCCTGGAACTGGCCCGGGCCACCGCCCTGAAGCCGGAGCTTCTGATCGCGGACGAAGCCATGGCCGGCCTTTCCCATGCGGAGGTCGACCAGATCCTGGCCCTTCTCTTCCGCCTGAACGCGGCCGGCACAACCATCATCATGATCGAGCATGTGATGCGCGCCGTTACCGAATTCTCCCAGCGCCTTGCGGTGCTGGTGGCTGGAAAGAAGGTGGCGGATGGCGAGCCGAAGGCCGTCCTCTCCATGCCCGAGGTCGAGGAGGCCTATCTTGGCCGCTAGCCTGCTGATCGAAAACATCGACGCCGGCTATGGCGCCGTGCGCGCGCTGGATGGCGTGTCGCTCAAGGTCGCGCCCGGCGAAACCGTCGCCCTGCTCGGCACCAACGGCAACGGCAAGACGACGCTGATGCGATGCATCCTCGGCCTGATCAAGCCGACGCGCGGCCGCATCGCCGCCACCATCGACGGCACCACCACCGAACTCATCGGCCGCACCCCGGAGGAGATTGTCGATCTCGGCATCGCCATCGTGCCGGAGGGCCGCCGCCTCTTTCCCCGCCTGTCGGTTGAGGAAAACCTCCTCCTCGGCGCCTACCGCCGCTCCGCCCGTCCCGCGATCCCGCGCAACCTTGAATTCTGCTACGACGCCTTCCCGCGCCTGAAAGAGCGTCGCTCCCAGCCGGTGGGCAGCATGAGCGGCGGCGAGCAACAAATGGTCGCCCTGGGCCGTGCCGTGATGTGTGCCCCGAAGATCCTGCTCGTGGATGAGCCTTCGGTCGGCCTCGCCCCCATCCTCGTGGCCCGCACGGTGGAGAAGATTGCGGAACTGAAGGAGAAGCTGGGCCTGACCGTGCTGATGGCGGAGCAGAACTTCCACCAGGCCATCCGGATCGCTGACCGCGGCTATGTGCTGGTCCATGGCCGCGTGGAATTCCAGGGTGACTCCCCCGCCGCCCTCGGCGACAGCGAGTTGGTCCGCAAATTCTATCTTGGTTTGTGAGAGAAAGAGGACTCCGACCATGGCGGCTCTGCAAGGCTGGAAGCTCGGCTGGATCGGCGTCGGCCGTATGGGCACGCCGCTCTGCCGGCGCCTACTGGATGCTGGCGTAACTCTCTGGGTGACGGATACTGACCCGGCCCGCGTGGCCCATCTTGCCGCCGAGGGCGCCCGCCCCGCCGCCACCGCCGCCGCACTGGCGGAGGAGGCGGACATCATCCTGTCCATGGTGCCGAATGACGCGGCCTTGTTGGCGGTCACCACCGGGCCCGGCGGCGCGGCCGAGGAAATCCACCCCGGCCAGATTTTCATCGACCTGAGCACCGTCTCTCCGGCCACCTCCGCCCAGGTGGCCGAAGCAATGGCGTCGCGCGGCGCCGATTACCTGCGCTGCCCGGTTTCCGGCAGCACCAGCACCGCCGCCGCCGGCGCGTTGACCATCTTCGCCTCCGGCCCGGATGCGGCGCTGGACCGCTGCGCGCCCCTGCTTGGCGTGTTGGGCAAGGAAACGCTGCGCTGCGGTGCCTCCGAGGAGGCACGGGCGGTCAAGCTGATGGTCAACATGGTCGTCGCCCTCACCCCCGCGGTAATCGGCGAGGCGCTGGCCTTCGGCGGCCGCCTGGGCCTGGACTGGGACCAGATGATCGATGCCCTGGGCAGCAGCGTCGTCGGTTCTCCCCTTCTCGCCTACAAGACCGATATGCTGAAGGCGCGGGACTGGACCCCGGCCGCTGATGTGGATCTGGTTGCCAAGGACCTGGACCTTGCACTCGCCGTGGGCCAGCGGGAGGGTGTGCCCATGCTGCTCTCCGCCCTGGCACGCCAGTTTGCGGCCGCGTATCAGGCATCGGGCGAAGGGGGTCTGGACTTCTTTCGCGTCGCCACCTGGCCCGAACGGCTGCTGGCGCCGAATCCAAAGTAGGAAATACGCATGCAGGACGAAATCCGGGCGCTGGAGGCCCGTCGCTACACCGCGATGAAGACGGGCAATGTGAGCGCCCTGGCCGGGCTGCTTTCGGAACGGCTGGTCTATTCGCATTCCGACGCCACGCAGGACAGCAAGGCGAGCTATCTCGAGACACTGTCGAACGGCACGCTGCGCTATCTCGATGTCTGGTTCGAGACAAAGTCCGTGCTGGAAGCCGGCGACCACGGCGCCGTGGCGCTGGGCACCATGGGCGCGAAGATCATCCGCCACGGCGAGGAAAAGACCATCGGCGCCATGACCTGCGCCGTCTGGGCCTGCGAGGGCGGAGTCTGGCGTCTGCTCGCCTATCAGCCGACCGCCCTGCCGAAGAAGTAGGACGCGCCAAGGCGCGTCCAGAGCCAATCCGGAGAAACCCGTGACCAATACCCTTCTGCCCACCACCGTCGTTGGCAGCTATCCGCAGCCGGACTGGCTCGTTGACCGCAACGTGCTGGCCCAGAACCTCGTGCCCCGCGTGCGCATGAAGCAGATGTGGCGCGTGGCGGACGATGCGCTGGAACAGGCGCAGGATGACGCCACCTTGGTCGCTATCCGCGACATGGAGCGCGCCGGCATTGATATCGTCACCGATGGCGAGATCCGCCGCGAAAGCTACTCCAACCGCTTCGCCCTCGCGCTCGACGGCGTGGATGTGGACAATCCCGCCCGCACCATGGGCCGCGCCGGCAAGGAAACGCTGGTGCCGCGCGTGATCGGCAAGATCCGCCGCAACCGCCCGGTGGAAGTGCGCGACGTCGAGTTCCTCGTCGCCAATACCGACCGTCGCACCAAGATCACCCTGCCCGGCCCCTTCACCCTCTCCCAGCAGGCCTCGGACGAGTACTACAAGGACGAGGAAGCCATGGCGATGGACTACGCCGCCGCGGTGAACGAGGAGGCGAAGGACCTCAAGAAGGCCGGTATCGACATCATCCAGTTCGACGAGCCCTGGATGCAGGCCCGCCCCGAGGCCGCCGCCCGCTTCGGCGTCAAGGCTCTCAACCGTGCCCTGGAAGGGCTGGAGGGCGAGACCATCGTCCATCTCTGCTTCGGCTACGCGGCCGTCGTGAAGGACAAGCCGTCCGGCTACTCCTTCCTGCCGCAGCTCGCTGACTGCGCAGCGGCGCAGATCTCCATCGAGGCGGCGCAGCCGAAGCTTGACCTCTCCGTCCTGGACGCGCTGCCGGGCAAGACCATCATGCTCGGTGTTATCGATCTGGGCAGCGCCGAGGTGGAGACGCCGGAGATCGTGGCCGACCGCATCCGCGCGGGGCTGAAGAAGCTGCCACCCGAGCGCCTGGTCGTCGCCCCCGATTGCGGCATGAAATACCTGCCCCGCCCCCGCGCCTTCGCGAAGCTGAAGGCGATGGCGGAGGGCGCCGCCATTGTGCGGCGCGAGTTGCAGGGCTGACCCTATCCTGGGCGCCACGCGTGGCGTGGCGCCCCGCTGCATGAAGGGACGTTGCCCTCCGACTAGCCTTCGGCCGCGCGCCGCGCCTGACATGAGGCGCGGGTTGGTCAGGTTCCCTGGCCTCCTTCCGCCGGCACGGCTCATCCACTCCGACGGCTGCATGACGACCAGGCTCTTCCGGAGCCGGATGAGTTCGGCCAGTGAAGGATCCTGCCGATCCGCTGGCGACGAATCACGACAGGCAAAATGGAGTATGCAGGCGTGAGCGAAGCCTCACTGGAGGGCGAACACTGGAGCTTCGCGCTCGCCCTCTACAATGCGCCTGGCGTGGCCGAGGCCTGCCTCTCGCTACAGGACCGGTACGGCCTGGACGTGAACCTGCTCCTAGTAGCGCTCTTTGCGGCCGCGCGGCGCGGGCAGGAGTTGGACGGAGCCACCCTGGCGACGCTCGACACCGCAGTGGCCCCCTTCCGGGCGGAGGTGATCCAGCCCCTCCGCGCAATCCGGCGAGGGCTCAAGAACTACCAGGGCCCGCAGGCGGCCGCCGTGGCGATGCTCCGGGCCGGCATCAAGCGCGGCGAGCTTCAGGCCGAGCAAGTGCAGCAAGCCTTGCTGGTGGATCATCTTCCACCTCCACCACCAAGCAGCACGGCGGTGAATCTGCATGCGGTGGCGCGCCGGGTCCTGGCCCACTTCACCGGCCAACCCGGACCGGGCGACGAGGCCGAGCCAGCCATTGCCACGATCCTGGGCGGCATCGCCGCGGTCAGCCCTGGTAAAATCGATAGGCTGCAATCAAAAGATAGTTGATCACGGAAATGTGTTAGCTTAGTTTATCCGCAGGCACCAACGGCCCTCCGTCCGGTCCTGCTCCCGACCACCCGGGACGGAAGCTGGACATAGGAGGCGTCGGCCGGAGCCTGCGCGATGTCGCCGCGGTGGGCATGGAGGCGTGCCCCGAAAGCCTGTCCCCTAGGGGCCACTCCCCTATACGACACGGCCGCGGGCGCCACTCTCCGCCTGCCAGGGTCATCAAAACTTTTCCTGGTCATGCCGCCGCATCTCAAGGCGGCAAAGATCGTGACTTCCGGAAGCGTATTGCCGAAGCTGAGCCACCGCCCGGAGTGCCGGGCGAGACAAGAGGCTTGCATGATGCGTTTCCTGGCCACCTTTTCGGCAGTTCTGTCCCTGCTTTGCCTCGCGGCCTGCTCTCAGGCGCCATCGACAAGCGCTTTTGCTCTCGACGGCCCCTCCGATGACAGTGCTGACAGCGTCAGCCGTAGCTACGCGGACGCCATTCTTGTTGGCATGGCCCGCGCAAGGGCAGAGCGGTTGAGGAAGGATGCGGCCCGCATGGGGCGGCCGGGATAGAGGGACCGCGCCGGGATCGGCTGTTCTTTCCCTAGGCTTCCGCCTTTTGTGGCCTCACTCGTCTTCCACAGCAGCCCGCCATGCCCGGAAACGTTGTTCATCGGGAATACCGGAGGTCTGCCATGACACAGCAGTCCGACAACAGCGGCGGCAGTCACCTTCCCAAGGGACGTCCTCCCGCGGATGGAGGCGGCCGGAGCATGTTGGGGCGTATGCGCGCCCTTGCTGAAAGTATCCGCCGCCAGATGGCAGCCAGACGCCAAAACAGCGCCAAGCCCGGCGGCCCAACGGGCAAGCCTGTCAATCGGTGATGCAGGGCGGCGCCGCGAGACGGAAGGCGCCAGCAAACCGCAAAGGCTGATATGATCGGGGAATGGTGCCGGGTGCGAGAATCGAACTCGCGACCTATCGATTACGAATCGATTGCACTACCGCTGTGCTAACCCGGCCCAGTCTCGCGCACCGGACAAAACCGGCGCGACGCGGTGGGCCGCCTTCTAGCCGCCCCCGCGCCGCTCCGCAACCTCAGTTCAAGTCGTTGCGACCGCCCCAGTCTTCTGGACGGCCCCGGTCCACTCCACCCGCCCCGGCGTCTCGCAGGCCTCGCACACCGGCTCCCATTTCCGGTGGGCCGTTCCGCAGGCTAGGCACTGCCAGCGCGGCTCCGGCGGAGCCTCGGCGGCGGCGCGCAGCCACTTCGCCTCGGCATTCCGGCCGGCCGCGCTCTCGCCCAGCTCCACCTGATCCATGTCCACCATGGCCAGATAGGCGCGGCGGTCGGCCTGCCCAGAATTGATCAAAGCCTCAAGCTCCGCCCGCGCCCGTCCCGTCAGCCCCGCTTCCAGCGCCGTCCGGCCGAGCACCAGCCGGCTTTCGGGATGGGTGCGGTTCTCATGGGTCAGCGCCTCGGCAGCCTTTACCCGGGCCAGCGCGTCCGGCTCATCCTTGAGATAGGCCTCAGCCAGATCGGGATGCGGCGCGGCAGCCCAGGCGGCCTGCAGCGTGGCCTTGGCCCGGCGCGGGCTGCCCTCCGCCGCCTGCCGCCTCGCCACGGCCAGCGCGGCCGGGGCGAAGCTCGGGTCAGCGGCCAGGGCCTGCTTCTCCAGATACGACGCCGTCTCGGGATCCTGCATGGCCGCCGCCAGGGCCAGCGCGGCACGGCGGTGCCCGGTCAGCTGGTCCGGCGGAGAGAGCGCGAGAGCCTCCTTCCAGTCCCGGGTCCGGAAGGCCAGCGCCGCGCGCTCCTCCCGCACCCAGGCGGCACCGGGCTGAACCGCCTCTGCCTCGCGCGCCAGGCGCTGGGCGGCGGGCCAGTCCTCGCGCTGCATGGCGTCACGCAGCAGCCCACGCAGCCCCAGGAACTTGCCGTCCTCCCGCTGCGCCAGCTGGCGGAAGGCCTGATTGGCGGCATCGTTGCGGCCAGCCATGCGCTCGGCCTCAGCGGTCAGCAGCAAGGTATGCGGCGTGTCACCCAGATATCCACGGGCGCGCCGGATCTCCAGCCGCGCCTGGTCCGGCGTGCCGGCCGCCAGGGCTACCAGGGCGCGGGTCACGGCGGCATCGCCGTCACGCCGGTGGCGCTCCGCCCGGCGGGCGCGAATTCGCGCTGGCCAGTTGCGCAGCGACTTCCAGCCGGAAAGCAGCCCGTGCAGCACCACGAAGCCCACCACCAGCGCCAGCAGCCCGAGCCAGACGGGCACGCCGATAAAGGTGTTGCCGACCGTGATCTCCACATTCCCGCCCATCTGGCGGAGGAAGAGCGCGGCCCAGACGCCCAGGGCCAGAAGGATCAGAAGCCAAATCGCGCGGAGCATCAGTTGCTCCCCGCGCCAAGGTCACGCAGCGCGTTGCGCGCCTCGACAAGGTCGCGCGCCTGCCCGATCCAGCCGGCCATGGCGTTGCGGGAGGGCGGCGGCAGCTTCTCCAGTCGCTCCACGGCGCCCTCGAGGTCGCCCGCATCCAGCGACCGCCGCGCGCGCTCCAACTCGCCGGAGACGGCATCGCCGACCACCACCTGGTCGCCACGGCGCACGGTCACGAGGCCCTGGAGCCGGGCGAGCGCCGTATCGCCCACCGACTGGCCCTGCGGCTCGGCCGCGAGCCGCGCGGTACGGGCCGCGTCCTCGAAGGAAAGGCGCAGCGCCGCCTCGGTCGGCGGGGCGGCCTCGCGGTAGCGGGCCAGGGCCACCGGCGGCGTGCCGGTCAGGCCGGCCAAAGCCGCGCCAAGCGGCCGGCCGGCCTCAAGCGCGTTCTGGATGTTGCCACGCGCGGCCAAGGCGCTCAGGCGCCGCTCGGCGGCCTCGGCCTGAGCCAGACGCTGCTCGAACTGCTGCACACGCTGGGCCAGCTGGGCCTCCTGCTGCCCGATGCGCTCGTTCATTTGCGCCTCGGTGCGGGAAAGCCGCTCGTCCAGGGCCTTCCCGGCGGTGTCCAGCCGCTGGTTCATCGCCTGCCCGGCTGCCTCCACCCGCTGATTCAGCGCCGCGTCCAGCGCCGCGAGGCGCGGGGCGAAGGCCTGCTCGGCCGCGGTCACGCGGGCGGCCAGCGCCTGCTCCGCGCCGGTCAGGCGATTGGCCAGGGTCGCCTCAGCCTGGGCGATGCGGGCCTCGGAGCGGCGGCTCTCCTCCTGCACCCGCGTCTCCAGCGTGGTCACCCGCTCCGTCAGCTGGCGCTGCGCCTCGGCGGAGGCTGTGCGGCTGGCCTCCAGCGCGCCGGTCAGATTGGTGATGCCGGAACGCGCCTCGGGATCGACCACCGGCCGGGCGGCCAGGTCACGCGTCGCGGCTTCAACCGCACCGATCCGCTCCGCCAGCCCCGCGGCTGAAGGGCGCGCCTCCAGCGCCGAAAGACGGGAATCAATGGAGGCCATCCGCGCCGCCTCCGCCTGCTGGGCCGCCGCCGGACCCGAGCGTTGCTCGCGCGGGCTGGAGAGAAGGAAGGCAACCGCACCGACCAGCACGACTGAAGCCGCCGCGATGGGCAGGACGGCCGGCTCGAAGCGTCTCGCCCGCTTGTTCAGGCCTGCGGGCGGCGGCGGAGCCGCCGACGCGTCGAGGGTGGAGCGCGGCGCGGCACCCGGGGATGCGCCAGCGGCTGTACCCGTCGCGCCCGGCCCGGCGGCCGCTGCGGCAGCGCCGGATGCCGCCCCGCCGGTCCCGGAGGAAGCCGCTTCCGCCCCCATGGCCGCCGGCTCCGCGGCGGAGCCCGCCGGCCCAGCCTGCAAGGCGGTGTCCTTTGCCGAGGGATCGGCGCCGCCGGCCTTGCCTGCCTTCCCGGCGCCTCCTGCCGGGGAAGGGCCGCGGGGCGTTCTGGGCGTGTCGCTCATGGGGTCGGCGTCGTCCTTCTGGTCAGGCGGGAAGGGGGCAGAACTTGGTTAGTGGCCGGGGCCCAGCAGGCCCAGCAGCGCGTCCTGATCCGGTCGCGGCGCCACGTCCAGCCCCCCCCAGGAAACGTCTCCCGGCGATGCGGACAGCGCCTCCGCCACGCGGCCGCTCAACGCCAGTGCACGGATACCGGTTGCCGCGCCGCACAAGCCCGCGCCCCGCAACAAGGCGATGGCCGAGCGCGCGCTGCGCGGCGAGTAAAAAAGGGCAACACGGACCTGCCCCTTGGCAAGGGCAGCGCGGGCGTCCTCGGGCAGCTGGGTCGCCTCGGCGGCGGCATAGGCTTCGCGCCGGATCACCGCGAGGCCGCGCGCGGCAAGATCCTCCGCCAGATCATCCCCATAGCCTCGTCCGGTGGCCAGCAGCACCGGCCCGGCCGAGGGCTCCAGCCGCTTTCCGGCCAGTTCGGCCAGAGCCGCCGCATCCCCGCCCGCCGCCACGACATTCGTAAAGCCGGCCGCCCGCGCGGCGGTGGCCGTGCCCTCCCCCACAGCCAGTACCGGCAGGTCGGGCGGGCAGGCCTCGCGCAGGCTGGGCAGGGCGGCCGCGCTCGGCAGCAGGACGGCGCGCGCCTCCGGCGCCGGCGCCATGGGCAGGGGCGACAGGACCAGGGCCGGCGCCAGCACGGGCCGCCAGCCCAGCGCTGCCACCCGCGCGGCCGTGGCCGTGGCGCCGGGTTCCGGCCGGGTGATCAGGCAGCCGTCAGCCAAAGATATCCGCCGGGCTGTCCGCGCGCAGACTCCGGCCCAGCTCCTCGCCGATGGCCTGGGCGTCGGCCACGGCCCCATGCAGGCTGCGCTTCAGCAGGAAGGACCCGTCCGGCCGCGCCACCAGCCCCGTCAGATGCAGCCGCCCATCAGGCAGGACGCGGGCATGGCCGCCGATCGGGGTGCGGCAGGACCCGTCCAGCGCCGCCAGCAAGGCGCGCTCGGCCCGTGAAACGGCGCGGGCGTCCCGGTCCTCGATCCCGCCCAAAAGCTCGTGCAGCTCCGTATCCTCGGCGCGCACGGTCACGCCGATGATGCCCTGCCCGGCCGCCGGCACCATGGCCTCCGGGTCCAGCACCACCATTCCCTCGGGCGTCAGATCCATGCGCTTCAACCCGGCCAGCGCCAGCATGGTGGCATCGGATTCGCCCTCGGCCAGCTTCCGCAGCCGGGTCTGCACATTGCCGCGGATCACGCCGACCTGCAGATCCGGCCGGGCGTGCAGCAACTGGGCCTGGCGGCGCAGGCTGGCCGTGCCGAGCCGGACGCCTGCCGGAATGCTGCCGATCGGGTCAGCCGGGTCCAGCGTGCCCATCTGCGGGCCGGGAATCAGCACGTCCCGGCTGTCCTCCCGCTTCAGGGTGCAGGCCAGCAGCACCCCGGGCGGCATTTCCGTCTCCAGGTCCTTCAGGCTGTGAACGGCGAAATCGATCCGCCCGTCCAGCAGCGCCTCATGGATCTCCTTGGCGAAGAGGCCCTTGCCCCCGACATCCGCCAGGCGCCGGTCCTGGATCCTGTCGCCGGAGGTCTGGATGACATGCTCCTCGAAAGCACCGGCATTCCGCAGAACCGGGCAGAAATGCAGCACCATGTCGAGGAAGCAGCGCGTCTGCCAAAGGGCGAGCGGCGAGCCGCGCGTTCCGACACGGAGCGGAAGCGAGCGCCGATGCGGCGGCACTCGCGACGTTCCGACAGACACGACGCCGCTTGGGGTGGGGTGGGCAGACGACATGGGCGCGTCTTAGAGCAGAACGCTGAAGGCCGGAAACGGCCTGGAGCGCGAATCTGCTCTGATCTAAGACCCCCCCACAATTCGGAAAGGCATGACGGATGGACCTCACCGGTCCGGTCCTGGGTATTGAGAGCAGCTGCGACGAAACGGCCGCCGCCGTGCTGGCGCCCGATGGGACGATTCTGGCCGAGGCCGTGTTCAGCCAGACCGAGGATCATGCCCGCTTCGGCGGCGTGGTGCCTGAGTTGGCCGCGCGGGCGCATCTTTCCCATCTTCCCGGCCTGACCGCCGGGGTGATGGAGAAGGCCGGCGTCTCGCCCCGCGACCTCGGCGGCGTCGCCGCCACTTCGGGCCCCGGGCTGATCGGCGGGCTGATCGTGGGCGCGAGCTTCGGCAAGGGGATCGCCCTGGCCAACCACCTCCCCTTCGTGGCGGTGAACCACCTGGAAGCGCATGCCCTGACACCCCGCCTCCCCGGCCTCCTGCCCGGCGGCGCGGCCTTCCCCTATCTCCTGCTCCTTCTCTCCGGCGGCCACTGCCAATGCGTGGCGGTGGAGGGGCTGGGCCGCTACCGCCGCCTCGGCACCACGCTGGACGATGCGGTGGGTGAGGCCTTCGACAAGGCCGCCAAGCTGCTTGGCCTGCCCTGGCCCGGCGGGCCGCATCTGGAACGGCTGGCGAAGCAGGGTGATCCGTCGCGCATCCCCCTGCCCCGCCCCCTGCTCGGCCGGGCCGGTTGCGACTTCTCCTTCTCCGGCCTCAAGACGGCCGTCGCGCAGGCGGTGGCCAAGGGTGGCAACCACGCCGACATCGCCGCCGCCTTCCAGGCCTCGGTCGCGACCGTGGTGGCCGACCGTGCGCGCCACGCCCTGGCCATGGCCCCGGGCGCGACGGCGCTGGTGGTCTCCGGCGGCGTTGCCGCCAATACGGGCGTCCGGACTGCCCTGACCGCCGTGGCGGAAGCCGCCGGCCTGCCCATGGTCGCGCCCCCCATCCGCCTCTGCACCGACAATGCCGTGATGGTCGCCTGGGCCGGGATCGAGCGACTGCGCGCCGGCCTTACCGATCCTTGGAACCACGCGCCGCGCCCGCGCTGGCCGTTGGACGAGCTGTCCCCGCCCCCATGAACTACCGCCACACCTTCCACGCCGCGAATTTCGCGGACTGCATGAAGCACGCCCTCGTCCACGCGCTGGTCGCCGCCCTGGCGCGCAAACCCACGCCCTTCCGCGTGCTCGATACCCATGCCGGCATCGGGCTTTACGATCTGCAATCCAACGAGGCCCGGCGAACCGGCGAATGGCGCGACGGCATCGGCCGGCTGGAGAGTCTGCAGGACGGCCCCCTCCTGCCCTGGCTGACCCTGGTGCGGAGCTTTCCCCGCGGCAGCTATCCCGGCAGCCCCGCCCTGATCCGCGCCATGCTGCGCCCGGGCGACCACCTCGCCCTTTGCGAGCTGCATCCGGAGGACGCCGCAACCCTCCGCGCCGCCTTCAAGGGCGATCCCCAGGTCTCCGTCCACAAGCGGGACGCCTATGAGGCTCTCACCGCCCTCACCCCCTTCCCCGAGCGTCGCGGCCTCGTGCTGATGGACCCCCCCTTCGAGGCGGAGGGCGAATTTACCCGCATGGCCGAGGGCATGATGGCCCTTTCCCGCCGCTTCCGGGGCGCGATCCAGGCGGCCTGGTATCCCATCAAGCATCGCGCCCCCGTCCGCGCCTTCCAGGACGAACTGGCCGGATCGGAGATGCGCGACGTGATCGCCTGCGAGCTCTGGCTGCGCGAGCCCACCGACCCCACCCGCCTGAATGGCTGCGGCCTGGAGGTGGTGAACCCACCCTTCGGCTTCGCCCAGACGGCGCGGGACCTCCTGGCCGCCTTGCATGCCCGCCTTTCCGACAACGAGCCGGGCTCCGGCTGGGCGGTGACGGAGATCGTGCCCGAATGAGTGGTGGCGAGAGGGTCGCGGTCATCGGCGCTGGCGCCTGGGGCACGGCGCTGGCCCTCCAGGCCCTGCGCGCCGGGTCGGAGGTCGCGCTCTGGGCACGGGACACCGCGCGGGCAGAGGCGATGCGGACGAGCCGCGAGAATAGGCGCCACCTGCCCGGCACCGCCCTTCCCCCGGCCGTTCAGGTCACGGCCGATGCGCACGCGGCGCTCTCGGGCGCGGGGCTCGCGATCCTTGCCGTGCCGACGCAGCACATGGCTTCTGTGATCGCGGAACTGCCGCCCCTGCCGCCCTGCGTCATCGTCTCCAAGGGCGTCGAAACCGGCACACTCCGCTTTCCCCTGGAAATCCTGGCCGATTCCCGCCCTGGCCTGCCGGCCGCCATCCTCTCCGGCCCGAATTTCGCGCATGAAGTGGCCCAGGGCCTGCCGGCCGCCGCGGTCCTGGCCAGCACCGACCCGGCGCTGCGGGAAGCCGCAACCGCGCGCCTCGCCTCCCCCGCCTTCCGTCTCTACGAGGGCACGGACCCGCTGGGCGTGCAGGTGGGCGGGGCCGCGAAGAACGTGGCGGCCATCGCCGCCGGCGCCGTGATGGGCGCCGGCCTGGGCGAGAATGCCCGTGCCGCCCTCGTCACCCGCGCCCTGGCGGAGATCGCACGCCTGGCCGTCGCGCTGGGCGGCCGGGCCGAGACGGTGGCAGGCCTTTCCGGCCTGGGCGACCTGATGCTCACCTGCGCCGGGGCAGGCAGCCGGAACTTTTCCCTCGGCGTCGCGCTCGGCCGTGGGGAGAAAGCAGCCACGGTGCTGGCCGGGCGCCATTCCGTGACCGAGGGCGCAGCCACCGCCCCCGCCCTTCTTGCCCGCGCGGCGCAGGCCGGGGTGGAATTGCCGGTCTGTACGGCGGTCGCCGCCGTGCTGGAGGGAAGCCTGGATGTCGCCGGGGCGGTGGACCAGCTCATGGGCCGCCCGCCCCGGGTGGAGTAGGCCGGACACGCCCAAGCGTGAAACATCGGGCAGGGCAGGACGCTAGAGCAGGGCGTCGTTCCCTCAACCGGAATCCCGAGCCATGCCGCGCGTATCCGAGATGAAGCTGTTCGAAGCCCTCGCCACGGTCAGCCGCGCCTTTGCCGAGGGCGGCGTGCCCTCACTGGGCCAGGCCGAGGCATCGCAGGAGGTGCCTGCGGACCAGCCCGTGGCGCTGGATTCCATGGACAACGAAAGCCGCGGCGTGCTCGGGGAAGCCGCCCTCGCCGTCGCCTATGGTGCCTTCGCCTCGCAGGGCGGCGATTCCGGCTCGATGCACATGCTGGTCGGAGCCATGGGCCTCCTGGCCCTGCAGGCTGGCGAGGAGCCGGATCCGCCGACGGAGATCATGTCGGTCCTGGCCGATGACAATCGCGTCGAGATCGAGATCGACCGCGCGGGCGACGCCCTCGACGCGGAATTTGGCCGCGACGCCTCGCATGACACGCTCGCCGCGGCCCTGGAGGCCCGCATCGTCGGCACGGCCATTACCCTGGCCGGCTGCACCCTTCCGGAAGACGGCGGAGACCAGGCGGCTGTGCGCCTGCGCGCGGCACGCTATCTCACCCGGCTCGCAGCGGGGCTGCTGACCATGAACGCGGCCAGCGCGGGCGCGGCGCTCGCCCAGGCGGGCGGTTCGGCACCGGAACCCAGCGCGCCGGCGGAATGAGGCCACCCTGGGGGCGGGTGGCGCCCCTGCCTCAAGGCCTCCACCACCCCGTGATCCCGCCGCCCAGCCAGATGGAGGAAAGGGGCCGGTAGGGCGCGAGGAGCGCATCGGAAGCCGGGTCCGGCATGGCGATGGAGGCGATCTCCAGCCCGTAGGCTGCGCGCAGCAGGGGTATGCCGGCAACGGCAGGCCAAGGCGGGTCGCTCCCTTTCACCCCCGTGATCGCCTCCATGACCGAGGGATTGCGCAGCGAGGCGACGCAAAGGTCCCGCAGCCGGCGATAGGCGTTCCGTTCCGCCTCACTCAGTGCCACGCCATTGGCGGCTCCCAGCCGCTCCAGCCCAGCCAGCGCATCCAGGGCGAAGAGGTGGTAGTGCAGGGCCATCGCGCCCCGCGCCACCTCCTGCGGCAAGGCGCCGCGCGCATCCACCTGGGCGAGCTGGGCACGCAGCCTGGCCATGCCCCAATTGAACAGCGCGCGGTCATTCGCCGCCACTCCCGCTGCCGCCACGGCCAGCCCCGCCCAAGCCGCCTGGTTGTTGCGGGTCATGCTGATGGCTGCGGCCGCTGCAGGGGAGGAGGGCTTGTCATAGGGCGGCTGCACCGCCCGCGCGACCAGGCCCAGCCAGCGCCCGACCCGCCCCAGCTTGACCGGCTCTAACCCCGGCGCCCTCTGGATCGCGAGAAAGGCCAGCGCCGCCCCGGCCAGCGACCTTGTCCGGTGAAAGCCGCCCTGCTGGTTGAAGGCCCCGAGCAGCGCCTCGTTCCGCGCCCAGTGGTCCAATGCCTCCAGCGCGCAGCCTGCCGCCGCCGGGTCGCCCACCCGGTAGCGCGCGATTGCTCCGACGATGCTCGCCAGCCAGTCTTCCACCGGCTTGCGCGAGGCCGTGTCGGCCTCCAACCGCGTCGGGTCGGCGCGGGACGCGGCGGGGTCCGTGTAGAAGGGCACGCCCTCGATGCTGCGGACCGGCGGCAGCACAGGGCCGCAAGGCTGCGCCACGCCCGCGGGCGGTGGCACCGGCCGGAACGGCCCTTCCAGGGGCCGCCCGCCCTGCCGCGGGGAGGGATTCTGGGCCAGGGCCAGCGAGGGGACGAGCAGGAAAACCAGCAACAGGCGACGCATCGCCCGATGCTGCGCCGGATGACGCCCGGCGTCAGCCCTCCGGGAAAAGCGGCAGCGGATCGCTCTCCTCCCGCCGGCGCGCGCGGGCGCGGGCGGCCTCGGCAGCGCGGTGCCGTAGCAGTTCGTCCAGCAGGCGGTCCATGGTCTGCCAGAGCGGCTCATTGCCCTGGCGCTCCTTCATTACTAAGGCATGCGCGGCCAGCGTCACGTTCAGCGTGCCCCGCGTCGTCTCTGGCCGGGGCATGCGCATCTGGACGAGGGCTTTCTCCACCTCCTCCAGCGGCGCGCCGATGGTTTCTGCGATCTGCGCAGGTTCCAGCCCCGTGCGGCGCAGGCGGCGCGCCTCGTCCCGCTGACGCGGCAACAGGGCGATGGACGGGCGGAGCGCGACCGTCCGGCGCGACATCTCGCCCGAGCCGGTGCCGGGCGGCTTTCCCTTGAAGGCCATGGTGTAACTAACGCTCGAAAGCCATGTGCGATTCAACCCTCTCGCAGCGCCGCCCCGGCAGCCAGCGGCGCGAGCGGCAGGGCAGCGGCAAGGAAGGCACCCAGGAGCAGCAGGAAGGGCCGGGATTCGGCGCCCGCCGAGGCGGACTCGATAGCCCCAGCCGCAAAGATCACCACGGGCACCGCCAGCGGCAGCACCAGCAGCGGCAGCAGCACCCCGCCCCGCCGGGCGCCAAGCGTCAGCGCGGCGCCCAGCGTGCCGAGCAGCGACAGGATGGCCGAGGTCAGGGCGAGGGCCAGCATCGCGATGCCCCAGGCCTCCGTCGGAAGCGCCAGCAGGGCCGCCGCGACTGGCGTCGCGATCAGCAAGGGCAGCCCTGTCAGCATCCAATGCGCCGCCGCCTTCGCCACGGCCAGCCCGGCGGGCGGCAGCCCGGCAGTCAGCAGCAGGTCCAGCGATCCGTCCTCCGCCTCCCCGGCGAAAAGCCGGTCCAGGGGCAGCAGCGCCGCCAGCAGCGCGGCCGTGACCAGTGCGCCGGGCGCCAGCCGCGCCAAGGCCTCGGGCGAAGGCCCCACGCCGAAGGGAAACAGCGCGCAGACGATCACGAAGAACAGCACCGCTGCCAGTGCCTCGGCGGGATGGCGTAGGGCCAGGCGGATTTCCCGCAGGAAGACAGGGATCAAAGTGCCAGTTCCCGCGCGCCCGGCAGGGGCAAGGGCAGATGGGTGGCCGCCAGCACGATGCCGCCCCGCGCGCGGTGCGCGGCCAGCAACGCCCCCAGCCGCCCCACCGAGGCCGAGTCGAGCCCGAGCGTCGGCTCGTCCAGCAGCCAGAGCGGCGCTTCCCCGAGCGCAAGCCGGGCCAGGGCCAGCCGCCGCCGCTGCCCCGCGGAAAGCCTGCGGCAGGGCAGCCCCGCCAGCGCGGAGAGCCCCAGCGCCGCCAGCGCCACATCGGGATCGCCGCCGCGCAGCCGCGCCCAGAAGACCAGGTCCTCCCGCGGCGTCAGGGCCGGCTTGATCGCATCCTGATGGCCGAGATAGCGGGTTCGTCCGCCATGCGCGGCCGTATCGCCCGCCACGTCCTCGCCATCCCAGGTCACCCGCCCGGCGGCCGGGCGCAGCAGCCCGGCCAGCGCTCGCAGCAACGTCGATTTTCCCGCGCCATTCGGCCCGAGCAGCAGCAGCGCCTCCCCCGGCGCCGCGCGCAGCGACAGCCCAGCGAGGACCACCCGCCCGCCGCGCCTGATGGCCAGATCATCCGCCGCCAGCACGCCGGCCATGCCCTCGTTACATGCCCCGCAGGGCTATTGACACCGGCCCCGCCCCTGGACCGGAAACCCTTGCCATGCTTCAAGCTGCCCGGAAATTCAAGCACGCGCGGGGAATTGCGAGATGAGCAAGATCGGCCAAGACACGCTTAAGGCCAAGCGCAGCCTGACAGTCGACGGGAAGACCTACCACTACTTCTCGATCCCCGAGGCGGCGAAGGCGCTGGGCACGGATTTCTCCCGCCTTCCGAACAGCCTGAAGGTGCTGCTCGAGAACATCCTCCGCGCCGAGAATGGCCGCACCTACAAGGTCGATGACGCCAAGGCGATCGCCGGCTGGCTGGAAAAGGGTCAGTCCACCCAGGAGGTTCCCTTCCGCCCCGCGCGCATTCTGATGCAGGACTTCACGGGCGTCCCCGCCGTGGTGGACCTGGCCGCGATGCGCGACGGCATGCTGAAGCTCGGCGGCGATCCCCAGAAGGTGAACCCGCTGGTTCCCGTGGACCTCGTGATCGACCACTCCGTCATGGTGGATGTCTCCGGCACGCCGGACGCCATGAAGAAGAACGTCGAACTGGAGTACCAGCGCAACGGCGAGCGCTACGAGTTCCTCCGCTGGGGCCAGGGCGCCTTCAACAACTTCCGCGTCGTTCCCCCCGGGACCGGCATCTGCCACCAGGTGAACCTGGAATACCTGGCCCAGGTTGTCTGGACCGATACCGACGCCGGCGACACCTTCGCCTATCCCGATAGCTGCTACGGCACGGACAGCCACACCACGATGGTGAACGGCCTGGGCGTGCTCGGCTGGGGCGTGGGCGGCATCGAGGCCGAGGCCGCGATGCTCGGCCAGCCCATCGCCATGCTCATCCCCGACGTGATCGGCTTCAAGCTGACCGGCAAGCTGCGTGAGGGCGTGACGGCCACCGACCTGGTGCTGACCGTCACCCAGATGCTCCGCAAGAAGGGCGTGGTCGGCAAGTTCGTCGAGTTCTACGGCCAGGGCCTCACCTCCCTGCCCGTCGCCGACCGCGCGACCATCGGCAACATGGCCCCGGAATACGGCGCCACCTGCGGCTTCTTCCCGGTGGACGAGGCGACGCTCGGCTATCTCCGCCTCTC
This sequence comes from Roseomonas chloroacetimidivorans, assembly GCF_049629625.1. NCBI lineage: Bacteria > Pseudomonadati > Pseudomonadota > Alphaproteobacteria > Acetobacterales > Roseomonadaceae > Roseomonas > Roseomonas chloroacetimidivorans. The sequence continues at coordinate 58,376 of NZ_JBNBZS010000023.1, read as the reverse complement.
CGGCCGCGACGAGCACCGCATCAACCTGGTCCGCGAGTTCTGTAAGGCGCAGGGCATGTGGCGCGACGACTCCACGCCCGACCCGGTCTTCACCGACACGCTGGAGCTGGACCTCTCCACCGTGGTGCCCTCCATGGCCGGCCCGAAGCGCCCGCAGGACAAGGTGGTGCTGACCGAGATCGCCACCTCCTTCGCCAAGGAGCTGCCGAACCTTGCCGTCCCGGGTGCCCCGGCGCTCGGTTCCCGCGTGCCGGTCGAAGGCGCGAATTATGACCTTGGCCATGGCGATGTGGTGATCGCCGCCATCACCTCCTGCACCAACACCTCCAACCCCTATGTGCTCGTGGCCGCCGGCCTGGTGGCGCGCAAGGCGCGGGCCAAGGGGCTGGTGCCGAAGCCCTGGGTGAAGACCTCCCTCGCCCCCGGGTCCCAGGTGGTCACCGACTACCTGACCGCCTCGGGCCTGCAGGACGACCTGGACGCGCTCGGCTTCCAGACGGTCGGCTATGGCTGCACCACCTGCATCGGCAATTCCGGCCCGCTGCCTGACCCGATCGTGGACGCGATCGAGAACAACAAGCTGGTCGCCGCCTCCGTGCTGTCGGGCAACCGCAACTTCGAAGGCCGCGTGCATCCGAATGTGCGCGCCAACTACCTGGCCTCCCCGCCGCTGGTGGTCGCCTATGCCCTGGCCGGCACCATCACCAAGGACATCACGACCGAGCCGCTGGGCACCGGCAGCGATGGTCAGCCCGTCTATCTGAAGGACGTGTGGCCGACGCAGCAGGAGATCAACGACGTCGTGCACGCTGTGCTGACGCGCGAGATGTTCCAGACCCGCTACGCCGACGTCTTCAAGGGCGACGAGCACTGGCAGGGGATCAACATCGAGGCGGGCACGGACACCTATCGCTGGAATTCCGGTTCCACCTATGTCCAGAACCCGCCTTACTTCGAGGACATCTCGCCCGAGCCGAAGCCGATCGGCTCCGTGCGCGGTGCGCGTATCCTGGCGGAGCTGGGTGACAGCATCACCACCGACCACATCTCCCCGGCCGGTTCCATCAAGAAGGCCTCGCCCGCCGGCGAGTACCTGCTCGAACACCAGGTCCGGCAGAACGACTTCAACAGCTACGGCGCCCGCCGCGGCAACCACGAGGTCATGATGCGCGGCACCTTCGCCAATATCCGCATCAAGAACGAAATGGTGCCGGGCATCGAGGGCGGCATCACCAAGCACCTGCCCTCCGGCGATGTGATGCCGATCTACGACGCGGCTATGCGCTACAAGGCCGAGGGCGTGTCGCTGGTGATCTTCGGCGGCAAGGAATACGGCACCGGCTCCTCCCGCGACTGGGCGGCGAAGGGCACGATGCTGCTGGGCGTGAAGGCCGTGATCGCCGAAAGCTTCGAGCGCATCCACCGCTCCAACCTGGTCGGCATGGGCGTGCTGCCGCTGGTCTTCAAGCCGGGCGAGGATCGCAAGAGCCTCGGCATCACCGGCGAGGAGACGGTGGACATCCTCGGCCTCGAGGATCTGAAGCCCCGCATGATGCTGGACATCGTCATCCACCGTGCCGACGGCACGGAGGTGAAGACCCAGGTCCAGTGCCGTGTCGATACGGCCGACGAGGTCGAGTACTACAAGCAGGGCGGCATCCTGCATTACGTGCTGCGCAGCATGGCCGGGGTGAAGGTCGCCGCCTGATCCCGGCCAAGGCTGGGCGACAGCCGAAGGGGGCGCGGGCCGCAGGGTCCGCGCCCTTTTCGCATTCGCGGAAACCCTTGATCCCGCCCCCGCGTTCGGGCGCCGGCAGAAGGAACACTGTTCGCATGGTCGGCGCCCCATGACGCGGGCCGTTCTGGTGATGAACGCCCGCGCGGGCACCCTGGCAGGGCGCCCGGAGCTGCCGGCGCTGATCGTGGAGGCGCTGGAGCGCGCCGGCTTCGAACTCACCATCATCGGCGAGGATGCGGCCCCCAGCATGGGCGGCCGTGTGGAGGCGGCGATCGCCACCGATGCCCCGGTCGTGATCGTGGGGGGCGGCGACGGCACGATCCGCGGCGTTGCCGCCCGGCTGGCCGGCACCGGCCGCGTGCTGGGTATCCTGCCGCTCGGTACACTCAACCTGCTGGCGCGCGACCTCGACATTCCACTGGACCCGCTGGAGGCGGCGCAAGCCCTCGGCCGCGCTTCGGCACGCGCCATCGATGTGGGCGAGGTGAACGGCCGGGTCTTTCTCTGCCAGTCTGTGATTGGCGTTCCCAACGCCATCAGCCGCCATCGCGAGCGCCATCGTGGCGACAAGAGCTGGGGTGCCCTGCTGCGAATCCTCGTCGTCGCGATCCGCGCCTTCCTGCGGCAGCGCCCGCATCGCCTGATGATCAATGCGCCAGGCTGGGAAAAGCCCTGGCGCATCTGGACCCGCGCCCTCTCCGTCGTGAACAACGGCTATGCCGAAGGCACTGGCCTGATGTTCCACCGCTCCCGCCTGGATAGCGGCGAGCTCTATCTCTACGTCACCCGCAACTTCTCCATCGGATGGTCCGCCAAGATGCTGGTGGCCATGGCGCTCGGCTTCTGGAAGCGCCTGCGGGAGGTGGAAATCCTTTCCGGTCCCGCTTTCGTCATTCACTCCCGCCGGCGCCGCCTGCGGGTGATGAATGACGGCGAGGCCAGTATTCTCCGCACCCCCCTCCACTACGCGCTGCGCCCCCGCGCGTTGATGGTCCTCGCTCCTCCCAACAACGAACCGGACGCATGAGGATCATCGACCACATCTCCGACCTGCATTTCTGCCGGATCGACCAGCGCGCGGCCGATGCGCTGCTGGCCCGGCTGAACGCCGATCCCGCGCATCTCGTCGCTGTCAGCGGTGACCTGACCATGCGCGCCCGCCGGGCCGAATACCGCGCCGCCCGTGCCTTCCTCGACGCGCTGCACATGCCCTGGGTCGCGGTGCCGGGCAACCACGACATCACCGCCTATTACCCGTGGGAACGCTTCCTCGACCCCTTCGGCCGCTGGCAGGAACTGATCGCCATGGAGACGGAGCCGATGTTCGAGGACGAGGAAATTCAGGTGATCGGCCTCAACACCGTCTCCCGCGGCGGGCTCCACCGGCATTGGGAGAACGGCAAGATCCCCCGGGCCGGGCTGCTACGCCTGCTGCGGCGCCTTCGGCGGCTGCCTGACGGCCCCTTCCGCATCGTCATCGCCCACCACCCCTTCCTGGCCCCGCCGGAACAGCCCGGAACGCCCGTGGTGAAGCGCGGCGAACGCGCCCTGCGCGACCTCGCGCGTGCCGGCGTGCGGCTGGTGCTCTCGGGCCACCTGCATATCGGCTTCCACAACACCCACGCCATTACGGCGGAGGAGGGAGACAGTCTCCTCGTGCTCCAGGCCGGTTCCGCCACATCCACCCGGCTCCGGGGCGAGCCGAACGCCTATAACCGGATCGTCGTGGAGAACGGGCGTGCCCGCTGGACGGCCCATCACTGGGATGGCGAGGCCTGGCGCTGAGCCGCCGGCTCCTGCTCACCCGGCCCTGGAAGGCCCTGGCCGCCGTTCACTCAGCGGGATGACCTGCGCGCTCGGCGCCGATCCTATCGCCTCCGTGACCGCTCCGGCCAATGTCGCCTGGTCGAAGGGCTTGCTCAACCGCGGAAGGCGGTTACTCGCCTCCGAAGACATCTCGGCATAGCCACTCACCAGCAGCACGGGCAGCCCGGGCCGCTCCGCTTGCAGCCTGTTCGCCAGTTGGACGCCTGTCATCCCCGGCATGGCCTGGTCGGTGACGACGAGATCGACCGCTTGCCCGGCCGCCAGCAGCCCAAGCGCCTCTCGCCCCGAGGAAGCTGCCAGAACCCGGTGCCCGAGATCTTCCAGCATGGCCACCGTATTGGCCAGCACCAGCGGATCGTCATCGACTGCCAGGATCAGGAACGACGCCGACTGGGGCATGGCTGGCGCAGTGCCAGCACCGGCTTCCATGGGCTGCCCCAGCAATTCCTCCTTCCCCACGGGCAGCCACAGCTCCGCGGTCGTCCCTTGTCCCGGCCGGCTCCGCAGCACCAGCCGTCCACCCGACTGCGCCGCCAGGCCCTGCACCATGGGAAGTCCGAGCCCCGTTCCCTGGCCCACCCCCTTCGTGGTGAAAAAGGGCTCCGTCGCGCGGCCCAGGGTGGCGGCGTCCATTCCGGACCCGGTATCCGTTATGGACAGGCAGACATACCGTCCGGGCTTGAGGCCTTCCGCGGCGCCGGGCATGAGCTCCTGCTCGGTGGCCGAGATGCTGAGCGTGCCGCCCTCCGGCATGGCGTCGCGTGCGTTCACCGCAAGGTTGAGCAGCGCGAGTTCCAGCTGGTTCGCATCCACATGCGCGAGCGGCAGGCCCAGCGGAAAATGCGTGTCGATCCGCACCATCGGCCCGATCGAGCGTTGCAGCAGCTCCGCCATGCCCCGCACCAGTTCCGGCACATCCACGGCCCGCGGCTTCAGGTCCTGCTTGCGCGCGAAGGCCAGCAGGCGCTGCGTCAGTCCCGCGCCGCGCCGTACCGCCTGCAACGCGTTCTCCACCAGCCGCAGGGCCTTCGCATTATCGGGCACCTGCTTGCGCAGCAGCTCCAGATTGCCCATCACCACGGCCAGCAGATTATTAAAGTCATGCGCCACGCCGCCTGTGAGCAGGCCGATGGCCTCGATTTTCTGTGACTGGCGCAGCGCCTCCTCCGTTCGCCGGCGCTGCGTCACATCGGTCAGCCCACCCAGCACCCGCAACACGGTCCCGTCCTCGGCCCGTTCCACCCGCGCGGAGGCCAGGACATCCAGGAACTCGCCCTGCCGGGTCACGACCCGGTATTCCACGTTCTTCAGCTCGCCTTCCCGCAGCAGATCGGGCCAGTCGGATTGCAGGAGCTGGCGGGCGGAAGCCTCGGTCATGAAGTTGATCAGTGGCCGGCCGATCACCTCCTCGCGCCCGTAGCCCAGCAGATCCTGCCAGGCCTCGGTCACGTTCTCGATGCGCCTTTCGGCATCCAGCGAATGAAGGGGCAGCGGCGTCCGTTGATAAAGCGAACGGAAGCGCTCCTCGCTCTCGCGCAACGCCATGGCCTCGCGTTCGGAAAGCAGGGCGAAGCGCCGGTCGAACATGGCGGCAACCAGCGTGAAGAACAGGATCAGGAAGGTCGAGGCCGCGACCGCCAACGCAAGGGTGACCTGGCTCAGGCTGCTCCAGTCCTCCCCCATGTCCACATACGAATGGGCGGTGAATACGGCCCCCCGCATGCTCGCGTAGTGCATGCCCGCAATGGCGAAGCCCATGACGACGGCTGCGACCAGCCTGGCCCCCATCCGGCTTGCCTGCATGGACAGCCACAGTGCCACCGTCGCCGCGCCGATCGCGATCAGCACCGACGCTGCCACCCAGAAGCGGGCAAAGTTCAGGTCGGCCTGCATCCTCATCGCGGCCATGCCGGTGTAGTGCATGACCACAATCCCGAAGCCCATGAACAGCCCGCTCGCCAAGAGCCGCAGCGGCGTCGGGTGGCGGTGGCTCACTGCCCTGAAGCTGATCCCGGTGACCACGATCGGAACGATCAGGGAAAGCAAGGTCAGGCCAGGGTCGTAGTTCACCTCCATCCCCGGCACGCTGAAGGCAAGCATGGCTACGAAATGCATGGCCCAGATGCCGCCCCCCATGGCGACCGCCGCCGTGGCCAGCCAAACATGCCGCGCCCAGCCTGTGGACGCCCGGATGCGGCTGGCCAGGTCGAGCGCCGTATAGGACGCCGCGATCGCGATCAGCACCGAGAGAAGCATCAGCGCGCTGTCATGCGTCCCGACTAGGGTCATCTCGGCCGTCCGCCTCCTGAAGAGCCTTTATGTTTCGAACGCCGTAACGCGCCACAGGCTCCATTGAGACCAAAACCGGACGGAGCCAAGTCGTCGGAAAAAGATTACGATCCTGACACCACGGGGATCAGATGCTGATGACGCCTTGGGGCCGTCTTGGGCCCACGTCCTTAACGTCCTGCCCGCCACCGCCAAGCCACCGGGAGGGCAACGGCGCAAAGCACCGCCATGGCCATGAAGGCCCCGCTGCCGAAGCGGGCATAGAGCCACCCCGCCAGCAGGATGGCGCAGGCCTGCGCTCCGGTGGTGCCGAGTGCGGCATGCAGGCTTTGCGCAGCCAGCGCCTCGCCAGGCGGTGGATTGCCCGAGAGCCAGCGCATGGCGCCCATGTACTGAACCCCGAAGGTCAGGGCGTGCACCGCCTGAAGCGGAACCAGCGCCCAGAGTTCCGTCGTGGTGGATAGGGCGGTCCAACGGAGGATCCCCGCCCCGGCGGCAAGGAGCATGTGGCCGCGCGGCGAAAGCCGCCCGAGCAGCGGCCGCGCCCAGTAGAAGAGCAGCACCTCGGCCAGCACGCCTTCCGCCCAGAGCAGGCCGATGGTCTCGGCCGAATGCCCGGCACGGGACCAATGGATGCTGGAGAAGCCATAATAGGCGCCGTGGCTTCCCTGGATCAGTGCGCTGATGCAGATCAGCCGGCCGAAGCCGGGCCGGCGCAGCAGGTGCAGGGCGAAAAACCCGCGCAGCCCGCCGCGCCCCGCCCTCACCGGCGGAGGCCCGACACGTTCCGGGCGCGGCAGGGCCCAGGCGGCCAACAAGACGCCGCAATAACACCCGGCCAGAAGCCAGGGCACCGCGGCATAGCCCGCCCAGGAAGCCATCATTCCGGCGGCAACCGCGCCCAGGATGAAAGAGGCTGACCCCGCGGCCCGGATCCGCCCGTAATCCACCCCCGCGCGCCGCGTGGCGGCCAGTGTCATTGCCTCCCCCACCGGGCTGAGCGGCGACATGGCGGCGGCAAAGAGGAGTTGCACTGCCAGGACGGACCAGAAGCCCTGGGCGGGCAGGAGCAGGGGCGCAGCCAGGGCAGCGAGGCCGGCACAGGGGATCAGAAGCAGCCGCGCATCGCCCATCCGGTCCGCCAGCCGCCCCAGGGCGGGGCTGACAACAAAGCGGATCAGCGAGCCCGCGAAGAGGATCTGCGAAACCGCCTCCGCCCCCAGCCCCTTCCCAGCCAGGAAGGGCGGCAGGAAGGGCAGGGTCACGCCGACGCCGAGGAAGCTGGCGGCCAGCAGCAGGGCGAAGCGGGCCAGGGAAGAGGCGGGCGGAGGAGCGGGCGAGGCGGAAGGTGAATGGTCGGCGGAGGGCGCGGGCATGGGGTGCCCCTACCCTCCCTTTCGCCTCCGTGCTTGCCAAGCCCGGTCGGGGGCGCCACACGTGCGCGCCAATGAGCCCCCTCTCAGACCGCCAGATGTTCGCGTCCAGGGTGAAGGCCGTTCTCGGCCCCACCAACACCGGCAAGACGCATCTGGCCATCACGCGCCTGCTGGCCCATTCCAGCGGTATTATCGGCTTCCCGCTGCGCCTTCTGGCCCGCGAGAACTATGACCGCATGGTCGCTGCCAAGGGTGAGAAGAACGTCGCCCTGATCACCGGCGAGGAGAAGATCGTTCCGCCTGGCGCCAAGTGGTATGCCTGCACGGTGGAAGCGATGCCGCTGGACCGGCAGGCCGAATTCGTGGCCGTGGACGAGATCCAGCTCTGCGCCGATGCCGATCGCGGCCATGTGTTCACCGATCGCCTGCTGAACGCGCGCGGCCTCGTCGAAACCATGTTCCTCGGCGCCGAGACCATCCGCCCGCTCCTCCAGCGCCTCGTTCCCCAGGCCGAGATCGACAGCCGTCCGCGCCTCTCCCAGCTCACTTATGCCGGCCCGGCGCGCCTTACCCGCCTGCCGCCCCGCAGCGCTGTCGTCGCCTTTTCCGCCGGGGAGGTCTACGCGATCGCCGAAGCCATCCGCCGCCGCCGCGGTGGCTGCGCCGTGGTGATGGGCCGCCTCTCCCCCCGCACGCGGAACGCCCAGGTCGCGCTCTACCAGAACCGCGAAGTGGACTTCCTGGTGGCCACCGACGCCATCGGGATGGGGCTGAACATGGATGTGGACCATGTCGCCTTCGCCGGGCTGCAGAAGTTCGACGGCCACCGCCCCCGCCTCCTCACCCCCCAGGAAGCCGCCCAGATCGCCGGGCGCGCCGGCCGCGGCATGCGCGACGGCACCTTTGGCGTGACAGCTGACTGCCCGCCACTCGCCGATGACTTCGTGCAGAAGATCGAGGGGCACCATTTCGAGCCGCTGACCACCCTGGCCTGGCGCAACAGCAACCTGGACATGACGAGCCTGGACACGCTGCTGGACAGCCTCGCCCAGCCGCCGCCTTTCCAGGGCCTGGCCCGTGGCAATGACGCGACCGACCACATCGCGCTGGAGCATCTCTCCCGCGATCCCGAGCTACGGAAGCTGGCCCAGGGCCGCGCCCGTGTGCGCCTGCTCTGGGAGGCCTGTCAGATTCCGGATTTCCGTAAGCTGGCCGACGAGAGTCACACACGATTCTGCGCGCGCGTCTTCCGGCATCTCGTGGAGGATGGCAGTCTGCCCACGGATTGGGTTTCATCCCAGATCCGCTACCTCGATAACACCGAGGGCGATCTCGACACGCTGATGGCCCGGCTTGCCGGCATCCGCACCTGGACCTATGTCGCCGCCCGCTCCGACTGGCTGAAGGACGCTACCGCCATGCAGGAGGCCGCACGCGCCGCCGAAGATCATGTCTCCGACGCGCTGCATGAACGCCTGACCGCCCGCTTCGTGGACCGCCGCGCGGCCCACCTGATCCGCAAGCTCGACGAAGGGGAGGAGAACCTCCTCTCGGCCGTCGGCCGGAACGGGGAGGTCACCGTGGAAGGCCATGTCGTCGGCCATGTGAAGGGCTTTCTCTTCGAGACCGCGGCTGATGCCGAGGATGAGGAGGAGCGCCGCGTCATGCTCCGCGCCGCCCGCCGGGCCCTGCGTGAGGAGATGCCGCGCCGCATCGCCGCATTGGAGGCCGCACCGGACGACGCCCTCAGCCTCACCAAGTTCCAGCGCATCGCCTGGAAGGCCGAGGGTGACGAGGAGGCGCATGAGGTCGCCAAGCTCAAGCCCGGCACCACCCCCGAGAAGCCGGTGATCGAGCCCATCGATTCCGAGTTCGTGGACGGCGCCGACCGCGAGCGCATCCGCGCCAAGCTGGCGACCTGGTTCGACGCCCTGGTGGCCCGCGACTTCGCCCCGCTGATCGAGGCCGAGACCAAGGCCGCCGAGGATGCCGAGTTGCGCGGTCATCTTTTCCGCCTGCGCGAGTTCCTGGGCCTGCTGCCCGGTGGCACGGAGCGCGACGTGACGCCGGAGATCCGGGCCAAGCTGAAGGCCATCGGTGTCCGCGCGGGCCGTTTCGCCCTTTACATCCCGGAGATGCTGAAGCCGCGCCCGATGAAGCTGCGCGCGCAGCTCTGGGCGCTGAAGGCGAATTCAGCGGTGCCGGATCTGCCCGGTGGCGGCCTCGTCTCCATCATGCCGCCGCGCGAATGGCCGCGTGGCTTCGCCGCCACCATGGGCTGGGTCCAGGCCGGCCCTGCGCTGGTGCGGCTGGATGTCGCGGAACGCATCGCGGGCGAGCTGGGCCATCTGACGCGTCGCGGCCCCGCCGCCCTGCCGGTGGATGTCGCCAGCCGCCTGGGCGCCAAGGCGGACACCTTGCCGGCCGTGCTGAACGCGCTCGGCTTCCGGCTGCTTCCGCCTGAACCGCTGGAGGAAGGCCAGTTCGGCCCGCCCGCGCCGCAGCTCGTTGCCGCACGGCGGGAAGAGCACCACCGTCAGCGCGGCGGCGGCCAGGACCGCCGCGACCGCCACCGCCCGCGCCGTGATGGCGCGCCCGCCGAGGCGAAGCCCGCTGAGGCCGCGCCTGCCGAGGGCGCGGAGGCCACCCCCACCGAGGGTGCCGCCGCCCCGGCCGAGACCGCGCCGGATACCGCCCGGCAGGCCCGCGGCCCGCGCGGCCCGCGCCGTGATGACCGCCAGGGCAACCGCCACCAAGGCGGCGACCGCGGCCAGAATCGCCAGGGCGATCGCGGCAACCGCCAGGGCGATGATCGCGGCCCGCCCCGCAACGCTCAGCGTGCCGATGGCCCCCGTGGTCACGGCGGCGGCTATGGCAACGGCCCGCGCCGCGACCGTCGCGACGACGGCCCGGCCCAGCCGCGCCCGGTCTTCGAACCCAGCCGTGGCAAGGGCCCGGACCCCGACAGCCCCTTCGCCGTGCTGGCGAAGCTGAAGCTCGGGAAGACCTGACCGCACCGCCATGGTGGAGGCGGAGGACAAGGACTGGCAGCGGCTGGACAAGTGGCTCTGGTGCGCGCGCCTGGCCAAGACGCGCTCTGCCTGCACCGCGTTGGTCGAGCGCGGTGCCGTCCGGCTGAACCGCCAACCCGTGGACAAGGCCCATGCCCGGCTCCGCCCCGGCGACGTGCTGACCCTGGCGGTCGGCGGGCCGGAGCGTGGCGTCGTGAAGGTCTGGCGCGTCCAGGCGCTGGCCGAGCGGCGAGGCCCGCCGGCCGAGGCGCGGACGCTTTACGAGGAAATCGGGGCCGGCTGATCGCGCGCGCGCCCGGACTGGGCGGATCCAGCGCCCTGCCCCGCCGCGCCAGGACCGAGACGCGGCCCTGATCACGAAAACCACGGCTTGCATGCTGCGCCTGCTCGGTCCATCAGCGGCGCGTCGGGGGCCGCTTGCGCCCCATGCGCCGTGAAGGGGCTGACTGTGACCTACGTCGTCACCGAGAACTGCATCCGCTGCAAATACATGGACTGCGTCGAGGTCTGTCCCGTGGACTGCTTCTACGTCGGCGCGAATATGCTCGTGATCCACCCGGACGAATGCATCGACTGCGGCGTCTGCGAGCCGGAATGCCCGGCCGAGGCCATCCTCCCTGACAGCGATGACCGTGCCACGCCATGGGCCGAGCTGAACCGCACCTATTCCGCGCAATGGCCCAACATTTCCCGCAAGGGCGAGCCGCCGGCCGACGCCAAGGAGTGGGATGGAAAGCCGGATAAGGAAAAGCTTTTCGATCCGGCGCCCGGCGAACCCTGATCGACACAATCCGCTACAACCCTTCCGCCCGCACCGCGTTCCCCGGTGACGGGTGCGGCAGGCGTGACCGCATGGACATTTTGTGGTAGGGCTGGCCCCGAAACACGCACCCCGTACCGGACCGTGAAGGCCCGGCGCGGGGCCTGCCGCGCCGCACGCTATAAGGCTCCGCCCGGCGAGATGCCGGGACACGGGGGCCTGTTGCTCCGGCCCCGCGGTGCGGGAGCCGGAAGGGCGCCAATGGGATCGCGGAGAGCAGCATGAAGGCACCCGCGGGGGAGCAGACCCCCAACAAGCAGAGCGCGCCCAAGGCCGCGGCCAAGACTGCGCAGGCCAAGCCTATGGCAACCGCGCGCAAGACCGAAACGAAGGCGGAAGCCCGGAAGGATGAGGCAGCGGCCGTGCCGGCCGAAGCGCCCGAAGCCGCGGCAAAGCCAGCGGCGCCCCGGCCCAAGGCCGCGGCGGCCCGCACCGCCACCAGCAGCAGATCCGAGGCGCCGCCGATGCCCGAAGCCGAATCCGCCCCCTTGCGCCCCGGCCTTGCCGAGGCCCAGGCCGCCTCCCCTAGCATGTCCAGCAACAGTGCTGAGCCTGTCATCCAGGCTCCCATCCGCCCCGCTCCGCCACCCAAGCCTCTCGGCAATGCCGGGAAGGATTTCAAGGCGGGCGATTTCGTCGTCTACCCCACCCATGGTGTCGGCCAGGTACAGGGGATCGAGGAGGTCCCGGTTGCTGGGGTGACCCTCAAGGTGATCGTCGTCACCTTCGAGGAGAACCGCATGACCCTGAAGGTGCCGATGGCCAAGGCGGCCTCCTCGGGCCTGCGCAAGCTCGCCTCCGAGAAGGTGATGGGCGAGGCGCTGGAGACGCTCCGTGGCCGCGCCCGCATCAAGCGCACGATGTGGTCCCGCCGCGCCCAGGAATACGAGCAGAAGATCAACAGCGGCGACCCGATCGCGATCGCCGAGGTGGTGCGCGACCTGCACCGCAATGCCGGGCAGCCCGACCAATCCTTCTCCGAGCGGCAGATCTACGAGCTGGCACTGGACCGCCTCGCGGCCGAGGTCGCGGCACTCGACCGGACGGACAAGGCGGCCGCCACTCAAAAGCTGCTCGATCACCTGAAAACGGCGGAGAAGGCCGAGAAGACCGACAAGGAAAAGTAGGTTCTACCGCGTTCCACCAGCCCGGCCCTGGAAACGGCGCCGGGTTTTTTCATGCCGTGGCCACGGCGGAAGAGGCCCAGGCAAAGAAAAACCCCGGGGATTGCTCCCCGGGGTCTCTCGCTTCAGGCTGTCTGCCCGATCAGTCGTTGGACTGACGGACGCCCATGAACTGCAGCAGCAGCTGGAAGAGATTCACGAAGTTCAGGTACAGGCCCAGCGCATCGAAGACCGAACGCTTGGCCGCCTCATCGGAACCCTCCGCATAGGCGTACTCGACATAGTCGTTCTTGATCCGCTGCGTGTCATAAGCGGTGAGGCCGGTGAAGACCACCACGCCAATCACGCTAATCGCGAACTGCAGCGCCGAGCTGCCAATGAAGGCGTTGACCAGGCCCGCGATGAGGATGCCGATCAGGCCCATCATCAGGAACCCGCCCATCCGCGTCAGGTCGGCATTCGTGGTGTAGCCGTAGAGGCTAACAGCCGCGAACATGCCGGCGGTGACGAGGAAGGTGCTGGCGATCGAGGTGCCCACATAGACGGCGAAGATGTTCGCCATGCTGGCGCCCATCGCCACGCAGAAGGCCCAGAACAGCGCCTGGGTCGCGCCCTTGGACAGCCGGTTGATGCCGAAGGACAGCACCATCACGAAGGCCAGCGGCGCGAAGATCGCGACGAAGCCGAGGATGGTCGGCTGCGTCGCCAGGCCGCGCGGCGTGCGCACCACCTGGAAGAACAGCTCGGCCAGGCCGGTGTTCGCGATGACGTAAGCGGTGATGGCCGTCAGGGCGAGGCCGGACGCCATCCAGTTGTACACGCGCAGCATATAGGCGCGCAGACCGGCATCGAGCGTCGCGGCATCGGTGGCGGCGCGGCCCATCGGCTGCGTCCAGGCGGACGTACCGCGCTGGAATCGGTTGTCAGGACCGAAAGCCATGGGTTTCAGAACTCCTCCCGGGGCTGCCGAATGCTGAGTGCCCCTCACAGGCGATATATGGACTTCTTGTAATCCAAATCAAGCGGCAACCCCTGCGTAAGCCTTCCGTAAGGTCGGGGCAGCCCATCAATTCCGGGCAGGGTTCTTCCATCGACACACCGCCAGGCCATCCAATAGCGCCTGGACGGGAAAGTAAGAGGCCAGCCCCCACCCCGGATGTCCCGCCAATGCGGAGTCGCCCGGCCCCGCAAAGCCTACACCCCCCTCCCGAGTCCGCCTAGCCGACACCGCCGGGCCGGCCTCGCCGCTGCCCGTCCTACTCATTCCGCAGCAGCGGCGCCGCCTTGGCCCGTAGCGCCAGCGCGGTGCCGGCATAGCCCATGGCCAGTGTCAGCACGACGCAGAGAATAATAGTCAGAGCCAGCGTGCCCGGCAGGAAGATCCAATCCGTCCGCATGACGTAACGCGTCACGCCCCAGGAAGCCGCCGTGCCGGCTGCCGCCGCCACCAGCCCCGCCACCAGCCCGAGCAGCCCGAACTCCACCAGCCAGGCTCGCCGGATCTGGGCGCGGGTGGCCCCGAGCGTCTTCAGCACCACAGCATCCCGAATGCGCCGCCTTTGCCCCGCCATGACCGCCCCCGCCAGCACCAGAAGCCCGGAAATCAGCGTCAGCGCCGCCGTGGAGGAAAGCGCGCCGCCCAGCCGCCGCAGCAGATCGCCCAACGTGTCCAGCACATCCCGCACCCGGATGCCCGTGACATTGGGGAAGGCGTCGGTCACAGCCCGCAGCAGGGTGGCGTCCTGCGCCGGATCGCCCCGCACCGTCGCGATATGCGTGTGCGGCGCCGCCTCCAGCAGCCCGGGCGAGGCGATCATGGCGAAGTTCAGCCCCAGTCCTCGCCACTCGATATCCCGGGTGGAGGTGACACGGAGCGGGATGTCGCGCCCCAGCACATTCACCGTGATGGTGGAACCCGGCCCGGCATTCCAGCCGCGGGCCAGCCGGTCATCGATCGAGACCAGCGGCTCCCCCCGGTAATCCGGCTCCCACCACTGGCCCTGGATGATCCGCGTGCCCTCCGGTGGGGTGGCGGCATAGGTCAGGCCCCGGTCGCCGCGCAGCGCCCAGCGTGTCTCCTCAGTCGCCTGCACCTGATCAGCGGGCACGCCGTTCACTGAAACGATGCGGGCACGGAGCGACGGCACGCGCTTCACCTCACTGACCCCCCGCACACCCTGCGCGATGCGGTCGAACTGCTCGGCCTGATCCGACTGGATGTCGATGAAGTAGAAGGAGGGCGCGTTGTCCGGCAGGCTCTCCGTGATCTGCTCCCGCAGATTGCCCTGGATCAGGGTGATGGCCGCCAGGGTGGTCAGGCCGATGCCGAGCGAGACCAGCATCAGCGCGGTCGGCGCTCCGGGCCGGTGCAGATTGGCCAGCCCCAGCCGCACGGAGGGCCGCCGCTGCGCCGGGATCCGCCGCGCCACGGCCTGCAGCCCCGCCGCCGCCAGCCGGAACAGCGCCAGCGTGCCCAGCGCGGCACCGCAGAATGACAGCGCGAAAAGCGGCCGCTCTGCCGTTGCCACCACCAGGGCCACCAGCACCGCGACCACCGCCGCATTCACCGCCAGCAGCCCCATCCGCGGCCGCGCGCCAGGCTGGGGCTGCACATTGTCCCGGAACAGGGCGGCACCGGGGATGTCCCGCGCGCGGCCCAGCGGCCAAAGGGCGAAGGCCAGCGCCGTCAGCAGCCCATAGGCGGCGGCCAGGGCAAGCGGCAGCGGATAGAAGCCCAGCCGCGGCGGCACGGGCAGCGCGCCCGCCAGGGCCGAAGCCGCCGCCCAGGTCAGCGCATAGCCCGCGACCAGCCCGATGAGGATGCCCAGCAGCGCCAGCGCCAGAACCTGGATGAGATAGGTCGCGAAGATCGCCCCTGCCGGCGCGCCCAGGCAGCGCAGCGTCGCGATGGTCCGCCCGCGCTGCTCCAGCCAGGAGCGCACGCCGGTGGCCACCCCGATCCCGCCGACCAGCAGCGCCGTCAGCCCGGCCAGGACGAGGAAGGAGGCCGCCTGGTCCAGGAATCTGCTCACCCCCGGCTGCCCCTGGGAGGCCTCGCGCAGGCGCCAGCCGCCATCGGCAAAGGGCTGATTCCGCAGGGTGGCGATAAAGGCCGTGGTATCCGTCCCGGCTGGCAGGGCGGCGCGAAGCTCATAGGTGATCAGGCTGCCCGGCTGCACCAGTCCCGTCGCTTCCAGCGCGGAAAGCGGGATCAGCGCGCGGGGCCCGAAGACCGCCGCGCCGGAAACCTTGTCCGGCTCCTCCACCAGGGCACCGCGATAGGTGAACCGCCCCTCGCCGATGCGGATTTCCGCCCCCGGTGCAAGGTTCAGGCGCTGCGCCACGACCGGGTCCATGGCAACCGGCGGGCGGTTCGCTGCCCCCTCTTCCATCGGCCCGGCCGGATCGAGGATCAGTTCACCATAAAGTGGATAGGCCGCATCCGCCGCCTTCAGCTCCACCAGCGTGCGCTCGCCCGAAGGGGCAACGGCCATGGCGCGCATCCGCACCAGGTCGGCCACCCGCCCGCCCCGCGCCTCGATCCAGGCCCGCGCCTCCGGCGGGAAGGGCCGGGAATTGCTGGCCACCACGTCACCGCCCAGCAGCTTCGCGCCATCCGCCGCCAGACCCGCTTCCACCCCGGCCCGCAGCGTGCCCACCGCCGCGATGGCCGCGACGCCCAGGGCGAGGCAGGCCAGCACGATCCGCAGCCCCCGAATGCCCCCGCGTAGCTCACGCCGCGCGAGGCGCCAGCCCATCCGCCAGTTGCTCATGCGGGCACGGCCGCGCCGGTATCCGAGACGATCCGGCCATCCTCCACCCGGACCTGCCGCTCGCAGCGGGCGGCCAGGGTGGGGTCATGGGTGATCAGGACGAGGGTGGTGGAGAAGCGCTCCCGCATGCTGAACAGCAGGTTCATCACCATCTCGCCCGTCGCGCGGTCCAGATTGCCCGTGGGCTCGTCGGCTAGCAGCAGGGCCGGCTCCGCCACGAAGGCGCGGGCCAGCGCCACGCGCTGCTGCTCGCCGCCCGAAAGCTGGCCGGGATAGTGGGAGAGCCGGTGGCCGAGCCCGACGGCGCGCAGCGCCTCCTCCGCCCGCCCAAAGGCATCCGGCCGGCCCGCGAATTCCAGCGGGATGGCCACATTCTCCAGCGCCGACATGGTCGGGATCAGGTGGAAGGCCTGGAAGACAATGCCCAGGCTGTCCCGCCGGAAGCGGGCCAGCGCATCCTCATCCAGCACCGCCAGATCCTCCCCCGCCACCCGCAGCGTTCCGCCCGTCGGGCGCTCCAGCCCGGCCAGCAGCATCAGCAGGGAGGTCTTGCCGGAGCCCGAGGGCCCGACGATCCCGACCGCCTCCCCCGGCGCCACCTGCAAATCCACGCCGCGGAGGATGTTGACCTCACCCCCGGCCCCCACCACCCTGAAGGCCAGTGAGCGAGCATCGATCAGAAGCGCGCCCGCGTTTTCATTTCGGGCCGCCACCGCGGTGGCGGCCTGGGTCTGGGTCAAGGAATCCGGCATGAGGGCGAGATTGGGGCGCCGACGGCTCCTGGGTAGGGGCGCCGCCGGTTTCGTTCTGTGTCTGGGCATGACCCAGCCCAGCCGCGCCCAGGGCCAGCGCCCCGTGAAGCTGCTGATGCTGGGCGACAGCATCACCGCCGCTTATGGCCTTTCCCGCGGCGAAGGCCTGCCGGCGAAGCTGGAGGCGGCGCTGAAGGCCAAGGGGCGCCAGGTTACGGTGATCGATGCGGGCGTTTCCGGCGACACCACCGCCGGCGGCCGGTCCCGCCTGGAATGGTCGCTCGCGGAGAAGCCAGACGCGGTGATCGTGGCGCTGGGCGGCAATGACGGGCTGCGCGCCGTGGAGCCCCGCAGCATGGAGGCGAATCTCAAGGCCATCCTGGATACGCTGAAGGCGCGGAAGATCCCGACGATGCTGGCCGGAATGCTGGCGCCGCCCAATCTTGGCGCGAATTACGGGCGTGAGTTCGCCAAGGTCTTCCAGACCCTGGCGCGCGAGAACCCGGATGTCGTCTTCTACCCCTTCCTGCTGGATGGCGTGGCAGGCGACCCCGCGCTGAACCAGCCGGACCGCATCCATCCGAACCCCCAGGGCGTTGAGGAGATGGTCCGTCGCATAACGCCGGCCGTCGAGATGCTGCTGGACAAGATCCAACCCGCCGGCTGACGCCTACTGGAACGACCATGGTTCGCCTTTTCGTCGCACTTGCCCTGCCCGAGCTGCTGCGCACGCAGCTCTCCATGCTGGCAGGAGGCATCCAAGGTGCCCGCTGGGTGCCTCCCGAGAACTACCACCTGACCCTCCGCTTCATCGGCGAGGTCGAAGGATGGCGCGCGGATGAGGTGGACGAGGCCCTCTCGACCATCCGCTGCAAGCCGTTTGAACTATCCCTGCGGGGTGTCGGCACTTTCGAAAAGGCAGGAAAGATCCAGACCCTCTGGGTCGGTGTCGAGAAATCCGAGGGCCTGACCCATCTGCAATCAAAGATCGAGACAGCCTTGCAGCGCACCGGCCTGGAGCCGGAGCGCCGCCGCTTCGCGCCGCATGTGACGCTGGCGCGGACGGATAAGGCGCAGGCAGGCAAGCTGGCGGAATGGGTGCAGTCCCATAATCTCTTTCGTGCCCCACCGGTCGCGATGGAACACTTCACCCTCTTCTCCTCCCGCCTGGGCAAGGAGAGCCCGGTCTATATCCCGGAGGTGGAGTACGAGCTTGCCTGAGGCGCGCGGGATGACGATCTGATCGGGGACATGAAGCCGCCCAATATCGTCATCCTCACCGGCGCCGGGATTTCGAAGGAATCCGGCCTGCACACCTTCCGCGACGGCGACGGCCTCTGGGCAAAGCACCGCATCGAGGATGTGGCGACCCCCGAGGCCTTCGCGCGCAATCCGGCCCTGGTGCAGGGCTTCTATAACGCCCGACGTGCGCAGCTCCGCGACCCGACCGTGCAGCCGAATGTTGCGCACAGGGCGCTGGCGGAGCTGGAAGCGAACTGGCCGGGCGGCTTCCTGCTGGTGACGCAGAATATCGACGACCTGCATGACCGCGCGGGTTCGCGCCGCCTGATCCACATGCATGGGGAGCTGATGAAGGCGCGCTGCCTGCGCTGTGGTGCCGTCAGCGAGGCCGGGGGCGACCTCTCTCCCGAAACGCCCTGCCCGGCCTGCGAGGCCGCGGGAGGAATGCGCCCGCATGTCGTCTGGTTCGGCGAGATGCCGCTGGAGATGGAGCGGATCGGCGCTGCCCTCGATGCCTGCGACCTTTTTGTCTCCATCGGCACCAGCGGCGCTGTCTATCCCGCTGCCGGCTTCGTGCAGGAGGTGCGGCACCGTGCCGACACGCTGGAGCTGAACCTGGAGCCGAGCGAGGGCAGCCATCTTTTCGATGAGGCCCGCCACGGCCCCGCCACCCGGCTTGTTCCCGCCTTCGTGAGGGAGATGCTGGCGAAGTGGGCGTGACCTCCGCGACCGTAAACGCCCGCGACCCTGGAATCCCGGCAGACGCGACCATGCTGGAGGTGGCGAGCGCCGCCCGGGCCTGCACGCTTTGCGCCCCCGACCTGCCGCTCGGGCCGCGCCCGATTCATCAGCTGCACGAGCAGGCGCGGATCGTCATCACCAGCCAGGCGCCGGGCACCAAAGCACATCTCTCCGGCATCCCCTTCGAGGATGCCTCGGGCGAGCGGCTGCGGGACTGGCTGGGCCTGGGCCGGGACCGGTTTTATGATCCGAGCCTCGTTGCCATCATGCCTATGGGCATGTGCTATCCGGGCCGCCTGCCCCGGGGCGGCGACGCTCCGCCACGCCCCGAATGCGCGCCGCTCTGGCATCCGCGGATCCTGCCGCGCTTCGAGAATGTCCGGCTTCGACTCCTGGTAGGAGCCTACGCCATCCGCTTCGTGCTGGGCCCGGGCATGCCTCTGGCGGAGCGGGTGGCGCGCTATGCCGAGACCCTGCCGACGCACTTCCCCCTGCCGCATCCCTCCTGGCGCACCCTTGTCTGGGCCAAGAGAAACGCCTGGTTCGACACGACAGTCATTCCAGCTCTGCGGCGGGAGGTCGCGAGAGCGCTGGAGGGGGCCGGGGCGCCTTAGCGGCTTCCTGCCGTCAGATCCGCCATGATCGTCGGTACCTCGGCCAGCAGCTCCCGCGCCAGGAACCCCAGCGGCCCAACGCGCCGGGCCAGGCGGTGTCCGGCCTCGGCATGCAGCCACACCGCCCAGGCTGTCGCCTGGAGCGCCGGCGTGCCCCGCGCCAGCAGCCCGGCCACGATTCCGCCCAGCGTGTCGCCCGATCCGGAGGTGGCCAGGCCGACATGCCCGTGGCTGCAGAGCAGCGCCTCGCCATCCGGGCCCACGACCCAGGTTTGGGCACCCTTCATCGCGACCACGGTACCCAGCACCTCCGCCGCGCGCCGGGCGGCAGCCAGGGGATCGGCCGACACCTCCTCCTTCGGGATGCCGAGCAGGCTGGCCATTTCCCCCGCATGGGGTGTGACCACGCTGTGCCCGGCATGGCGGCGCAGCAACTCGGGCCGCGACACCAGATCGCAGAGCGCGCCGGCATCGAGCACCAGCCCGCGCCCGGTCTCTAGCCTCTCCAGCAACGTGCTGACCAGGGGCTCCGCACCATCGGAGGGAAGGCCCGGGCCGAGCAGAAGGGCGGCACAATTGTTGAGGCGCGGCAGCAGGGCCTGGGCCGCGCCGGGCGCGATGATGCCTTCCGGCGTCTCGTCCAGCGCGATCACCAGCGCCTCCGGCATCGCCATGGCCAGATGCGGCGCCAGGCTCCGGACGGTCGCCATCCGCAGCTTCCCCGCCCCGGCACGCAGCGCGGCCTCCCCGGCCAGCAGCACGGCACCCGGCACCTCCGAGCAGCCGCCCACCACCTGGACCGTGCCGCGCTGCGTCTTGTCGTCATCCGCCGCGGGAACCGGCAGGGGATGCGCGCGCAGCCAGGAAGGATCGACCGCGGTCATGGCGCCACCGCCTTCTCGTCCGGCTCGGCCGTAACCGGCGTGCCCTCGCGCTCCAGCGGAGCGACGAAGTTGTAGCGCCGCAACGCCAGCGCCCCCGCCTTCCCCGCGCCCGGATCGAAGCGGTACTCGGTGATGCCGCAATTCGGCACGTCGCCCTGCCGGTCAATCGCCAGGATCTGCTCCTCCGTCATATTCTCCAGCAGGTAGCGCAGGCAGAGCACGACCACCTGGTGCCCCACGATCATCACGCGCCGCCCGCTATGGTGAAGGCTGATTGTATCCAGCGCGGAGCGAAGCCGCAGGATCACATCGCACCAGGACTCGCCGCCGGGCGGCCGGTGATAGAACTTTCCGAGGATGCGGCGGAACTCCGCCTGATCCGGATGCACCTCGCGGATGCCGAAGCTGGTCAGCCCGTCCAGCACCCCGAACTCCTTTTCCCGCAGCCGCTCGTCGATGACGAAATCCTCTGGCGCCACGGGCAGGCCGCCGGCCTCATGCAGCAGCGCCGCCGTCTGCCGGGCGCGGCGATAGGGGGAACAGAGCACCACCTCGGGCCGTTCCTCCTGCGGCATGGCGGCGAACCAGCGGCCGAGCGAAAGGGATTGCTCCCGGCCCAGCGCGCTCAGGGGCACGTCCACATCGCGTCCCTCCAGCGCGATCCGGGCGGCGTTGCTCCGATGGGCTTCGTCGCGCGCGACATTCCCCGCACTCTCGCCATGGCGGACGATCCAGAGCGTGTCGGGCCATCGCTGGGCGGCATTGGGCATGGGGTGCGGGTCTCCTCGCCAGGCCCAACGCCCGGCTGCCGGGCCGGTTGTGCCGTGCGGGATAAGCCGGACGGGAGCGCTGGGGCAGCGCTCCCTTACTGTTCCGGGCGCAACACCTTCGAAAGTCCCTCAACCGAATAGGGCTTCCGCAGCAGCTCGAAACCCTGGGCCCCGCCATTCGCGAGCACGTGGCTGTAGCCGCTGGTCAGGATCACCCGGAGGTCAGGCCATCGACGCCGGATCTCCTGCCCCAGTTCCACCCCGTTCATCCCGGGCATGACAACATCGGAGAACACCACGTCGAAATGCGCGGCATCCTCCTCCAGAAGCCGGAGCGCCGCCTGTGCATTCGGCGCCCATGTCGGCTCATAGCCCAGATCCTCCAGCAACTGCTGGGCGAATTCCCCGACCTGGGTGTTATCCTCGACCAGCAGCACGTTCCGGCGCCCCGCTTCCACGGCGATCACCTCGGCGCCGGGCGCGGTGGGCGAGACGACGGATCTCGCCTCGGCCTTCGGAAGAAAGAGCGTGAAGGTCGTGCCCCGGCCAGGCTCGCTCTCCACCTGGAGTTCACCCCCGGACTGCTTGGCGAAGCCATAGACCTGCGACAAGCCGAGCCCCGTGCCCTTGCCCACCTCCTTGGTTGTGAAGAAGGGTTCGAAGATCCGGCCGAGCAGATCCGGCTTGATGCCGGAACCCGTATCGGAAACCGAAACCGCCACGAACTCACCGCGGCTGCCCGCATGACCACGGATCGGCGGCACCTCATGGGCCAGCCGGGTCCTGAAGGTCAGGTGCCCCTCTCCGTCCATCGCATCGCGGGCGTTCACCGCCAGGTTGATCAGAGCCGTCTCGAATTGATTCGGGTCGGCCTCCACGGCGCAGCCCTCGCATTCGATGGCGATCTCGATGCTGATGCGCGCGCCCACCAGCGGGCGGATCAGGCCCGAGATGGCCTGAACCTTCTCGCCAACCACAAAGACCTCGGGCTGCAGCGGCTGGCGGCGCGCGAAGGCCAGGAGTTGCCCCGTAAGCCGGGCGGCCCGGTTGGCCGTGTCCGAGATCGCCTCGACATAGCGCTGCCGCCGCTCGGCCGGCAGATCGGGGCGGCGGAGAAAATCGGCCGAGGAGCGGATGATCGTCAGCAGGTTGTTGAAGTCATGCGCCACACCGCCAGTCAGTTGGCCCACCGCCTCCAGCTTCTGGCTCTGCCGCAGGGCATCCTCATGCAGCTTCAACTGCTCCGTGCGCCGGGAGACCTCCATCTCCAGATGCTCGTTGAGCTTTCGCACTTCCTGTTCGGCCATTTTACGGTCGGTGACGTCCAGGATGAACTCAACCACCTCATCCTTCAGCAACCGTGGCGCGAAGAGGCCCCACCAGCGCGACCCGTCCTTGCGGTAATATTGCTTCTCGTAGGGTCTGGCCTCGCCGAGCGTCGTCACCTCCCTCACCGCCTGCCGCGAGACCGGATGAAACTCGGGTGGAGTCAGCTCCTGCCAGGTCAGGCCGATCGCTTCCTCACGGCTGAAGCCGGTCATCGTGAGGAAGGCGTCATTCACCTCCATCAACCTGAAGTCGGCACCCCAGAACAACACGGCGACCGTCCGGATGGCGAGCGCGGTGCGCAGCCGCTCCTCACTGTGGCGCAGCGCCGCAAGGGCGCGCTCCTGCTCCGTGATATCGCGGGAGGAGACCAGGAAAAACTCCGGTCCGTCCTGGCTGCCCGGCACCGCCGTGACCTGGACATCCCACTGCTTCTCGGTGCCGCTGGCGGTCGGGAGAATGCCGCGAAAGCGCCCCACACGCCGGGCCGCCGCCTCGGCCAGGGCCGCCCAGACCTTGCCTCGCTCCGCCTCCGGCCACAGGGAGGCCCATTCCCTGCCCCGGACCGTCTCGAGCGCGTCGATCTCGAGCAGCGCCAGGCCAGGGCCGTTCATGAAGGTCAACCGCCCATCGGCGGAGAGCACCTTCAGGCAATCGGCGCTGCTCTCGAAAACATTCTGCAGCAGGACCTCGTGCGCCACGCGTTGCTCCCGCGAAACATGCTCCACCGTGCGGTCGCAAACGATCTTGACGTAGCCGAGATGCTCCCCCGCTTCCTGATCCCTGAGGCAGCTTAATGAGCCCGAGGCCCAGAATCGGGATCCATCCTTACGCAGAAGCCAATGCTCATCCGCGGCGCGTCCGCTGTTCCGGGCAGCCGTCCTCTCCTGCTCGCAGACACCCGCTGCGCGGTCCTCAGGCATATAGAGCATACGGCAGTCCTGACCGACCGCCTCCGCCGCCGTCCAGCCCATGATCCGCTCGGCGGCCGCGTTCCAACTGGTGATGATTCCGTCGAGATCGGTCGTGAGAATCGCGAAATCGGCCGCGCTCTCCAGGATGAGTTCCGCAAGACTCTCGCGGCTCAGCCGTCCTCGACCGATCGAACTGGCTCCGGGGCGGCTCACTGAACGCCCTTACCTGGACAATGCAGCATCGGTGCGCGAAAGCTTGCTCCGTCCCGACCCGCCGAGGCGATGGCGGAGCGTTGCACAGGAACCTCGCTGAAATTCGGATGGCGGCCCGGGATGGCGCGGCGATGAGGATGGCGATGCGCTGACACTGGGCCTTTGTAACTTGCCACTCAGGGGACGTCGCCCGGCTGATTGCAGGCTCGCGTCATTGTGGGCCGCCGCCCCAGGCAAAAAAATCTGGATCCCGACGAAACCGCGTGAAGACGCCGCATGCGGGACGCCTGATCTATTCCTCATCCTCCAACCGCGCGATTCCCTCCTCCGAATAGCCGAAGTGATGGGCAATCTCATGGATCAGCACATTGCGGACGAGGCGGAACAGATCCTCCCCCGTCTCCACCCACTCCACCAGGATCGGCTCGCGGTAAAGCAGGATGGTGTCGGGGCCGCTGGGCACATCCAGTACGGATTTCTCTGTCAGTGGCGTGCCCCGGTAAAGGCCGGTCAACTCCCAGGGATGCTCGAGGCCAAGTGCCTCCAGCGTTTCGTCGTCCGGCAGCTCCTCCACCAGGATGGCGGCGCCCTCCACGGCCTGACGCAGCGGCGCCGGGATGGCGGAGAAGGCGATCTCGGCCAACTCCGTCAGGTCCTCTACGCTCGGGGGGGCGCCCCATTTCGTTCCTGTGTTCGGCATATCCGAAGGGGGCCATAAAGAGGGCACCGGTCAAGTCAAACTCCCGGCAGGAGGCGCCCGCCATGGTCGAACCCCTCTCCCCCCCACGCCGCGCGGCCCTGGCCACGCTGCTGCCGCACTGGTCGGCGGTGGAAGGCCGCGACGCGATCCGGCGCGAGTTCCGGTTCCGCGACTTTTCCGAGGCTTTCGGCTTCATGAGCCGCGTCGCCCTGCTGGCCGAGGCGCAGGACCACCACCCCGAATGGTTCAATGTCTGGAACCGGGTGGAGATCATCCTGACCACCCATGACGCCGGAGGCCTGAGCGAGCGGGACATCCGCATGGCTACCGCTATTGATGCGCTGCTTCCCTGACGCCCTGGACGATCCCGCCCCGGGGCGACCCGCGCGACGAAGCATGCAGCCCTGCGGCCGTCTGCCCCGTTGAACCGGCACGCAGCGCCAGCCCCGGCCCGGAACGGCCGGCAGCGGGCCCGAACACCAATCCCGGCAAGGATCGAGACCGGCGCGCTGAACCCATCGGCGCCGGCCAGGAGAACGCCCCCGCATGCGCACAGAGTCGCTCGAATTCCTCAAATCGCTCGTTGAAGCCCCATCGCCGAGCGGGTTCGAGCACCCGGTGGCCAGGCTCTACCGGGACCATGCTGGACGCCTTGCCGACAAGGTCACGACCGACGTGCATGGAAATGTCACGGCCATCCTCAATCCCGATGCCCCGATGCGGATCATGCTGGCCGGGCACATGGATGAGATCGGCTTCGTCATCCACCATATCAGCGAGGAAGGCCTCCTCCACTTCAGCACGATCGGGGGGCATGACAGCGTCATCCCCGTGGGCCAGATGGTCTGGGTGCATGGGCGGCAGCGCGTGCCCGGGGCGATTGGCCGCAAAGCGATCCACCTGTTCAGCAGCGAGGAAGGGAAGAAGAAGCCCGCGATCAAGGATCTGTGGATCGATATCGGCGCCGGCTCCCGCGCTGAGGCGGAAGAAGTTGTCGGAATTGGCGACGTCGCCACGTTCCAGTTCGGCTTCCAGCAGCTTCTCGGGGATCGCGCGGTGGGGCGCGGCTTCGACAACAGGGCGGGCCTGTTCATCGTCGCCGAGACCCTGCGGCTTCTCAAGGAGGAGGGAGGCCTTTCCCCCGGGGTCGGGGTCTACGCGCTTGGAACCGTACAGGAGGAGATCGGCTCCCGCGGCGCGCGGACCGCGGCCTTCGGCATCGACGCGCAGACGGGACTCGCCGTCGATATGGAGCATGCCATCGACTATCCCGGCGTGAGCAAGACCGAGCACGGGCAACTCGACCTCGGAAAGGGCCCTAGCGTCTCCCGCGGTGCCAATACCAATCCTGTCCTTTTCGAACTCGTCTGCCGGGCCGCGCGGGAAGAGGGCATCCCCTACCAGGTGCAGGTCACGCCGGGCAGCACGCCGACCGACGCGAACGCCATGCAACTCAACCGGGCGGGCATGGCCACCGGGCTGCTCGGCGTCCCGCTACGATACATGCACACGCCCTGTGAGGTGCTGAGCCTCAAGGATGTGGAAAATTGCGCCCGGCTGATGGCTGCCTTCTGCCGGCGCGTCACGCCCGAGACCGACTTCACCCCCTGGTAGCGGGACCGGGGCGGCGCCTGGACCGGACGCCGCCAGATCCCGGTTGCGCCCACACCCGGCTACAGGCAGCCTCCCTCCAACCGCCGCGAACCGGCGGATCGGAGGAGCATCCATGTCCATCACCCGCCGCGCGGCGCTGGCCGCACCCGCCCTGCTTCTCGCGCGCCCCGTCCTGGCCCAGGGCAGCAACGCCAGCACCTTTCCCAGCCGCGCCGTGCGGATGATCGTGCCCTACACCCCCGGCGGCGTCTCCGACATCACCGCGCGGCTGATCGCCGACCCCCTCGCGGCGCAATGGGGCCAGCCCGTGCCGGTGGAGAATCGGGCGGGCGCCGACGGCATCATCGGCACCGATGTCGTCGCGAAATCCTCCCCGGATGGCCACATCCTCGGCCTCGTCTCCGTCGGACATCCCGTGAACGCGGCCTTCTACCGCCTGCCCTATGACACGATGCGCGACTTCTCCTTCATCACGCTGACGACGAAGACGCCGCTCGTGCTCATCGCAGGCAAGAACTTCCCTGCTTCCACCCCGGCGGAACTGGTCCAGCGCGCGAAGGAGGCCGGGTCCTCGCGGCAGCTCACCTTCGCCGGCACCTCCGGCGTGGTCCGCCTTGCGCCGCTGCTCTTCGCCCAGCGCGCGGGGATCGAGATGACCTATGTCCCCTATCGCGGCTCCACCCAGGCGCATCCCGACCTGATGGCCGGCCGCGTGGACATCATGTTCGACACGGTACCGGCCGCGCTCTCCCATATCCAATCCGGCAGCTTCAAGGCGCTGGCCACCACGGGCGCCGCCCGCGCGCCACAGCTTCCCGATGTGCCCACGCTGGGCGAGGCCTTCATGCCGGGCTTCGAGGCCTCGACCTGGGGCATGGTTATCGGCCCCGCCGGGATTCCCGAACCGATCCTGGCAAAGCTTTCCGCCGATTGCGGCGCGGCGGTGATGCGCCCCGATGTCGCCGCCCGCCATGCGAGCCTGGGCGCGGAAGTCGTGCGCTCCACGCCCGAGGAAACGCGGCGCTACGTGCAGGCCGAGATGGAGAAATGGGGCGACGCGGCGCGCAAGGCCGGCATCCAGCCCCAGTCGGCAGGATGAGGCGCATGGGATCCAGGAAGCCCCACGAGATATGGAGCCCCAACCCATGCTCCGCCGCCGCCATACCACTCTCGGCTTCGCGGGGCTGGCATTGATGTCCGGCGCAGCCGCGCAGGCCCAGCCCGCAGAGACCGCCCACACCCTCGCCCCCGGCGGCACGCTCCGGGTGGCGATCAACTTCGGCAACCCTGTCCTCGCGCAGCGCGACCCGGCCACGGGCGCGCCGCGCGGCGTCTCGGCGGAACTGGCCGCCGAACTGGCCCGCCGCCTCGGCCTGTCCATCCAGTTCGTCACCTATGACAGCGCGGGCAAGGTGACCGATGCCGGCAAGCAGGGCGCCTGGGATTTGTGCTTCCTGGCCATCGATCCCGTGCGTGCCGCCGGCATCCTGTTCACCGCCCCCTATGTGGTGATCGAAGGCACCTACATGGTCCGCGCCGACTCCCCTCTTCAGGCCACCGAGGAGGTGGACCGCCCGGGCCATCGCATAGCGGTCGGCCGCGGCAGTGCCTATGACCTCTATCTTACCCGCGCGCTGAAGAATGCCGAGTTGATCCGCGCGCCCAGTTCCCCGGAGGCGATCGAGGTTTTCCTGCGGGACCGGCTGGAGGCCGCCGCCGGGGTGAAGCAGCCCCTGGTGGACTATGCGCGCAGCCATCCTGGCATGCGCGTGATTCCCGGCCGCTTCATGGTGATCGAACAGGCTATGGGCATCCCGCAGGGCCGGGACGCCGCCCTGCCCTGGCTCCGCGCCTTCGTGGAGGAGATGAAGTCCACCGGCTTCGTCGCCCGCGCCCTGGCGGCCAGCGGCCAGGCCGATGCGGAAGTGGCGCCGCCTGCGAACTGACCCCGCGCGGAACGACGGGAACTGTCCTATGCTGGGTTGATGCGCGCCTATCGCTTCGTCACCGTCGACGTCTTCACCGACCGCCGCTTCGGCGGCAACCCGCTCGCCGTCTTTCCGGACGCGCGCGGGTTGTCGGATGCCGAGATGCAGGCGCTAGCCGCCGAGTTCAATCTGAGCGAGACGACCTTCGTCCTGCCGCCCGAGGACCCCGCCCACACGGCCCGCGTCCGCATCTTCACGCGCCAGTATGAGATGCCCTTCGCCGGCCATCCGAATGTCGGCACCGGCTTTGTGCTGGCGCAGGAAGGCTGCGACCGCGACGGCCGCCTGGCTTTCGAGGAGATCGCGGGGCTGGTGGAGATCGGCGTGGAGCGCGACGCCACGGGCGCGGTCACCGGCGCCACCATCGCGGCACCGCAGCCTCTCTCCCTCGGCCCACGCTTCGAGGTCGCGCCCATCGCTGCCTGCGCGGGGCTGGCGCCCGCCGAAATCCTCACCAGCGCCCATTCCCCTGTCCATGCCGGCACCGGCAACCCCTTCGTGATCGCCGAGGTCGCGCCCGAGGCCCTGTCCCGGGCCCGGCCCGATCTGGCCGCCTTCCGGCAGATCGCGGCCAGCCAGCCAGCCCTGAACGGGCGCGTTGCCCTCTATCTCTATACCCGCGACGGGACCGGGGTCCGCGCCCGCATGTTCGCCCCGCTCGGCGGCACGATCGAGGATGCGGCAACCGGCAGCGCCGCCACCCCGCTCGCCGCCTTGCTCCTCTCCCTCTCCGGCCAGTCCGAGGCGCGGCTGGACATCGTGCAGGGTGTGGAGATGGGCCGCCCGAGCCTGCTCCGCACCACTGCCCGCCATGCGCCGGACGGCATCCGCGCCACGGTCGGCGGCGGCTGCGTACCGGTGCTACGCGGCGAAGCCATGCTCTGATGCATCAAAGCCGGGCATTTTCGTCGCGAAGCTCTTATTGACACCTACAGGGCAACGGGCCCGTTTGAGGGGATGGGCGACCTGATCCGAACCTTGATCCTGACCCAGGAGCTTGAAACCGCCCTTGAGCGTCGCCTGGCCACGGGCCTGTACCGCGACCGGGACGACGTGATCGGGGCCGCCCTGCGCGTCCTGGAGGAGGCCGAACACCGCAGTACCTCCCCGAGGAAGGAGTCCAGCCCGGTCGCGGACATGCCCATCGTCCGGGCCAACCCCGCCTTCCGCAAGGCCGACCGGCTCATCGCCTTCCGCATCGGGCTGAATGCGGCCCTGCGCGACCTGGACGACCCCGCCGCGACGATGACCGCCGTTACCCGCATGCTCGGCGAAACGCTCGAGCTGGCCCGCGCGGGGTATGGCGAAGTGGACGCCCTGCACGGCACCATACGATGCATAGGCGACTGGACCAACGGAACGGTCGCCAGCTTCACCGGCCGGCTGATCCGGCTGGACTTCCTTGGCGCCGCGTTGGCGGATGAGCTGCGCTCCGGCCGGCTGGTCGTGATCGAGGATGGGCTGACGGATCCGCGCGGTGCGGGAACGGCTGAAGCCTGGGCAGGGCTCGGCATCCGCTCGCTGGTCGCGGCACCGGTCCTGAAGGCAGGCACGCTGGCCGCCCTGCTCTTCGTGCATGATGCCGCGCCGCGGCACTGGTCCGACGAGGAGGTGGCGTTGGTGCGCGAGGTCGCAGAGCGCGGTTGGGACGCTATAGGCCGCGCCCGTGCCGAGGCCGCATTGCGTGAGAGCGAGGCGCGCCACCGTACCCTGTTCGAGGCGGCCCCCTTCGGCGTCATCATTCTCGATCCCACCACGCACGAAATCCTGGATGTCAACGACTTCGTCTGCGCCGCCTATGGCTATGCGCGGGAGGAGTTGGTCGGCCACTCCATCACCCAGATCGACGCCTTGGGCGATTCCGGGGCGATCCGGGCCAGGGGACGGGCGCACAAGGTCCGGCCTGGCGTGCAGGAGTTCGAGGCACGGCACCGCACCCGCTCCGGCCAGATCCGGGACGTGCTGGTGCGCTCGCAGGGAATCAGCCTGGGTGGGCGGGACGTGACCTATGGCGCCCATATCGACATCACTGACCGCAAGGCCATAGAGGTGGCGCTGCGTGCCAGCACGGCACGGCTGCGGCTCGCGATCGAAGCAGCGCGGCTAAGCAGCTGGGAATTCGACATCGTCGCCGGCACCGGCATGCGGGACGGCCCCCTGACCAGAGCGCTGCCAGGCATTCCGACCGAGGGCTTCGACTTCGATACCTGGCTGGATGCGGTTCATCCCGAGGACCGCGATGAGGTGGAGCGCCGGTTCTGGGAGGTCGCGCAAGGCGGGGCGCCACGCTTCGAGGCGGAGTTCCGCGTCAGGCGGCCCGATGGCGGCTGGGCCTGGATCTCTTCCTTCGGCACGGTGGTCGAGCGGGATCCGGTCACGGACCGGCCCCTTCGCATCGCGGGGGTCGCGCAGGACATCAGCGACCGCCGGGCGGCTGAGGAGCGACGCAGCCTGCTGATGCGCGAGGTGGACCACCGTGCCAAGAACGTGCTTGCTGTGTTGCAGGCCGCGCTGCGGCTGACGCGGGCGGAGGACGTGGAGGGGTACCGGCGGGCGATCGAGGGGCGGGTGGCGGCGATGGCCCGGGCCCAGACCCTGCTTGCGGAAGACCGCTGGTCCGGCGCCAATCTCCGCGCCCTGCTGGTGGGCGAGGTCGAGCCTTTCCTGGGCGGCGACCGGAACCGCGTGGTGCTGGAGGGCCCGCCGGTCATGCTGCCGGCCCGCGCCGCGCAGCCCCTGGCCATGGCGGTGCACGAGCTGGCGACGAATGCGACGAAGCACGGGTCCCTTTCCCTGCCAGCCGGACGAGTCTCCATCACTTGGCACCTGGAAGGGGAAAAGGCGGGACGGCTCCGCCTGCGGTGGGCGGAAACCGGGGGGCCGGCACTGACGAAAATACCAGATCGTCGCGGCTTCGGCTCGCGCGTGCTGGAAGGCACGGTCCGCGGCCAGCTCGGCGGGAAGGTTCTGCTGGACTGGGCCGCCCCGGGGCTGGTCTGCGAAATCGAGATCCCGCTGGCGCGCATGGTGGGCATGGAGGGGGCGGCCTGAACGCCCCGGCGGCCGGTTCAGACCAGCGCTACGAGGACCTCCGCCGCGCTCCGCCCCGCCGTCCGTAGCGCCCGCAGAGCCGGCGCGCCGTCGCGCTTGGACAGCCGCTTGCCATCCGGGCCAAGCAGCAAGCTGTGATGCCGGTAGGCCGGGGCCGGCCAGCCCATCAGTGCCTGAAGCAGCCGGTGAAGGTCGGTTGCCGGCTTCAGGTCCTCACCCCGCGTTACCAACGTCACGCCCTGCAGCGCGTCGTCATGGGTGACGCAGAGATGGTAGGAGGCGGGCGTATCCTTGCGGGCCAGCACCACATCGCCGAAGCGAGCGGGATCGCAGCGCAGCCGTCCTTCTCCTACCTCCTCGAAGAACAGCGGCCCATCCAGCGTCGTCAGCGCCGCCGCCATGTCCAGCCGCAGCGCATAGGGCTCCCCCGCAGCGATCCGCGTCGCCCGCGTTTTGGCGGAAAGTCGCCGGCAGGTGCCGGGATAGAGCGGTCCGTCCGGCCCATGCGGCGCGGCCCCGATGGCCCCCACCTCCCGCGCGATCTCCGCCCGGGTGCAGAAGCAGGGATAGAGCAGCCCGCGCGCCGAAAGCTTGTCCAACACCGCCCGGTACTCCGGGAAGTGCTCCGACTGCACCCGCACCGGCCCGTCCCAGTCCAGGCCGAGCCAGGACAGATCCTCCAGGATCGCTTCCGTGTATTCGGGCCGGCAGCGCGTCCGGTCGATATCCTCGATCCGCAGCAGGAAGCGTCCGCCCGCCTGCCGCGCGGCGCGCCAGGCGATCAGGGCCGAATGCGCGTGCCCCAGATGCAGGAAGCCGGTCGGGCTCGGCGCGAAGCGGGTCGTGCAGGGGCTTTCATGAACAGGGCTTGCTGCCATCCTGCCGGGCGGGTTAGCCGGGCGGGAGAGCGAAGGAAAGCATCATGGCAGAGCTGGACGGACCGCGCTGGGGGCCCGCCTCGAAGGGCAAGGTGAAGCAGATTGTCTTCCTCCTGCATGGCGTGGGGGCGGACGGGAATGATCTGATCGACCTCGCCCCACGCTGGTCGCGGGCCGTGCCGGATGCGCTTTTCATTTCCCCGCATGCGCCGACCCCCTATCAGGGCGCGCCCTTTGGCCGGCAGTGGTTTGACCTGACCGACCGGACCCCTGCCCGGCTGAAGGCCGGAGTCCGGGCCGTGGCGCCAGTGCTGGACGTCGCCATCT
Source organism: Roseomonas chloroacetimidivorans (assembly GCF_049629625.1). Classification (NCBI taxonomy): domain Bacteria; kingdom Pseudomonadati; phylum Pseudomonadota; class Alphaproteobacteria; order Acetobacterales; family Roseomonadaceae; genus Roseomonas; species Roseomonas chloroacetimidivorans. The sequence goes on along the minus strand of NZ_JBNBZS010000023.1, from coordinate 26,383 downwards.
CTCGCGAATGCGCCGCCGCTGGCCTGCCCGAGACGCATGTGATGCTGATGGGCTTCAGCCAGGGCGCCATGACCGCCCTGTTCTGCGGCCTCCGCCGCGCCACACCACCGGCCGCGATCCTCGCCTATTCCGGCCTTCTCCTGGGCCCCGATTCGCTGAGCACGGAGCTGCGCGGCAAGCCTCCGGTGCTGCTGGTGCATGGAGAGGTGGACGAAGTCGTGCCTGTCGCCGGTAGCCGGGCGGCGGAGCGCCAGCTCCGCGATGCGGGCGTGCCGGTGGAGGCCGTCTACTCCCCACGACTCGGCCACGGCATTGACGATGCAGGGCTTGCGGCTGGCGCCCTTTTCCTCCAGCGCGCGGCAGCGGGGCTGCCGGCGGCCTGACACGCTCCGTGACGGTCACGTGAAGCTGCGCGGGGGTTGTGTTGCGCCCCCCGCGTCGCGCTGTCATCCTCCGCGCAGTTCGGGGCGGCGCCACTTGATCTGGGGCCCGACCGCCCGGCCGAGCCCCAGCGATGGTGGTCCCGCGCCTCCGGTAAGGAGCAGCGCGTGCCAGACGGTTCGACAATCGGCGGCGACTTCGGTGACCTTCCTGCTTTCGGTTCCCCGGGCAACCGGTCCTATCCTGCCCTGGTCCTGAACGCCGATTTCCGGCCGCTCTCCTATTTCCCGCTTTCCATTTGGTCCTGGCAGGACGCGGTGAAGGCAGTCTTCCTCGACCGGGTCTCGGTGCTGAACGAGTATGAAACCGAGGTCCACTCCACCAGCCTGACCATGCGGCTGCCCAGCGTGATCGCGCTGAAGGAATACATCCCCGCCGCCCGCCGCCCGGCTTTCACCCGCTTCAACGTCTTCCTGCGGGATCGCTTCGCCTGCCAGTACTGCGGCGCCGAGCGCCCCGCCCCGGACCTCACCTTCGACCATGTCATCCCGCGCAGCCGGGGCGGGCGCACCACCTGGGAGAACGTCGTCGCGGCTTGCGGCCCCTGCAATCTCCGCAAGGGCTCCCGGCTGCCGCGCGAGATCGGGATGCACCCGCGCCAGCTACCCCGCCAGCCCACAAGCTGGGAATTGCAGGAGAACGGCCGCGCCTTCCCGCCAAACCACCTGCATGAGAGCTGGCGCGACTACCTTTACTGGGATTCCGAGCTGGAGAGCTGAACGGGTTTTGGATCCCGTTACCCGCCTTCTCGTGCTGCTCGCCCGGCTCTGGCGGAACCCACCCTCCCGCAAGAAGCTGGCCGTGATGTTAGGGGCGCTCGCCCTCGCGCTTGGCTTGGTGCTGGTGGAGCGCTTCCTGGGATGGCCGGACTGGCTGAGGGCCAATCCTGTGCCCATGCGCCGCCTGCCTCATCTGTGACGGCGCGCTTGCTATCGACATGCGGAAGAGAGGGCTAGAAGGGGGCATGCTTTGTCGGGCTGCACCGCTTTTTGCACTTCTCCTCCCCCTGCTTGCCGCCTGTACCGGCCGCTCCGCGCCGGAACTCACGCCAGCAGAGGCCTTCGCCCGCCTGCCCGAGGAAATCGGGGGCTTCCACAAAGCGCCCCCTGAGGGCGGCCGCGCGGAGACCGCCATTGCTTCCTACACCCACCCGAACCGCTCGGCCGGGTCGATCCATGCCCTCCCCCCCACCGGCCATTCCAATGCGCGGGACGGTGAGGACGTGCCGGAGATCAGCGCTGCGGTGCAGAGCATCGCCCGCGCAACCGTGGCGGAGGCCACGGCCCGCCGGGAGAACGTGACCTTGCGCCATATCGGCGCCCGGGTGTCCGAAACCGGACCGATCGCGCGCTGTCTAGACGTGCAGTTCCGAGGGGAGCAACCCCGCCGTCAGCTCGGCTGTGCCACCCTGCTGGACCGGCGCGTCTTCGTCGTGATGATGGTCGAGCCAGAAGCGGCGGAAGGACGGCGCGGGGCGCGCGATCCACTGTTGGCCCTCACGCTGCGGCTGATCGGAACCCTTTCCGGCCTGCCGCTCGAACCCGTTCCTGCGGAGGAGCCGCTTCCCTTGCCGCCCCAGGCAGCCCCGCCTGCGCCGGCACCCGCGCCAAAGCGGCCCGCCCCGGCCCGGCCGCGACTGCCCGCGCTCGGCCCGGCATGGAAGACGTGACGGCACAAGGCCGGGAAGGCCTCCGGGCCTTCCTCAGACCCGCTCGCTGACCTTGATGGCCACCTTGCAGCCCGCCTTGATCACGCGGGCCAGCAGCTTGTAGGCAGGCGCCAGTTCTGCCTCGTTCTCCAGCCCGATATCGCGGTGCTCCAGCTCCTCCTGGCGGAACTTCTCGATATGGTCCCGCAGGGGCTTCTCATCCTCCCCGAGCGTGGCGTGCTGGGCGGCGTAGTGTTCGTCGATCGCCTCTTCCACTGCCACGGTGCAGGCCATGGCGCCGCGATGTCCGATCAGGGCCGTGGCGGCGCCCAGCGCGAAGCCCGCCACATGCCAGACCGGCAGAAGCGCCGTCGGGCGCACCCGCCGCTCCCCGATCAGGCGGGAGAAGGTGTCGAGATGCACCTGCTCCTGCGCCTTCATATGCTCCAGCAGCGGCCCGTATTTCGTCCGGCCGAGCACGGCGAGCTGCCCCTCATAGATCCGCTTCGCCCCATATTCCCCCGCATGGTCCACGCGGATCGTACGCGCCACATAGTCGCGCGGGGTCAGGTCCCCCGGCAGGCGGTTGCCCAAGGTATCGGGGCTGGTGTTGCGGCGGGCGCCGCGGGTGGCCTCACTCATGCACTGGCTCCTCTGCGAGCCCAGTTAAGCGTCAGGGCGCCCAGCACAAGCGCGTAAATCAGGTTCAGGGCGGGAATGGAAAGCGGCAGGCCCGGAGTCAGGTAGGTGGCGGCATCGCAGGGCTTGTCCGGCTTCGGTGCTAGGCTGCGCATCAGCTCGTCCACGCTCATCGCCGCCCCGGCGGTGGGCGCGGCGCAGGAGGGCAGCGGGCTGGGCCACCAGCCCTGCTCAACCCCGATATGCAGCCCCGCAATGCCCCCTGAAACCAGGATGGCCAGCCCCGCCAGGGCCAGAAGAGCGCGGGACCGCAGCCCGGCCGCCAGCGCCGCCAGCACCGCCGCCACCCAATAGGGCCAACGCTGCCAGAGGCAGAGGGCGCAGGGGGCCAGACCCAGAAGTGGCTCCGACGCCGCGGCCAGCGCCGGGGCGGCGGCGGCCAGAACCGTCACGAGCGCGGCGCGGGAGCGGAGAGTCATGTAGCGGAAGCTGCGCCAGCCACCCGGGCGCCGCAAGGCTCAACCCCGGTCATTACGACCTTGTCCCGCGAGGCCTTGCCGCCCCTCCGGCCACGCCCCAGATGCCCCCATGGATGACCCGGCTCTTCCTAGCGTGCTGGTCTTTCCGCCCTCATGGCCGCCGCTCGCCGGGCCTCCGCACCGCGTCCACAACGCAGCCGTCCCGCAAGACGGATGGCCAGGAGGAATCGTGATGGCCATTGCCCCGGGCTATGACAGGCTCCCGCGCGACAAGATCGCCGGGCAGGCTGCTTCCCACAGCGAACCGGCAGTCCGCCGGATCAGCTCCAGCCATGTCTGGAGTGCCCTGCGAGAGGGCTGGGAGGATTTCCTCACCCACCCGACGCAGCTGATCTTCCTTGCGATCATCTACCCTGTCATCGGGCTGGTCGCCGCGCAGATCGCCTCGGACGGAGATCTCATGCCGCTGATGTGGCCACTGATCTCCGGCTTCGCCCTGGTCGGCCCGATCGCCGCCATGGGCATCTATGAGCTGAGCCGGCGGCGGGAAAAGGGCCAGCCCGCGACTTGGCTGCACGCCTTCGCCGTACTGCGCTCGCCCAATCTCGGCGCCATCTTCATCTTGGCGGTGATGCTGCTGGCGATTTTCGTCGCCTGGATGTTCACGGCCCAGGCCATCTATGACGCGATTTTCCAGGGTGCCCGCCCGGCTTCGGTCTCGGACTTCACCCAGCAGGTCTTCCGCACGCGCGAAGGGTGGCGGCTGATGCTGGTGGGCAATGGCGTGGGCCTGCTCTTCGCTATCCTTGTGCTGGCTCTGTCCGTTGTTTCCTTCCCATTGTTGCTGGACCGGCCGGTGGGGCCGTTGACGGCGCTGCGGACCTCCTTGCGCGCTGTCATGACCAATCCCGGCCCGATGGCGCTTTGGGGGCTGATCGTGGCCGTCCTGCTCTTCGCCGGCAGCCTGCCCCTTTTCGTTGGGCTTGCGGTGGCCCTGCCCGTGCTCGGCCATGGCACCTGGCGGCTCTACCGGAAGGTCGTGACCGCCTGACCGCCGGCGGGGCATCATGACGCCCCATCTGGGCCCCGGGGGGCGGGTGCAATGGCATTCGCCCCGCCAGGAGCCTGCCGAGCGGAGGAAACCATGCGAACAACCGTCAGCAAGGCGGCCGGCGCGGCCTATGATTCCGGCCTGCGCGCCTTCTTCGCCTATCGCGACCTCGGCGCGCGGGAGGCGACCGGCGGCACCCATGCCGCCCATATCATCCGCGCCGTTCCCGGCGAGGGCCCGAAGCCGCGATGGCACACCCATGAGCTGGACTTTCAGCTCGTCCTGGTTCTGCGGGGCTGGGTCCGCTTCGAATACGAGGATATCGGCGAAGTCCTGCTGGAGCCGGGCGACAGCGTTCTCCAGCCCCCGCGCATCCGCCACCGGGAGGTCGCGCATTCCGACGATCTGGAAATGCTGGAGGTAACCTCCCCCGCCCAGTTCCACACGGCGGAGGTGACAGCGCCCGAGGCTGCCACAGCATCGGCCGGAACCTGACGTCCACCTGAACGCCATGGCTGGACGAAACCCGGCCCGCCATGGCATCCAGGGGCTGGCCATGACCAGCGCGGGTGTGGCGGAACGGTAGACGCGACGGACTCAAAATCCGTTTCTGGCAACAGAGTGTCGGTTCGAAACCGACCACCCGCACCATGACATCCCCAGGGCATCCTCGGGCCGCCCCCGTTGGGGAGCACACTGGGGCAGCCCCGTCGTGGCTATCCGCGATCCATGGCTCTTTGCCAGACCGTCCGGGCGGCTTGATGCAGATCCGGCGGGCCCAGTTCCCGCGGCCCCTCCTGTTCCCGCTTTCCGTCCTGGGCGGCCCAGGCCAGCAGCGGCTCATGCAGCCGGGCGCTGGCCACCAGATCCCGTATGCAGGCCAGCCGCACCTCCTTGTAGCGCCCTGGCGGCTTGCCGAGTTCGGCGAAGAGCGCCTCGAAGTAGTCGCGCGCGGCCAATACGATCCGAGCCTGCTCCTCCGTCCAGCCCGTCGCATCGAAGCCCATAGCCTGCATGGCGGAGAGCATCCGCCGCGTGATCGGGGTGGACCCGACCGGCGGCAACCGGGGGATCAGATAGGACGGCGCCACCCATTTCGGGGGCGGCAAGGGCTCCATGGGCGGCTCGGGCTGGGGTGCCGGATCCGGCGCCAGCTCGGGATCAGCCATGGTCCGGGAATCCTCAGCGACCGGCTCGGGCGCCTGCTCCGGTAGGAAAGGCGTGTCCTCGGCCGCCCTGGGCGGGGCGGCGGGATAGGCGGGTTCGTCAGGATAGGGCTGGGCGGAATGGGGCGGCGGCGCCAGCCGGGGTTCTTCCGCCCGCCGGGCGGGCTCCTGCCGCGAACCGAAAAGCCAGGACCAGATCCCCATGGCCTAGCAGGCCTTCCGCGAGAAAGCACAGGTGAGGAGGGCCGGGGCGAATCGGCGGCACAGACTGGAATGAAGCATAGCGGCACGCTGTACCCCGGGATGACAACCTGTCCAGGCAAGGCGCCGTCACATCCGCGAGCACGCGGAACCACGGCGTCGCCGGGAAGAATACTTGATCCGCGTTCGTAACAGATCGGCACCGCCGAACCAACCCGGCGTTCCGTCCGCGCCATGCAGGGCCATCACGGAACTGAGAGGCTACGGCCAGCCCGGCCCGCGCCGCCCCTGGACTTCCCCCCCCATTCCGGTCCATCACGCGCGCCGATCATCAAAGACCCCGCCCCTGCCCGGCCCTTGAGGCCGCGCCCGGCGTGCCTGACCAGGAGCCGCCCCATGGCTGCCGAAACCACCCCCACCTTCGACAAGGTGGCAGACATCATCGCTGAGAACAGCGAAGTCGCCCGCGACAGCATCACCCCGGACAGCCATGTGACCGAGGATCTGGGCATCGACAGCCTCGACTTCCTCGACATCGTCTTCGCCATCGACAAGGCCTTCGGCATCAAGGTGCCGGTCGAGAAGTGGACGCAGGAGGTGAATGCGGGCGAGAAGCCGGCGGAGCATTACTTCGTCATGAAGAACCTCGCGGCCCGCATCGATGAGCTGGTCGCCGCCAAGCACGGCTGAGGCGGCGCGGCCATGCGCCTGGAATACTTCCAGATGATCGACCGGGTGGTGTCGCTTGAAGGCGACGCCATCATGGTGGAGAGCCGCGTGCCCGAGGCCAGCCCGGTCTTTGAGGGGCATTTCCCCGGCCATCCGCTGGTGCCCGGCGTGCTGCTGGTGGAGACCATGGCCCAGGCCAGCGGATGGCTCATCCTGGGACGCAACGGCTTCGCGCAGATGCCCTTCCTGATGTCGGTGAAGGAGGCGAAGTTCCGCAACTTCGTCGGACCGGACGCCTTGCTCGATGTCAGCTCCAAGGTCACGCATGATGGCTCCGGCTTCACCGCCTGCGAGGCGCGCGTGATGAGTGGCGGCAAGCGCATCGCGGATGCGGAAATCCTGCTTCGCTCCATGCCCTTCCCCCATCCTGATCTGGAGGCCGCCATGCGCGCCAATGCCGTGCGGATCGGTCTGCCAGGCTTCGCCGCATGACCAGGAACGACGTGGTCATCACCGGGATCGGGCTGGTCTCCGCCCTTGGCGAGGGACCGGACGCGCATTGGCAGGCGCTTTCCGCCGGCACGAAGCCCGTGGTGGACGAGACGAGCTATGCGCCCTGGACGGTGCATCCCCTCCCCACCCTGAGCCTGGACACGCAAATCCCGAAGAAGGGCGACCAGCGGCAGATGGAGCCTTGGCAGCGCCTGGGCACCTATGCGGCCGGCCTCGCCATCGACGACGCCGATGCACGCGGCCTGGTGGAGGACATGGATCTGATCGTCGCCGCCGGGGGCGGCGAGCGTGACCTGGCGCTGGACGAGCAGGTGACGGCCGAGTTGGCCAACAGCAATGACGGCGGCGGCGCGCGGCTAAACGAGATGCTGGCAACGGGACTGCGGCCGACGCTGTTCCTGGCGCAGCTTTCCAACCTCCTGGCCGGCAACATCTCCATCGTGCACGGCGTCACGGGCTCCTCCCGCACCTTCATGGGCGAGGAAAGCGCGGCGGCGGACGCGGTGCGGATTGCCCATGCCCGCCTTTCCGAAGGGCGCGGCAGCATCGCGCTGGTAGGCGGGGCGATGACCGCCCAGCGCTGGGATCTGTTGCTGCTCTACCGCGCCGGCGACGGGATGCATGAGGGGCCGCATGAGGCGCTGTCCCGGCGCCAGGGCATGATCCTCGGCGGCATGGCGGGTTTCCTGGTGCTGGAAACCGCGGAGCACGCCAGGGCGCGCGGCGCGCGGGTTCTGGCACGGCTGGACGCGGTGGCGAGCGATGCCACCCGCCGCGCCTTGCCGGGCGAGAGCGCCGCGGCCGCACGTGCGCTGCTGTCACGCGTGGCGCCGGGAGGCGCTGATGCGGTGATCTCCGGCGCCTCCGGCGCGCCGGAGGCGTGGCGCGAGGAGGAGAGCTTCCTGAGCGAGCTGGGCCTTCCCGTGCGCCGCCCGGCTAACCTGATCGGCCATGGCGTGGAAGGCGCCTTCCCCGCCCATGTGGCGCTGGCGGCGCTGGCCCTTTCACACGGCGGCTTCTACGCCCCCATGGACCCGGCGGATGTGGGCGAGGCGGTGGCGCCGTCCCGCATCCTCGTCACGGGCTTCGGGCAGTGGCGCGGCGAGGCGCTGGCGGCGCTCTCCCACGCGGAGAAGATCTGATGCGCGACCATCTTGGGCGTCCCCTGGTGGCGGTGACGGGCATCGGCACCATCACCTCCCTTGGCTTCGGCGTGAAGGATAACTGGTCCCGGCTGCTGGCCGGGCAGTCCGGCATCCGTCGCATCACGCGCTTTCCAGCCGAGCACCTGAAGACCACCATCGCCGGCACGGTTGACCTGCCGGGCGACCGTGCCGGCGAGGATGCGATTCCCAGCCCCGTGCGGGCCGAGCGCATGGCCGAGATGGCGATCGAGGAGGCGGTGACGGAAGCCGCCATCGGCAGCAGGGGCAACTTCCCCGGCCCGCTCTTCCTTGGCATGCCGCCGGTAGAGGTGGAGTGGCCGAACCGCTTCGAGCTCGCACGCCATGCGGGCGAACCCTCCTACGCCGCCATGACCCGGGCGACGCGCGGCCGGCACGACATCTATGAAACCTTCCTCTTCGGCGGCGTGGGCGAACGCCTGGCGGCACGCTTCGGCACGCGCGGCGCGCCCATCTCCCTCACCACCGCCTGCGCCACCGGCGCTTCCGCCATCCAGCTTGGCGTCGAGGCGATCCAGCGGGGCGAATGCGAGGCCTGCATCGCCGTCGGCGCGGATGGCTCCGTGCATGCCGAGGCGCTGATCCGCTTCTCCTTGCTCTCCGCCCTCTCCACCCGGAACGAGGAGCCGGAAAAGGCATCCCGCCCGTTTGAGAAGAACCGCGGCGGCTTCGTGATGAGCGAGGGGGCGGCGGCCCTGGTGCTGGAAGATTACGACACGGCGAAGGCGCGCGGCGCGACCATCATCGGCCTGGTTTCCGGCGCTGGTGAGCGCGCGGACAATTTCCATCGCACCCGCTCCAACCCGGATGGCAGCGCTATCGTCGGCGCGATGAAGAACGCGCTGTCCGATGCCGGCCTGGAACCGGGCCAGATCTCCTATGTGAACGGCCACGGCACGGGCACGCCGGAGAACGACAAGATGGAGAATTTCGGCATGCGTGCCGTCTTCGGTGAGAACGCGCCGCCGATCTCCTCCAACAAGAGCATGATCGGGCACACGCTCTCCGCCGCCGGCGCGCTGGAAGCGGCCTTTTCGCTGCTGACCATCCGCGACCAGCGGCTTCCGCCCACTATCAACTATGACGAGCCGGACCCGACCATCACGCTGGACGTGGTGCCGAATGTGGCGCGCGATGCTTCGGTGAAGCACGTGCTCTCCAACTCCTTCGGCTTCGGCGGGCAGAATGTCTGCCTTGTTCTCTCAGGAGAGCCCGCCTGATGCGTGCCCTGCGCCTTCATGGCGACCGTGACCTGCGCCTCGAGGACATCCCTGCTCCCCCGCCACCCGCCCCTGGCGAGGTGCAGTTGCGGATGCATGGCATCGCCTTGAACCACATCGATGTCTGGGGCTGGCGCGGCATGGCCTTCACCCAGCGCAAGCTGCCGATCTGCGTCGGCGCCGAGGCTGTGGGCGAGATCGTGGCGCTCGGGCAGGGCGTGCAGGGCTGGAAGATCGGTGACCGCGTGGCGCCCTATGGCGCCCAGACCTGCGGTCATTGCCGCGCCTGCGTCGAGGGCCGCGATAATCTTTGTGAGAATGTCGCGGGGGTAAAGGGCTTCCATCTGGACGGCTTCGCGCAGGAACTGGTGAACCAGCAGGCCCGTCTGCTCGTGCGCGTGCCAGAGGGCGTCAGCGACAACGACGCCGCCTGCGCTTCCATCACCTTCTCCACGGTCGAGCACATGCTGTTCGACAATGCGAAGCTGCAGCCAGGCGAGACGATCCTGATTCACGCCGCCGGCTCCGGCATCGGCACCGTTGCGATCAAGGAGGCCAAGGCCCTCGGATGCACCGTCATCGCCACCGCCGGTGATGACGAGAAATGCGCCAAGGCCCAGGCGCTCGGCGCTGACCATGTCGTGAACTACAATGAGAAGAACTTCGCCTCGATCGCCCGCCGCCTGACGAATAAGGTGGGCGTGGACGTGGTGTTCGAGCATGTCGGCGCCAGCACCTGGTCCGGTTCGCTGCTCGCGCTGAAAATGGGCGGGCGCCTGGTCACCTGCGGCAGCACCTCGGGCGTCTCGGCCGAGACCAACCTGATGATGATCTTCCAGCGCCAGCTCCGCATTTTCGGCAGCTTCGGTGCCTCCATGCGCAATGTCGCGGACGGGCTGGCGAAAATGGCCGGCGGCATGACGCCCGTGCTGGATCGCGTGATCCCACTGGAGAACTTCGCCGAAGGGCTGGATCGGCTGGAAAGCCGCCGCGTCTTCGGCAAGATCGTGGTGACCATCTGACCATGGCAAAAGGCGGTGGCGCTGCGGACGCTGCGCTGTCCGCCCTGACCAGCCTGGGCTTCGCCATCCCGCGTACGCTGGGCCCGGATCTCGGCCCGCGCTTCGGCGCTGCGCTGGCGCGGCGGCTGGGGCCGCTGACCTCCGCCCATCGCATCGCGATGGAGAACATCGCCGCCGCCTTCCCCGAGAAGGATGCGGCCTGGCACCGGAAGATCGCGGACGAGGCCTGGGACAATCTCGGCCGCGTTGCCTTTGAATATGGCCACATCAATACGGTCTGGGATCTGACCGAGGACCGCGACCCCAGGGCGCGAATCCAGATCGATGATGCGACCTTCGCGCGCTTCCAGGAGGTGCGCGAGACAGGTGGTCCGCTACTGGTCTTTGCCGCCCATCTCGCGAATTGGGAACTGCCCGCGGTCGCTGCCGCGAAGCACGGGCTGGATGCGGCGGTGCTCTACCGCACCCCCAACAGCCGCCCGGTAGCCGAAGCCATCCTCAGGCTACGTCAGGGCGTGATGGGAGAGCTGATCCCGGCGGGGCTGACCGCGCCAACCAAGCTGGCCAAGGCCCTGCAGCGCGGCGCGGTGGTCGGGATGGTAGTGGACCAGCGCTTTGGCCGCGGCCCGCGCATCGATTTCCTGGGCCGCCCGGCGCAGGCCAACCCGTTACTTGCCAATCTCGCCCGCCGCTTCGACTGCCCGGTGCGCGGGGCCCGCGCCATTCGCCTGCCGGGGGGACGCTTCCAACTGGAACTGACCGATCCGATCCCGCTGCCCCGGGATGCCGAGGGGTTGATCGATGTGCAGGCCGCTACCCAGGCGGTGAACGATGTCATCGCCGGCTGGGTGCGGGAGCATCCGGGGCAATGGCTTTGGATGCATCGCCGCTGGCGCTAAGGCACCTCCGGCCGGAATTTACGACCGCCTGGCCGACAGGCTGGCCCAGATCAGACGCAAGGCCTCATCCGCCAGGGTGAGTCCCTGCGCGCTCGCGTAATCCGCCAGATCGGCGATAAGGGCCCGGTCCTCAGCCTCTCGCTGCGTTTGCTCCTCCGGTTGCTCGCCCTCAGGAAGCTTGTCGCCGGGATCCGTCGGCTGAACCGCCGTCATGAAATGAAGTCTGCCATGATCCTCTCCAGGCCAGCCTTTCCTAGAAGGACAAGGGCCGCATGGGATCAACATACTCACAAAATTGTGCACTCACCACGGCGCCTTGACCTTTTTGAGTCAAAGTAGCTTTTTTGCGTCTTGGGGCCGTGGCAGCCCCTCTCCGCCAGAGGAGCCGCCTGTTCCCGGCGTCCCGCTTCTGTGGATCGTGCGTCGGCTCAGGCCGATGCGGACGGCGGAAGCGATCGGAGCATGCGGATAATGCCGGAGAAATCACTCTCCGCCCCGCCTTCCTCCACGAAGCGGCAATACAATTCCAGCGCCCGCGCACCCATGGGTGTAGCGGCGCCGGTTTGCTGTGCCGCCTGTTGGGCCAGGCCGACATCCTTCATCATCAACGCGGCGGCAAAGCCCGGCGCGTAGTCCCGGTTGGCCGGGCTGCCCGGCACCGGCCCGGGCACGGGGCAGTAAGTGGTCAGGGACCAGCACTGGCCCGAGGATTTCGACGCCACCTCGAACAGCGCCTCGTGCGACAGGCCAAGCTTCTCCGCCAGCACGAAGGCCTCGCAGGTGCCGATCATGCTGATGGCCAGCAGCATGTTGTTGCAGGCCTTGGCCGCCTGCCCCGCGCCCGCCCCGCCGCAATGGACGATGGTGCGGCCCATGGCGCGCAGAATCGGCTCGGCGCGGGCGAAGGCGTCCTCCGGGCCACCGACCATGAAGGTGAGGGTTCCGGCTTCGGCCCCCATCACCCCGCCTGAGACCGGCGCGTCAAGGAAGGGCCGCCCGCATGCCGCCGCCACCTCACGCGCCGTCGCGACGTCGATGGTAGAGCAATCCAGCAGCACCGCATCCGGCGCCGATGCCGCCGCCATTCCACCTGCGCCAAGCCAGGCATCCCGCACATGCGGCCCGGCGGGCAGCATGGTGATAACGAACTCTGCCCCCGCTGCGGCCTCGGCGCTGGATGCTGCTGGACGGGCACCTTCAACACGCGCCATCGCGACGGCGGAAAGGTCGAAGACCCCGACCTCATGCCCCGCCTTCACCAAGTTGCGGGCCATGGGGGCACCCATATTGCCCAACCCTACGAAGCCGATCCTGGCCACATGTTCCTCCATGCCTTGTTGGCAAGGAGGCTAGGACGAGGTCGGCAGTGGGTCCATGGTGATGCGGCCTCAGCAGCCGAGCCTCAGGCGCGCAGCAGCGCCGCCCGCCCGGCCTCAACGACGAAACACGCCTTGTCCTCGACCGGCGCACCGGGACGGGAGACATAGGGCACGGCGCGGAAACGCGTCTGCATCTCCCGCGCATCGGCTTCGTGCAGGGTATAGCCGCGCCGGCCGTTGAAGAAGGCGATATGCGGGTTGCGGTCCAGCGCCCGCCGGCCGGTCGCTGACATCTCCGCGCCATCGCCCGCCGAGGACATGGAGGAGGCCACGAACTCCACCCCAACCGCCGGGCCCTCCCGGTCGTAGTCCGGGCGCAGCGTGCCGGCCCAGGCCGTGTGCACATCGCCCGTCAGCACCGTCAGGTTCTGCACGCGCGCCCGCCGTACATGGTTCAGCAGCCGCGTGCGTGCCGCGGGATAGGCATCCCATTTGTCCATGTCGTAGCGCGGCGTGTCATCGCCGTTCAGCCCGCCAACATCGCGCCGCATCATCACCACCTGCTGCGCGAGAATGTTCCACACCGCCTCCGCCCCTGCCAGCCGCCCGAACAGCCAGCCCTCCTGCGCCGGCCCCAGCACATGCGCCGCTGGGTTCAGCGCGGCCTCGCAAACCGGTTTTACGAAGTCGCCGCAAGGCTGGTCATCGCGGAAGCTACGTGTATCGAGCACGGAGATGGAGGCGAGCGTACCCCAATCGACGCCGCGATACGCCACGATATCCGGCCCGTTCGGGATCTGCGCGCGACGCAGCGGCATTGCCTCGTACCAGGCCTGGAAGGCGGCCGCCTTGCGCAGTGCGAAAACCTCCGGCGCAACTCCCGAGTGTCCGGCCACCGCAGCGGCCCAGTTGTTGTCCACCTCATGATCGTCGAAGGACATGATGAAGGGATGCGCGTGATGGGCGGCGCGCAGATCGGGATCGAGTTGGTAGAGCGCGTAGCGTCGCCGATACGCTTCCAGAGTTTCCACGGCCGGCGAATTGTGATGCCGGATCGCCGGAAAATTGCCGCTGCGTTCCCCGCTCGCGCGGCCCTCATAGATGTAATCGCCGTAATGGAAGACGAAGTCGAGATCAGCCTCCGCCGCAACATGCCGCCAACAGGTGAAAAGCCCCTGCTCGTAATGCTGGCATCCCGCGCTCACGAAGCGCAGCCGCTCCGGGCGCGTATTCTTCGCCGGCGCCGTGCGCGTGCGTCCCACCGGGCTGGCCACGCCGCCCGCGATAAAGCGATAGAAATAGGTGGCGGCCGGGCGCAGCCCCGTCACCTCCACGCGCAGTGAATGGTCCTGCTCCGGCCGCGCGATCGCCGTGCCGCGCGTGGCGACGCGGCTGAAGCCCTCATCTTCTGCCACCTCCCATCGCAACTCCAGCGGCGCCGGCGGCAGCCCTCCATCGCCGAGCGGGTCCTGCGAAAGCCGGGTCCAGATGACCACCCCATCTGGCCAGGGATCGCCCGAGGCGACCCCCAGCGGAAAGGGATCGGACTGAAAGACCGGCATGGGCGCGACATTCTGCGCGAAGGCTGGCCGGATCGCGGCCAGGGCCGCCATGGCGGTGCCGCCGCGCAGCAGCCCGCGCCGCGACAGATCAAGGATATGGCGCGCGACGCTATTCATGAGGCGTTTCCGTGTTCAGACGGGAACCTCTCCCGGCGGCTTGAGGGCGGTCAAGACGAAGGAGGATTTCGTTTCCTTTACCCCTGGCATCCGCAGCAGCGCCTTCATGGCGAATTCGGCATAGGCCTCGAAGTCGGCCGCCAGCACATGCAGCAGGTAGTCCATCTCGCCGCTCATGGCATAGGCCGCCAGGACCTCCGGCCTGGCCGAAAGCGCCTTCTGGAAGCCCTCCACCACCTCCTCCGCATGGCTGGAAAGGGCGACCAGGACGAAGGCCTGCAAGGGCAACCCCACCCGTGCCGGGTCCAGTACCGCGGCGTAACGGGCGATCACGCCCTCCTCCTCCAGCCGCCGCAGCCGGCGTTGGCAGGGCGTGGCGGAAAGCCCGACCTGCTCGGCCAATGATACCACCGGCAGTCTGCCGTCCCGCTGCAGCGCACGCAGGATGCGACGGTCGGTCACATCAAGGGCAGGAGTGTTTCTCACCATTTTTCTCCTCGATTTCGGAGATTCTCACTCATTGCAGCATACAGAATGCCGCATTTCGCCGATTCTCACCGTCGGGACGAGGCTATCCTCTCCTGCAACGAACATGGGAGGCGAAGTCATGGAAGGCACCATCCAGCCGACGGGCGTCATTGGCACCGCCACCCTGCCCAGCGGCCTGCGCGGCGATTATCACCGTGCCTTGCCCGACGGCACCCTGCCCGAAGGCACGGTCACACGCTCCGAGGCCGACCACGCGACCTGGCGCACCCTTGTCACCCGCCAGCGCACCATCTTTCCGGGCCGCGCCGCCTCGGCCTGGCTCGAAGGGCTGGACCGACTAGGCTGCAACGAGGCCGTGCCGAGCCTGCAATCCGCCTCCGCCATCCTCCGTGCCGCGACGGGTTGGAGCCTTGTCCCCTGCCCCGGCCTGCTGCCGGACGCCCAGTTTTTCGCCCTGCTCGCGAAGCGCCGCTTTCCCGTTACGGAATGGATCCGCCGTCCGGAGGAGCTGGACTACATCGTCGAGCCCGACATCTTTCACGACTTCCTCGGCCATGTGCCGCTGCTGACCCAGCCCGACTACGCCGATTTCCTTGAAGCCTATGGCCGTCTCGGCCTGCGCGCGGAAAGGCGTGGCCAGCTTGCGCCGCTCGCCCGCTTCTACTGGTTCATGGTGGAGTTTGGCCTGATTGCCGAGCATGACGGGCTCCGCGCCTATGGCGCCGGCATCCTCTCTTCCCGCACGGAAACGCTGCACGCGCTCTCCGCCGCGCCGAAACGCCTGCGCTTCGACATGGCGCGTGTTCTGCGCAGCACCTATCGAATCGACGATTTGCAGCCCGTCTACTTCGTGATCCGCGACTATGCTGAACTCTTTACGGCCATCGAGCAGGCGCCCACCCTGCTGGATGCCGCCATGCAGGCCGAACCGCTTCCCCCAGGCGGAAGCACGCCAGAGGACCGGGAGTGGACCGGCTGATCTTTAGCTGGCCGCCACACCACCGCGGCACGCCGTTCTCGCTCCCGCCTCGTCCAGCATGCGCTGCTCGGCGCGTTGGGCTTCCCTTCGGGCCTCAGCGGCGTGGACTTCCGCCAGCCGCTCCACGGCCCGCTCCGCCGCGCGCGTCGCGGCCAGGGCGGCGGCGGCCTGTGTCACGCGCCCTTCCGCCTGCCGTGCGGCCTCGGTCGCCTTGTCACGCTGGTTGATTCCACGAGGCAACCAAGCGGCATAGGCCGGTCCACCCTGCCGCCCTTCCTCCACCAGCGCCGCGGCGGCGTCCTGGGCCCGCGCCTCGGCCATCTCACGCGCAGCGGTCGCTTCCGCTAGGTCGCGCCGGGCCAGCATCACCTCCGCGCCGCGCAGCCGTGCCAGCACCTCCAGCGGATCCCGTCTCACGCCGCCGGCCCCATTGCCAGGGACAGTGCGGCGAAGGCGCCCGCCACGCTCCCCGCCTCCTCCTTGCCCTGGCGCAGCACGTCCTCGATCAATGGCGCCAGCCGCACAGCCTCGTCCAGCGCCGGGTCGCTACCGGCGCGGTAGGCACCCAGCCGCACCATGTCCGCCATGTCCCGGTGCAGCGCCAGGATGCGCCGCGCGCGCGCCAGGATCGCCCGCTCCGCCGGTTCCAGGCAGCCTGGCACGGTGCGGGACAGGCTACGGAGCACATCTACCGCCGGGTAGCGCCCGCCTTCCCCGATGCGGCGGTCCAGCACGACATGCCCGTCCAGGATACCGCGCACCGCATCGGCCACCGGCTCGTCATGGTCATCTCCCTCCACCAGCACGGTGAAGAGCCCGGTGATCGAGCCCGCACAGCCCTCCGCCCCTGGCCCCGCGCGCTCCAGCAGCCGTGGCAGCTCGGCGAAGACGCTGGGGGGGAAGCCGCGCGTGGCCGGCGGCTCCCCCGCGGAAAGACCGATCTCCCGCAGTGCCATGGCGAAGCGGGTCACGCTGTCCATCATCAACAGCACGCGCTTCCCCTGGTCTCGGAAATGTTCGGCGACGGTCATGGCGGCCAGCGCCGCGTCCCGCCGCATGAGTGGCGCCGAATCGGATGTCGCACAGATGACCACGCTGCGCGCGAGTCCCGCGGGCCCGAGATCGTCCTCGATGAATTCGCGCAGCTCCCGCCCACGTTCCCCAACCAGCCCGATCACCGCCACATCGCAATCCGCGTGACGCGCCAGCATGGACATCAGGCTGGACTTTCCCACGCCCGAGGCCGCGAAAAGCCCGAGGCGCTGCCCGCGCCGGCAGGTGGCGAAAGCATCCAGAGCCCGCACGCCGAGATCGATTCGCGGCCCTAGCCGAGCCCGCGTGCCTGCCGCAGGGGGGGCCGCGCGCAGCGGGCGGGCAACAGGACCGCGGGGTACGGCGCCACGTCCGTCCAGAGCATGGCCCATCGGGTCGAGCACCCGGCCCAGCCAAGCCTCGGCGGGGTGCAGGAGAACGGGCCCTGCATCTTCCACCCGTGCCCCAGCCGAAAAGCCGTCGAGTCCGTCGCGGCCCATAGCGGTCGCGCTGCCCCCGCCCACCGCCACAACCTGAGCGTGTATAGATTCACGTAACATATTTACAATTTTGATACTGTTTCCGACTGCAGGAGCGGGGTGCAGGCCTACCACTTCCAGTGCCAGCCCACTCACGCCACGCACCCGGCCGTACCCCGAAATCGCGGCTAAATTCCTGAAATTTCCGGACAAATCCTTCATCCGATCAGAGAATCGCGTCTGGACGCGCATCATTTTTGATCCTGAGTTCCAATTCTTTATACAACCCAGATGTGAAAAACCCCTTTCCTTACTCGCGCAAAAGTTGTCCTACTTTGTCAGGAACGAGAGAGGAACAATCAATGCGTGTCCTTCTGGTCGAAGACGATCTGACCACCGCCCGGGGCGTCACTCTCATGCTCAAGAGCCAAGGGATGATCGTTGAGAGCGCCGACACCGGAGAGGAAGCGTTGGAGCTTGCGCGCCTCTACGACTACGACATCGTGGTGCTCGATCTCATGCTTCCGGATATGGAGGGCTATGAGGTCGTGCGGCGGCTGCGGGCCGCACGCTGCACGACCCCCGTGCTGATCCTTTCCGGCCTGTCGCGCCCGGGGGCAAAGGTGAAGGGCTTCGGCCTGGGCGCTGATGACTTCATTATGAAGCCTTTCGACGGGCAGGAACTGATCGCCCGCATCCAGGCCATCGTCCGCCGGGCCAAGGGCTTCGCCCAGCCCAGCATCACCGTCGGCCGCCTTACCCTCGACCTCGGCGCGCGGGAGGCCAGCGTCGCCGGACGCCCCGTCCACCTCACCGGCAAGGAATACGCGATCCTTGAGTTGCTGACGCTGCGCAAGGGCATGGTGATGACCAAGGAAGCTTTCCTGAACCACCTTTATGGCGGGATGGACGAGCCGGAGGTGAAGATCATCGACGTTTTCGTCTGCAAGCTCCGGAAGAAGCTGCACCAAGCCGGATGTGAAGAGCTGATCGGTACGGTCTGGGGACGTGGCTATGTGCTGCGCGATCCCGCGCAGGGCACCATCCGCACGAGCGGACCGCAGGAGTTTAAGGATCTCAGCGCAATGGCGGTCGCCTAGCGCCCTGGCACGAGAAGTGGAGCGGCTCGCCGACGAACGCCCGGCGAGCCACCCCCTCGTTGCAGGGATGGAGCAGATCGGTCTGATGGCCCAGTCCTGTTCCTGAGCCAGGCAGATGCGGCTCAACGGCCCTGGCGGCCGACATGGATCCCCCCGCAGGCACTCCGACGTGTCAGCTACCCGGCCAGAGCCACTCGCCGGGCCGGCGCATAGACGCCCCGCTCCCCCTCAATCGCGATGAAGCGATCGCTAAGGCCCAGCACCGTTTCCGCGCCGCCAAGATACAGCACGCCGTCGGGCGCGAGCCTGTCCGCGAGGGCCGAGAGAACCCGCGTTTTGGTTGGTGCATCAAAATAGATCAGCACGTTGCGGCAGAAAATCACGTCGAACGTGCCGAGCGGCCTCAGGTCGCCCAGCAGGTTTCCGGTTTCGAAGCGTGCCATGGCGCGCAAGGCCGAAGAGATGCGCCACTGCCCGCCTTCCTGCCGGAAATGCTTCACCAGCATCTGCACAGGCAGGCCGCGCTGTACCTCAAACTGGGAATAAACCCCCTCCCGCGCGCGGCGCACCACCTCGCTGCTCAGATCGGTACCCAGCACCTCCAGCCGGGATGACAGCCCCAGTCCTTCCGCTACCATTGCCACCGAATAGGCTTCCTGCCCGGTCGAGCAGGCAGCGGACAACACGCGCAGGCGCTGTGTCGCCGCGCGCGTGGCGGCAATCCGGGGCAGCATGCGGCGCAGATGCTCGAAGGGCTTGCCGTCGCGGAAGAAGAAAGACTCATTCGTTGTCAGGGCCTCGGTCACGGCGGCGGCCAGCCGTTCGCTTCCCGGGGCGCGCAGCCGCGCGGCCAACGCGTCCAGCCCGGCCAAGCCATTCTCCCGCATCAGCCCGCCCAGACGCGTGTCCAACATGTAGGACTTGTCCGCACCCAGCACGATGCCGGACCGGGCGCGAACGAGCCCCGCAATCGTGTCGAAGGCTGTTGCGATCACGACGCCATCCTCCCCGGTCCTGCCGCCATCGCTGCCACCCGGGCCGCCAGCCGGTCCGGCGGCAGCACTTCCCGCGCCAGCCCGGCCCGGGCTACCGCCCCCGGCATGCCCCAAACCACCGAGGACGCCTCGTCCTGCGCCAACACCAACCCGCCGGCGCCAGCCAGCTCCCGGCAACCTGCCAGCCCATCCTGCCCCATGCCGGTCAGGATCACGGCCAGCACCCGCCCATTGCAGGCGCCCTGGGCGCTGCGCAGCATCGGGTCCACCGCCGGGCGGCAGAAATGCTCCGGCGGATCATCCCGTAGCCGCGCCACCAGCCCGGAGGTTCCACGCTCCACCAGCAGATGGCGGTCGCCAGGGGCCAGGTAGGCATGGCCGGGGCGCAGCACCTCACCATCCACAGCCTCGGACACGCGCAGCGCCCCGACCCGGTTCAGGTGGTCGGCCAGCATGGTGGTGAACCCCGCCGGCATGTGCTGCACGATCACCAGCGGCACGGCGGGCACGGGCGTCAGGGCGCGCAGGAAGGTCGCCAAGGCCTGCGGCCCGCCCGTGGAGGATCCCACCGCCACGAGATCCGGTGGCAACTGGAGGGCCACCGGCACGGGCGCCGCGATATGCGGCCGCGGCATAGGGCGCGTGACCGGTGCGCGGCGCATCCGCGCCCAACCCTTCACCTTTTCCAGCAGTTCCGCCCGGAAGACCGGGTCCATCGCCCCGCCCCCGCCTGCCCCTGGCTTTGGGATATAATCCGAGGCCCCGGCCCGCAGCGCCGCCATGGCCGCCGCCGCACCACGCTGCGTCAGCGCGCTGGCCACGATGACGACGGGCCGCGGTTCGGCGCGCAGCAACAGCGGCAGCGCCGTCATCCCGTCCATCACCGGCATCTCGAGATCCAGCAGCACCACGTCGGGTCTCGCGGCCGGCAGCGCGTTCAGCGCCTGTCGCCCATCGCCCACGCGCGCCACCACCTCGATCTCGGGATCGGCGCCCAGCAAGCGGGCGAGCACGCCACGCACCGTCACGCTGTCGTCGCAAAGCATCACGCGCACGGGCCGCGCGCCCGGCGAGGCGCCGCTCACGCGTCCTCGTCGGGCAGCAGCCCCAGCACAATCAGCTTCCCGGCAAGGATATCCTCGTCAAAGGGCTTCATGATGTATTCCTGCGCACCGAGTTCCAGCGCCTCCACGATGCGGGAAAAGTCGCTTTCGGTGGTGCAGAGCATGATCTTCGGGTGATCCGGCCCGAACTCCGTCCGTGCCAGGCGCAGAAAGGTGATGCCGTCCATCACGGGCATGTTCCAGTCGAGCAGCACCAGATCCGGCGGCGCTGCGCGGCATGCCTCAAGCGCCTGCTGCCCGTCCTCGGCCTCACGCACAGAGAAGCCCTTCGCCTCCAGCATCCGCCGCGCGGCGCGGCGCACGGTGCGGCTATCATCCACCACCAGGCAGTCGGGCATCCCCTCGCCTCCCCCTAGCCGATATCCAGGACGCGCTCGACGTCCAGCATGATGAGCAGGCGCGTGACGCCGCCCTCGCCCGCGCTGCCCGGCACATCCTGGTGGATGCCAGCGCAGACATCTCGCCACAGCGCATCAAGTGTCGGCGGATTGGGCGCGAGACTTGCCTCCGGCAGGGCCAGCACATCACCGACGGAATCCGCCAGCAGCGCGTAAAGCTCGCCGCCAACCTCCACCACAACGCTCATCGGCGGCAGGACACCGGCCCCACGCGCGGGCAGGCCCAACCGGCGGCGCAGATCCACCGCCGTCACGATCCGACCGCGCAAGTTCAGCCCGCCCGCCACCTCCGGCGGGGCCAAGGGAATGGGCGTAATGGTTTGCGGCCCCAGGATGTCGCGCACCGACAGCACGGGCACGCCGCAAAGTTGTCCCGCCACTGTCAGGGTCAGCACCCCATGCTCCGTGGAGACAGGACGCCGGGCCGGAGCAAGTTCGGTTGTCATCGCATCCTCCTCAGTTCTGGCCGGCCTGGGCCCGGCTGGTGGCCAGCCGCGCACGCAGCGCGTCCAGCAGCGCGTCCCGGTCGAATTTCGGCACATAATCGTCGAAGCCCGCCTCCCGCCCGCGGCGCTCCGCCTCCAGCTCCGCCCGGGAGGTCAGGGCGATCAGCGGCGTTGCCTGCCAGGGCCCGCCATCGCGCGCCGCGCGCGCCAGCCCCAGCCCATCCAGATCCGGCATTTCGATATCGGAGATCACGGCATCGAAGACTTCACCGGCCTCACGCAGCTTCAGGGCCTGCGCGCCGTTTCCCGCCGCCACCACCTCATATCCGGCAGCCCCCAGCACGGGCACCAGCATATTGCGGAAGAAGGCGCTGTCCTCCACCACCAGCAACCGGGCGCGATGCGCCGCCTCACGGCGCCCGCCAAACCATCCCTCCCCGGCCTGGCGCAGCCACCAGGCGCAATCGATCACCTCTGTCGCGCGCCCGGCGATCACCGCCGTGCCGAGATAGCCCGGCCGGTCCTGCCCGCTCTCGATCTTCAGCCTCTCCTCGACCACGTCGAGGATTTCATCGACCGCCAGTCCCATGGCGCGCCCGCCATCATTGAAGACCAGCACGGCCTGACGCCCGCCGGCGGGTGGCGTCGTCCAGCCCTCAGCCATCGGAACGAGTGGCATCAGCGCGCCGCGATACTGCACGACGGGACGCCCATGGGAGATCTCGATCCGGTCGCCGGGCAAGTCCTCCAGCCGAGCCACCAGCCCGAGCGGCACCGCGCGCGGCGCTCCGTCCCCTGCACGGAACAGCAGCAGCGACATTCGTTCGGCCGAAGCCGAGCTGGCCACCGCGATCCCGCGCCGCGCCTCTTCCTGCGCGCCAACCGCGCCCACGCCTTCAGCGCCGACGCCGGTCGCGCGCGCGATGCCGTTCGGATCCAGGATCATGATGACCGACCCGTCGCCGAGAATCGTGTTCCCGCTGAACATGGTTACATGGCGCAGGATCGGCGCCACCGGCTTCACCACGATCTCCTCCGTGTCGAAGACGCGGTCCACGATGATGCCGAACAGGTTCTGGCCGACCTGGGTGACGACGACGAAGCCGCCATGTTCCACCTCCGGCCGCTCATCCAGCCGCAGGCTGCGTGACAGCGAGACGAGCGGCAGCAAACGGTCGCGCAGCCGCAGCACCGGCGCGTCCTTGATATGCGCCACGCCATCGCCAGCCCGCACCAGCTCCACCACACCGATCTGCGGAATGGCGAAGCGTTCCCCGCCCGCCTCCACGATCAGCGCGGAGACAATGGCCAGTGTCAGGGGGATCTTGATGAGGAAGGTCGTGCCCCTTCCCTCGCGCGATCGCAGGTCGATCGTGCCGCCGATCTTCTCGACATTCGTTTTCACCACATCCATTCCGACACCGCGGCCGGAAACAGAGGTGATGGCGGCGGCCGTGGAGAAGCCCGCGCGGAAGATGAAGCGCTGGATGTCGCGCTCTCCCATTCCTGCCAGTTCCTGTTCCGTGGCCAAGCCTTGAGACAGAGCCTTGGCGCGGATCTTCTCCACCGCCAGCCCGCGCCCGTCATCGCCCACCTCGATGATGATGTGCCCGCCTTCGTGATAGGCGTTCAGCGTGATGGTCCCGACCTCCGGCTTTCCCGCGGCGCGGCGCTCGGCCGGAGATTCCAGCCCATGGTCGCCGGAATTACGGACCATGTGGGTCAGCGGATCGCGGATTAGCTCCAGCACTTGCCGGTCCAGCTCCGTCTCGGCGCCGCGCATATCCAACTCGATCTTCTTGCCCAGCTCACGCGACAAGTCGCGGACCAGACGCGGCAATCCCTTCCAGGCATTGCCGATCGGCTGCATGCGCGTCTTCATCACCCCCTCCTGCAATTCGGAAGTGATGTGCGACAGCCGCTGCAGCGGCCCCGACAAGGCGCTGTCGTTCCGCGCGCGGGAGAGCTGGAGAAGCTGGTTGCGCGTCAGCACCAGCTCGCTGACCAGCGTCATCAGGCTTTCCAGCACATCCACGCTCACGCGCAATGTTTGAGCCACCGCCACGCCCTCTGCCGTTGGCGCCGGCTCGGCACCGGACTGGGGCGCCGTCGCCGTGAGCGCAGCCTCGCTTGGGCACTCCGGCCGGGATGGCACCGGCACCCTCTCCGGCACGGGCGGCGCCGCCGGCTCCTCAGCCAGAGTGGGTGGGGTTGCTTCGGCCGGAGCCTGCGGCAAGGGGGATGGGGCCGCGCTCCCCTCCTCCGGCGCGGCCTGTCCGGTGAAGACCGCATCCAGTTCAGCGATCAGGGCAGAATCATCGCCGGCCGGCTCGGCCCCCGTGGCCTCCAGGCCCGCCATGATTTCGCGAACCCGGTCCACCACACGCAGGATCAGCGACACCCCACCGGAGGTGACGGGCAGCGATCCGTCGCGGTAGCGGCCGAGCACATTCTCCCCGGCATGGGCCACCCTCTCCAGCCGGGGGAGGCCAAGGAAGCCGCAGGTGCCCTTGATCGTGTGGATCAGCCGAAAGATCTCGCCGATCGTCCGCGCATCCTCGGGCTGGCGCTCCAGCCGCAGCAGGGCGGCGTCCAGCCCGGCCAGTCCCTCGCCCGTCTCGGTCAGGAAATCGGCGATCAAGTCGTCCATCGGAGCCCCGCACCCGTTCTGCGGGAGGCAGCATCGCGGCGGCCGACGAAGATTTGGTAAAGCAGGCCGTGCCTTAGCCGCCCGCGCGCGGCCTCATTGTCAGGGCAGGCACCGTGCCTTCCCGGCCCATGGCCAGATCCAGCCGCATCCCCGCCGCGCCGCTCAGATGCAGCAGCAGCGGTGCCAACACGTCGCGTGGTCCGGGCCTCGCCTCCCCGGCCAGGGTCGCCGCCAGGGCGGCCGGCCAGGCCGCATTGCGTCCCTCCGGCCAGATCGCCAGTCCCGTCTCGTCCCCGGCCAGATGGACCACTCCACCCCGAGGCAGGGCCTCACCCCCCAGCATGGCCGCCGCCAGCACGGCCTGGGCCAGGGCGGCAGGCAGCGGCGCCTCAGGCAGGCCAGACAGTTCGGCCCTCGCCCGACCGCCTGCCAAGATGCCATCCAGCAGCGCCGCCATCTCCGCCCGCCCCAGCGGTCCGGCCCCGCCCCCCGCCGCAGCCCGCCAGAGCATCAACCGCCGGCGCAGGCTTTCCGCCCCGTCCCGCACGATGGGAAGCGCCTCCTCCGGCGCCTCCCCGACCAGGTCGAGCGCTCCGGAGAGCGCCCCCAGCGGGCCGCCGAAATCGTGACAGATCCGGGCACACAGATCCTGCGCCAGGGAAAGCATGTCCATTCAGGCGCTCCTGTAAGGGGCAGCCGGCTTGTGCCCCCGCCTTGCTTGATGGCTAGTCTAGATAATGTATTGAATTAACTCGTCTTTCCAGAACAATAATGCCTATTGCTTGGAATTCTGTTCCATGGGGGTTCCTGCGTTTGTCAGCCGCCAGACGCAAAACGCCGCCAGCCAGCACCCGCGATGGGCGCCGACTGGCGGCTTGTCTCACAGTTGTCGGAGAGATGTCGGAAGGATGTCGCATCCCACCCGCGCGCCCGGCGCCAGGGCTATGTGGGGCAACGAATGGAATGCTCGAGCATGCTCGAGTATCCTGTTCGTGACCCCCTCACCCCCGCCTCCTTCAATGCCGCCTTGTAGAGCGTGTCCCAAAATCCCGCCTCAGATGAGGGCGGGAAATGGGACAAACATCAGGCGGGGCGCTAAACTTGCGAACTTGCGCAAATCCGCAAACCGGCCTCCAGGCTGTTACAATCGGGGCTGCTTGCTGCACCAAGCAGGGCGCGGAATCTTCGTCACCCCAGCGCCTTCAACGCCGCCTTTGTGTATCGCCGTCCTTACACAAGGTGGTTTGTGTATACCGATCGGGCTTTTGCGATACACAAATCCCGGCCCCGCGCCCTCAAAACGCCCCCCGCACCAGCCACGCGACCGCCAGCACGAGCACCGTCACGGCCACGCCCGCGACCGTGAGGGCCGCAAAGACGAGGCGCTGGTCGGGGGTCATGAGACCAGGGCAGGCCCGTAGGTGGTCCCCACGGTCTGGCACGCTGCCTGCCAGTTCTCGGGCCACTCTCCAGGGCGGGGCTTACCCGGCCGCCAGTTCCGCCGGTAGTACAGCCAGGATTCCGATATCTGGTCGGGACCCGGCAGCGCCGCAGGGTCAGTCCAGAGCAGGAGCCGGGCGAAGGCGCAGGCGAGCACGTCGTTGTGCTCCAGCGCCGGATGGACCGCCTCCGGGGTGGCGGCCACCGCCAGTTGCTCGCACACGTCGAGGGCGAAGGGGCGGCTGGCGGCATGCTGGAGAACGCCGGCCACACCCCCGGCGCGCTCGAACTGCCAGAAGCCCATCGCATGCGCCACCGGCACCTGACGCCGAGCCCGGCAGCCACTCTCCTGAAGCGCAATCGCGAGCAGCATGACGCGGGCGCGGTCGTCTGACCGCACCCCCATTTCCTCCAGCCAGGACAGCGTCGGGTTGACCGTGAGGCGCAGAAGAAGGGCCGGGGTCATGGCGCCGCCTCCTGCACCATTGCTGCGAAGTCCGCGTCGGCCGGAGGCTCTGGCATTGGCTGCCAGAGATCCGGATGGGTCATACGCTCGTCAGCCCAGGCCCAAGCCTTGGCCCAGTCGTCATAGAACCCCTCGCCGACTTCGTAGGAGCCGTCCGTCCTCCGGCGTTTGCAGAGGATGACGTGCGTCCCGTTTCGGGGCGCCGTGCTGATCGGTTGCCAGTCCATCAGTCGTCACCCGCAAGCATCTTCACCGCCTGCTCGCGGCCGCGCTTCAGGTAGGAGAGGACCTCCTTCTTGTTCCCGTTCTTGCTGTCGGGCTTCCTTTCGGCGACTGCGGTCGCGGCATCGAACAGCGCCAGAAGGTCGTCCTCGCCAGCCGCCGGGGTTTGGTCCTGCTGGCCCGGTGCGGGCGTCAGGAACGGGCGCAGGGCCTGGAGGGATGCCACGGCCCGGTCGAGCAGTTCCCCAGCGCCGACAGGCTGCTCAGTCTCGGGCTGCTCAGGCTGGTCCGGCGTCTCGGGCTCGCTGGGCTGCTCCACCGGATCGGGCTCAGTCGCGGGCGGCTCCTCGATGGGCTGCTGCGGCTGCTCGGGCGCGGGCTGGTCCGAGGCGCCGGGCATGACCAGGGCCTTGCCGGGCGGGAGCAGGCCGGC
>NZ_JBNBZS010000022.1:0-100100 GCF_049629625.1 Roseomonas chloroacetimidivorans | reverse complement strand
GCCGGGGCGGACAGCTTCGTCCTGACGCCGGAGGCCTTCTACGCGGCCACCATCACCGACTTCCAGGACGGCATCGACCACCTCGTGATCGATGACGCCCTGATCCCGGCCTCGCTCGACACCCCGGACGAGCGGACCGCCCTGATCCAGTCGATCGCAACCGACATGGATGGCGGCGTGCTGCTGAACGGGCACGAGATCGGCGAGAACGGCACGCTGTTCCTCGCCGGCATCACCACCGCCCAACTCTCGGTCGACGACTTCCTCTTCACCTGATCAAACCAGGGAGGCGGGTGAAAAAGCCCGCCTCCGGACTGGCAGGCAACCCGGCGACTGACACACGTCCTTCATCGAACGGCAATGCGTATGACAGATTTGCCCCCTACTGCGCGACCCGATCTCCTCGGGGGCTGATGGTGGACGGAATTACGGTCACGGAGTTAGGTAAGCGCTTTGGCGCTACCGAGGTGCTGCGGGGCGTGTCGCTGGCTGTGGCCGCTGGCGAGTTCGTGGCGCTCGTCGGCCCCTCCGGTTGTGGCAAATCCACGCTTCTGCGCTGCATCGCCGGGATCGAGCAGCCCGACACCGGCCGGATCCGCATTGGCGGGCGTGAAGTGACGGGCCTGCGCCCGTCTCAGCGCGACGTCGCCATGGTGTTCCAGTCCTATGCCCTCTACCCCCACCTGACCGTGGAGGAGAATATCGCCGTCCCGCTCGCCATGGGTCGGCTGAGCGCGGCGCAGCGACTACCCCTGATCGGCGCCATGCTGCCTGGTACGCGGGCCATGCGGGATTCCATCACGCAGGAGGTGCGCCACGCCGCACAGGCGCTGGGCCTGAACGGGTTGCTGGACCGCCGCCCCGGGCAACTCTCCGGCGGGCAGCGGCAGCGTGTGGCACTGGCCCGCGCCATTGTACGCCGCCCCGCGGCCTTTCTGATGGACGAGCCGCTGTCCAATCTCGATGCCAGCCTTCGGGTGCAGACGCGGCGAGAGATTGTGGCAATCCATCGCGCTGCCCGTGTCGCGACCGTCTATGTCACGCATGACCAGTCCGAAGCCCTGACCATGGCGGATCGGGTAGCGGTCATGCAGGCCGGCGA
Source organism: Roseomonas chloroacetimidivorans (assembly GCF_049629625.1). Lineage (NCBI taxonomy): Bacteria > Pseudomonadati > Pseudomonadota > Alphaproteobacteria > Acetobacterales > Roseomonadaceae > Roseomonas > Roseomonas chloroacetimidivorans. The sequence continues at coordinate 98,998 of NZ_JBNBZS010000022.1, read as the reverse complement.
AATACTCCAGATTGCACCCCCGACCGAGATCTATGCGGACCCACAGGATCTGCGTGTCGCCACCTTCATCGGCTCACCCCGTATCAACACCCTGCTGGCCGAGGCGGATGCGGAGGGGGTGCTGCGCGTCGCCGGCCAGGCCGTGGGGCTGCGCGTGGCAGGAAGTGGCCCCATGACCCTCGCCCTGCGGCCGGAGGACCTGCAGCCTGCCGGCGCAGGTCTGCCCGCCGTGCTGGAAGGGGTGGAGTTTCTGGGGGAGAGCCTGCTGGTCCATCTGCGCCACGGCGCGCTGGGTGCCCCGCTGGTGCTCCGCCTGGCCCCGGAGGAGCGCGATACACTGCCGCCCGGAGGGGAGGTGGCGCTGCGCTTCCCGCTCGGCCGCGCGCTGGTCTTCGATGTCGCGGGCAAGCGCGTGGCTGTGCGAGCCCTGTCGCCGGAGGCGGCCCTTGTCTGATGCTGCCTACGCCGTTCCTGCGCCGCGCCTTTCGGCCGGGGAGGCGATGGCCGGCTGGTTGCTGACCGCCCCGGCCGCTATCGCCTTCGCACTGATGCTGCTGGCCCCGACGTTGGCGACCGTCGCACTGGCCTTCACGGATTACGAATTGGGTGCCGCGGGCGCGTCCTGGGTCGGCCTTGATAACTTTGCGGAGCTTCTGCGGGACCGTGGCTTCGGCATCGCACTTCGCAATACCATCCTCTACGTTGCGGTCGTGGCACCCGTCTCGGTGCTGGGCGGTCTGGTACTCGCATTGCTGATCGAGGCCGGAACGCGCGGCCGCACTCTGTTTCGTGCCGTCTTCTTCCTGCCTGTTATCTCTCTGCCCGTGGCAATGGCATCGGCATGGCAGTACCTGCTCCACCCGACCATCGGGCCACTCAACGCGGCGCTGCGCACGGTCGGTGTTGAAGGGCCGGCTTGGCTCTCCTCCTCCGACACGGTGCTGCTGTCGCTCGCCGCCATCGGTGTGTGGGAGAATATCGGTTTCAACCTCGTTCTCTTTCTGGCTGGGCTGACGGCCATTCCGCGGGAGCTGTACGCGGCGGCTGAGGTGGATGGCGCGACGCGCGCCTGGGATCGCTTCCGCCTCGTCACATGGCCGCTGCTGGGGCCGACCACTCTCTTCGTGATCACCATCACCATGACACGCGCCATACGCGTCTTCGACAGCGTGGCGGTGCTGACGCAGGGCGGGCCGAACAAGGCTTCCGAGGTGCTGCTCTACACGATGTACGAGGAAGGCTTTACCTATTTCCGGCTGGGTTACTCCGCTGCCATTACCCTCGTTTTCCTCGCCATCGTCCTTGCCCTGGTCTGGCTACAGACGCGGGTTATCGAGAAGCGGGTGCATTATGTCTGATCGCCCGCTTCTCCGGGACCTGCCACGGCTCGCGCTACTGGCTCTGCTCGGGCTGGTCGTTCTGATGCCCTATATCTGGATGATCGCCGCCAGCCTGAAGCCGCTGGACGAGATCTTCCGCGCCTCGCTCTCCCTTCTGCCAGAGCGCTTCTACGCCGTGGAGAATTACGGGAAGGTCTTCGCCAAGATTCCGGTCTGGCGCTATTTGTGGAACGGCATTCTTGTCTGCGGTGGGATTCTTTTCTTCCAGCTTCTTTTTGCGGTCCCGGCGGGATACGCGCTGGCGAAGCTTCGCTTTCCGGGTAGTGGGCTCGCTTTTGGCGCGGTGATGCTCGGTCTGCTGGTGCCCTATCACGTTCCCGCGTTACCGCTCTATGTCGGTTTCAGCCAGCTGGGGCTTCTCGATAGCTACACGGCGCTCATCGCGCCTGCCACCATCTCCGTCTTCGCTATCTTTCTGTTCCGCCAGTTCTTCAAATCACTACCTGATGACCTGATCCATGCCGCCCGCATGGATGGGCTGGGTGAGGCAGAGATTGTCTGGCGAATCGTGCTGCCGAACGCCTGGCCTGCCGCGACGGCCTTCGCGATCTTCTCTGTTGTTGCGCATTGGAACGACCTGTTCTGGCCGCTGATCGTGGTGAACGGCCCGGCCCACGCCACCCCCGCGCTCGGGGTCCTCTACTTCCGCTCTGATGAGGCCGGCGATGATTTTGGCGCGCTGATGGCGGCCGCGGTGTTGATGACTGCGCCTCTCGTCATCGCCTTCCTGCTGGCCCAGCGCCGCTTCATCGAAGGCATCGCCACCACCGGCCTCAAGGGTTGAGGCTTATTATGGAGAATCTCATGCTCACCACCGCCCAGATCAGCCGGCGCATTGCGCTGGCTGCGCCCGCCGCCATGCTCTTCGCCCCGCGCGTCCTGCGCGCCCAGGTGCCGGTCGAGATCACCGTCCACTACGCCCAGCCCTTCATCTATAAGGAGGCTTATGACGCGATCCTGGCCGCCTTCGCGAAGCGCGAGCCGAACATCAAGGTGAATTACGTCACCACGCCGAACTATGAGGAGGGTGCGCAGCTCATCCTCCGCCAGACCGCGACCAACCAGCTTCCCGATCTCTCCTATCAGGGCTTCAATCGCCTCCGCGTTTTCGCGGAGCGCGGCATTGCCCAGGACCTAACGCCACTGCTGAAGGCCGAGGCCGCTGATCCGGCCACCGTCGGCTACACGCCGAACCTGCTGGCACTCGGCCATTTTGGCGGCTTCCAGTCCGGCCTCGCCTTTGCCGCCTCCAACCCCGTCACCTACTACAATGCCGACCTTGTCCGCCGGGCGGGTGGTGACCCCGACCACTTCCCGACCGACTGGAACGGCGTGCTGGAACTCGCCGGGAAGATCGACCGTCTGGGCGACGGTGCCGAGGGCATGTGGTTCACCTGGAATGGCGACGACTGGATGTTCTCCTCCCTGCTCTTTGGCCATGGCGGCCGGATGCTGACGGAGGATGAGCGCGATGTCGGTTTTGCCGGGCCGGAGGGGCTGGGCGCGCTGAGGCTGATCGACCGCATGGTGAAGGAGGGCGGCATGCCCAACCTCTCCGCCGTTGCGGCGCGCCAGGCCTTCACCGCCGGCAAGCTCGGCATGATCTTCCAGACCACCGCGCTGGTGCGCGGCATGAAGGAGGGCGCGGGCAACAATTTCGTCATGCGCACCACCGGCATGCCGGTGATCGACGCGCAGAAGGGCCGCCTGCCCACCGGCGGCGCCGCCGGCATGCTGACGGCGAAGGACCCCGCGAAGCGCGACGCCGCCTGGAAGTTCCTGCGCTTCTCCACGGGGCCTGAGGGCCAGGCGCTGATGGTGAAGAACACGGGCTACCTGCCCTGCAACCAGATCGCGATCGACGATCCGCAGTATCTTGGTCAGTTCTACCGCGAGAACCCGCTCTTCCTGGCCGCGGTGAAGCAGATCCCGATCTCCATCCCCTGGTATGCCTTCCCCGGCAGCAATAGCGTGCGCGTGACGCAGACGATGGTCGACAACATCGCCCGCATCGTTGAGCAGCGCGCGACGCCAGAGGAGGTTCAGCGCGACATGGCCGCCGAGGTACGCCGCCTGCTGCCGCGCCGCGCTTGATGCAGCCCCTTCGCATCCAGGAAACGGACCGATGACCTTCCGCCTCGCGCAGATCAGCGATACCCATCTTTCCGATCGCGTGCCCGGCTTCCGCGCGAATTTCGATGTCCTCGCCGAGCATTTGCGCGATCATCGGCCGGACCTGGTGGTGAACACTGGGGACATCTCGCTGAATGGCGCGGATGACGCGGCGGATCTCGCATTGGCCCGGGCCGCGCATGACGGGCTCGGCCTCGACTGGCTGGCCGTGCCCGGGAATCACGATATCGGCGACGATCCGCTCCCCGGTTGCCGCCAGCCTGCGAATGCCGAGCGCCTGGCCCGCTGGCATGCGCATCTCGGCGCCGACCTCTTCCTAAGGGACGTGCCGGGCTGGCGGCTGATCGGGCTCGACAGCCAGATCACCGCCACCGACCTGCCGGAGGCCGAGGCGCAGATGGAGGCGCTGGCCCGCGCGCTGGAGGGCGCGGCCGGCCGCTCTGTTGCGGTTTTCATGCACAAGCCGCTCTGCCAGGAGCGAATGGACGAGACGGACAGCACCTACTGGTGCATCCAGCCCGGGCCGCGCCGTCGTCTGGTGGACCTGCTCCTGCCGCAGCGGCCGGCCTTCCTGGCCACGGGGCACGTGCATCAGTGGCGCGACCGTGGCGTCTGCGAGGGTCTTCGGCAGATCTGGGGCCCCTCGGCCGCCTTCATCGTGGGCGATGCCTATCAGGAGACGGTGGGCGAGAAGAGCGTGGGCTTCGTTGAGCACCTTCTCCACGCGGATGGAGGCTTCCAGAGCCGTATGGTGCCGCTGCCCGGCTTAGTGCGGCACGATATCGGCGAGATGCCCGAGATCTACGGACCGCAGAAGCTCTTGGCGGCCTGACCGCGGGCCGGGAGGCGGCTGCGCCGTGTCGGTCAGCCGCGGACGGAGCTTCGGCACGAAGTCAATGATGGCCTCGTGCCTAAGGAGGGCTTGGGCGAGGCAACGGCGCCCCTGCTCCCCTCATGCCGGATGCCGGTCGCGCCATGGTGCGGCGCGCTCGTAGGCCGCGGCGGCTTGGTACAGGCGCGCCTCCTCGAAGTAGCGGCCTGCCAACTGGACGGAGAGCGGCAGTTGCTCCGGTTCCGCCAGCCCGCACATGAGGGTGATGGCGGGATGGCCGGTGACGTTGAACACGGTCCGCGCCTGGCGCGGATAGGTCCGCTCCACCTCGGCCGCGTCGTCGATCCGGCAGGCCGGGTCCATGGAGGAGGCGGTGAGCAGCAGGTCCACCTCCGCGAAGGCCGCCTGGACCGCCGCGGTCAGGGCGGCGCGGCGGCGCTGCGCCTGCACATAGTCGGCGCCCGACAGGAACAGGCCGGGCAGCAGGCGACGAAGGGTGATATTGGCATAGCCACCCGGTTCCTCGCGCAGCCAGCGCTCATGCACCGCGGCTGCCTCCGCGCCCATGATCACACGGTTCACCGCGTAGAATTCGCGAAGCGACGGCAGGGTCACGTCCCGGATGTCCGCGCCTTCCCGCGCCAGGGTTCGAACCGCTTCCTCCAGGGCAGCGGCCATGCGGGGCTCCGCGGGGTCGTCGCGCTCATGGAAATGACGCACGAAGCCGATACGCAGGCCCCTCGCGCCACCACCTAACAGGCGCGTGTAATCCTCGCCCGGTCGCATCGCGCTACCGGGATCGCCCGCATCGGGGCCGGCGAGCGCATTGAGGAGGATGGCGCTGTCTTCCACCGTGCGCGTCAGCGGGCCGACATGGTCCAGGCTGAAGGCGAGCGGAAAGACACCGCGCCGCGAGATCAGCCCGTAGGTCGGCTTCAGCCCGACAATGCCGCAATGGCTCGCCGGGTGTCGCACCGAGCCACCGGTATCCGTGCCCAGCGCCGCCGGCAACATGCGCGCCGCGACCGCCGCGCCAGAGCCGGAGGAGGACCCACCGGGATGGTGCAGCCGGTTCCACGGATTGCGTGCAGGAGGGAAGGGACCGTCGAAAGCCGGGCCGCCGACGGCGAATTCATGCGTCGCGAGCTTGCCGGGAAACACCGCGCCCGCCTCCCGTAGCATCGCGACCACGCGCGCATCCTCCGCCGCGACACGATCGAGGCAGAGCCGGGAATGGCAGGTGGTGGGATGACCGGCCAGGTCGATGATGTCCTTGATGCCGACGGGAATGCCGTGAAGCGGGGAGCGAGGTCCGTCGGCCATGATCTCGGCCTCGGCCCGGCGGGCCGCGTCGCGTGCTTCCGCCTCGTTCAGCCGGATGAAGGCGTTGAGATCCGGTTCCTTCTCGGCGATCCGCGCCAGCAGGGCGTCCAGATACTCCACTGGAGAGAGGCGCCGGGCGGCGATGGCGGTGGCGGCCTCCGCCAGGGTCAGGTCGATCGGTTGGGTCATGGCGCCACCGGCGGCCGGAAGGTGATGGCAGGCTCCTCGGCCGCGTTCTGCGGGCGGATCAGGCGTTCGCGCATGGCGGCGGCGGTGCGCAACGCCCCCAGCACCTCAGCAGGATGGGCCGCGAAGGTCGCGTCCAGCCCGGCAGCGGTGATCAGGACCCGTTCCTCCGGCGTGGGGGATCCCGCCGGCGCGCTCATGCTTCGATCCTGACGGCCGTCATGACGACTCCTGATCCCGTGAGCGAACTGGTTGGCCGGAATGCCGGTCCATCCACTGCAGATAACTGCTTGATGGCAAGCTTCATGCCATCTGTCCTCTACGAGCCGGCCATGGGCAGGGCGGGATCACCGACGTCATGGCACGGAGTTTGCTGCGTTGCACAGCTGGCCGGGGATCATCGCTGTTCCTGTGCGCGACGGAGGATGTGGAATGCAGGTTGGCGTGTTCATCCCCATCAACAACAATGGCTGGCTGATGTCCACGACATCGCCGCAATACCTGCCGAGCTTCGACCTCAACCGGGAAATCGTGCAACGCGCGGAGCGCTACGGCCTGGATTTCGCGCTGTCGATGATCAAGCTGCACGGCTTCGGCGGCCCGTCCCAGTTCTGGGATTATGGGCTGGAGAGTTTCACCTTGATGGCGGGCCTTGCCTCCATCACCACGCGGATCAAGCTCTTCGCTTCCGTCGCCGTGCTGACCATGCCGCCGCCGATCGCCGCCCGCATGGCCGTGACGATTGATTCAATTTCGCATGGGCGCTTCGGCGTGAACATCGTCTCCGGCTGGCAGGAGGCTGAGTACAGCCAGATGGGCATTTGGCCCGGCACCGCCCACTTCGCCAAGCGCTACGAGTTCTGCGCCGAATATGTCGAGATCATGCGCGAGCTATGGGAAACCGGGCAGTCCGACTTCAAGGGAGAGTTCTTCCGGATGGATGACTGCCGCCTGCTGCCGCAGCCCAGTACGCGCATCCCCATCATCTGCGCCGCGCAGAGCGACCGCGGCACGCGCTTCGCCGCCGAGTATGGCGACTACAATTTCTGTGTCGGCTTCGGCGTCAACCAGCCGCAGAGCGTTGCGCCGAGCATCGCCCGGCTGGTGGAGGCAACGAAGCAGAGCGGCCGCGATGTTGGCGCGCTGGTGATGACCATGGTGATCGCGGCGGAAACCGACGAGGAGGCCATGGCGAAATGGCAGCTCTACTGCGACGGCGTCGATCACGAGGCCCTGGCCTGGCGCAATCGTGCCGCCGGCGCTGACCCGAACCCGGACCCCTACGCGACGCCCAACCGCCACAAGATGCAGCAAGGTCCCGCCTACCCCACCAATCAGGGCGTGATGGTCGGCTCCTATGCCACCGTCGCGCGCCTGCTGGATGAGATGGCGGAGATTCCGGGGTTGCGTGGCGTGATGCTGACCTTCGACGATTTCGTCCAGGGCATGGACCAGTTCGGCCGGCACATTCAACCGTTGATGCGCAGCCGAACGGGTGTCCTGGCCACGGCCTGACCTGCTACGCCAATGGCCTCTGGGCGCCGCCGCCCAGAGGCCAAGTCACCTTCCTGTTCCGGAACGAATGTTCCGCGTCGTTCCGGCTGGCGGATCAGTTGATCCGCGGCGCCGCCTTTGCGTAGAGCGGGGCCGAGACGTCCAGCGGATTGCGGAATACCAGGCCCGGATTGGGGTAATAGTCGACGAACAGGTTGATCCGGTGATTGCGCCCCTTGTTGCGCACGGAATGCCGGATGCGGTTGTTGAAGTCGTAGGCGTGGCCCATCAACATGTTGAACTTGCGGCCACCGATCTTGTACTCGACCGTCGGCGTGCTGCTCAGCGAGACATGGATGCGGTGCGCCTTGGTCGCCATGACCTGGCCGTCGATATGCGGCGCGATCGTGGCGCCGCCGCGGAGCCGCACCAGCGCCAGCCGCGTAATGACACCCCCGGGTGCCCTCAGCGGGGCGATGGCCTGCTCGATCACAGGCTCCAGAACCTCCTTGAACCGCAGCCAGTCCGGCATGGTGTAAACCGGCCAGACATCGGTGTCCTCGCGGGCGATCGGGATGTACTTCTCCGGTTCGCGGCCGGTCTCCCTGGCCCAGACATGCGCCAGGTCCTCAAGGTGCTGCAGCCCGCTCGTGGAAGCGGAGGGATGCCACTCCGTCTTGATCAGGATGGTGTCGGCCGCGGCGTGCTCGCCGCCGGCCAGCGCGTCCTGCCGGAAGGTGTTGCTGGTCCAGTCCTCCTCCGTGAGCCCCTCCACCACTTTGAGGAGAGGCTTCACATCGACGGGTCCCAGGTCCCTCAACGGCACTCCGATATCCATGGGCACCTCCGGCCAGTCTTGGAACATTGTCACCGCTCCCGCGCCAAGCAGCAGCGCGTTCCAGGGTGCGGGCTCGTCAGGGTCATGCGGACGAGAAAGCGAAAATACGCGAGATGACGCCCCTTTGACCATCTCCAGAGTCGTGCCCCAGGCGGGGCTGCGGCTGGGAAGCTGCCGGAAGCCACCCCGATCCGCTCTCAGGACTGCGGGCCCGTTCCACAGCCTGGGCCGGGTGTGAGGAGGCCCGGGAATGGTCACGACCCTGTTGACGCGACTGATCTCCTGCGTGGAGACATGGAACATTGATGGAACATGTGCCATATATGGGGGGTACGCCGGACCGCTGAAGCCGGACCGCCTCAAGAGGACCCCGACCATGGCCCGACAGCCCTCCGCTGCCGCCCCGAAGCGCGCTCCGTCGCCTGAGCGTGCCGCGATGAACCGCCTTGCCGCCGTCATGCAGCGCGGCGCGACCCCGGACCGGATGGCGCGGGAAGTGGACGCCGTGGTGGCCCAGCTCCGTGAAGCCGCTGATCTCGATCAGGTGCAGACCTGGTTGGAGGAGCTGCGCGACGGCTTCGCCGAGAGCGCCGATGCCGCCGCGGAGGCGGTGGACGAGGTAGAGGTGACCGAGAAGGCTGCGCGCCGCCATGCCGAGAACGCTGCCCTGGCCATGGCCGCGACCCGCGACGCCTTTGCACGGCATCTGGCCGGGGCGTGATCCGGGCGGCCGTCGGGCAGCATTGCTGCCGTTCCCATCGCTGAAGGAGCCACGCCATGCTGACCCTTCGCCCCGGCACCCCGGAGCCGATCCGCACCGCACCGGGCCGTGCGGAGCTTCTCGCTATCTGGGACGCGCTCGACCAGGACGGACGGCGGCTTCTGATGGCGCAGGCGCGGGCCGTGGCAGAGGTGACTGGGCGAACACCACCTCCGCCATCGGAAGGAAAGGCGCGGCCATGAGCTGGTGCTTGCAGGTGCGGGGTGGGCGGCCCGCCGGAAATGCCCGGTGCTGATCGAGCCCGCGCTCGCCTGGATTGCCGAGCATCGGACCGGGATGGTCATCCTGGTCATCGTGATGCTGCTGACGCTCTGGACCCGCAGGCGTTAGATCGGCCTGCTGAAGGTCGGACCCCTAGGGGCTTGTTCTCGCCCATGACCGGTGCGGGCGTTACTTCCACTCAGACGGCAGGAAGCTCCGTCTCCATGGCGGCGGGCCCTGCAAGGCCATAGCTCGCCAGGCTGGCCGCAATCCTGGCCCGCACCTGCAGCGCTGTCATGACAGGCCCGTCGATGGGGGCGGTCACGAGGCAGCGCTCCAGCTCTTCGCGCAGGTCGCGCAGGGCCCTGGCCCGTCCCTCGGGGGCGATCCGACCGAGGATCAGGTCGATCGCGTTCTCGATGGCGTCCTCCAAGATCCGGTCTTGGGCCGGGTCTGCCGGATCCGGTTTGGTGTTCGGCACGGGAAAACTCCGGCGCTGGACTACGGAGCACGCATCGTGCCGCCCCCGGCCTGGCAAGGCACGTCATTCCTCCGTGATGTCGGACCGATCTGCTTCGCCGGAAGCCATGCGGTCTTGTTCCTGGCGCGCGAGGAAATGGACCGCCATTGACCGCCGCCCCATGCTACCCCGGTTGGCATAACGGCCATGGCCCGCTGCCAAGGGCAGCGTTCAGGGAGATGGGTGATGAGCGTCGAGACCGATCCGACCGGAACCATGCCCGAATGCGCGGGGCGCGATGCAGTGGGGCAGGTGATCCTGCCCCGTGCGCATGACATTGGCGGCTTCGAGGTACGCCGGGCCCTTCCGGCGAAGGAGCGCCAGATGGTCGGCCCCTTCATCTTTTTCGACCAGATGGGGCCGGGCGAGTTTCTCTCCGGCAAGGGGCTGGATGTGCGACCGCACCCGCATATCGGCCTCTCCACCGTGACCTATCTTTTCGAGGGCGAGATCCAGCACCGCGACACGCTCGGCTCCAACCAGCCGATCCGGCCGGGTGACGTGAACTGGATGACGGCCGGCCGCGGCATTGCCCATTCCGAGCGCACGGACCAATCCCGGCGCAGCCATTCCAACCCACTCTACGGCATCCAGTCCTGGGTGGCGCTGCCGCGCGCGCAGGAGGAAGCGGTGCCGGATTTCGCGCATCATCCCGCCACCACCCTGGCGGTGATCGAGGATGGCAAGGTCCGGCTGCGCCTGATTGCCGGCCATGGCTGGGGCGCACGTTCCCCGGTCGCGACGCCCTCCGACCTTTTCTATGCCGATGCCGTGCTGGCGCCCGGCGCCGCCTTGCCACTGCCGGATCATGAGGAGCGCGGCGCCTATGTGCTGGACGGCGAGGTGACGGTTTCAGGCGACCGCTTCGAACCGGGCCGCATGCTCGTCTTCCGTGCGGGGGACGGGCTGGCTCTTTGCGCAGGGCCGCAAGGTGCCCGGCTATTGCTCCTCGGCGGCGCCGCGATGGATGGGCCACGTCACCTGTTCTGGAACTTCGTTTCCTCCTCCCGCGAGCGGATTGAGCAGGCGAAGGAGGACTGGCGTGCGGGCCGCTTCGGCCTGGTGCCGGGCGACGAAGAGGAGTTCATCCCGCTGCCGGTGGAACGGGTCCGCGGCGGCGTTCAATCCCCTGGCGCCGGATCGCCGACGACCTGACGGCGCGGAGGGACCCGGCCCGTCCCTTTCGTTAGCCCAGCAGGCGTGCGCGCAGGGCACGCACCGCACTGTCTGGCGTCGTCAGCACCGGCTTGCCCGTGGCGGCCGTGACGAGAGGGGCCGCACGGGCGAGGCTGAACTGAGCGAGGGCGATGGCGTCGCAATCGGCCAGCTCCCGCGCGGCTTCAGCGGCTAACCTGTCATGGGTTTCGGCATTGCCACGGTTCAGGGCGTCCAGGGCGCCCTCGGCCAGCTTGGGGACCAGCACGACATTCTCCGGAAATTCCGGGGGCATGCTGTCCAGCGTGGGGCCGAAGCTGGCGAGCAGGCCAATGCGGCCACCCATCGCCGCCGCCTCCGCCACCATGGCCTCATTCGGTTTGAGGACGGGGATGGGGCCGAGTGCGGCGGCGCAGACTTCGATACAGGGGCCGAAGGCGGAGCAGGTGAAGAGGATGGCGTCCGCCCCCGTGCCCACAGCGTAGCGGGAAAGGGTAAGGAAGCGCTCCGTCATCGCCGGGGTGATGGAACCAACGCGGGCGAGGTCGGCGGAGAGGCTGTCATCGAGCAGGTTCATCAGCACTGCCTCGGGCCAAAGCCGGGCGAAGGCGGCCTCAATGGGCGGAGGGGAGTGGCGCAGGGCGTGGATGAGGGCGATCCGCATGGGCGGAATTCTGTCGCAGATCTTCGTTTGAAACAAATGTTGCATTGAGGTGGGATTGGTGCATGGTATGTTTCATGTCGCTGGATGCGCCGCTTGAACGCCTGCGCCTCGCCCTGCCGGAGCTGCCGCCCCGGCTTCAGGATGCCGCGCGCTATCTGGTGGACCACGCCTTCGACGCGACCACGCGTTCCATGCGGGAACTGGCGGCGGATGCGGGGGTGAGCCCGGTAAGTTTCACGCGGCTGGCCCAGGCGCTGGGCTATTCCGGGTGGGAGCCGCTGCGGGCCGTGCTGGTGGAGGCGCGCCGGCCGGCGGCCCCCTTCTCCGCGCGTGCCCGCGCGCGGGACGACCTGCCGGCAGCGATGCTGACTGCCGATTCAGCGGCATTAGCTGCGCTGGATGCGGGGCCGGTGGCGGTAGCCGCGGCGGCGCTGCATGGGGCGCCACGGATCTGGTGCGCCGGCTTCCGGTCCTGCCGCGCGGTGGCGGGGCTCCTTCATTATCAGCTTCGCCTGTTCCGGCCGGAGACGCGGCTGGTCGGGGCGGAGGGCCCCGAAGAGCTGGACCTGGATGCCTTCTCCTCGCGCGATGCGGTGGTGCTGGCGAGTTTCGCGCCCTATTCGGCCGAGGCGGTGCGGACGGCGGCCGCGGCGCGCGCCGCCGGATCGATGCTGGTCGCACTGGCCGATTCGCCCGCCGCGCCCGTGGCGCGCGGCGCGGCCCATCTGCTGCGCTTCGAAGCCGATGGTCCCGGCTTCTTCCATTCCCTGACAGGTGCCGTGTCGCTGGCGCAGGCGCTGGCGGCGGCGGTCTTTGCCCAGGGGGGCGCCGCCGCGCTGGAGCATCTACGCCAGGCCGAGGCGCGGCTGGCCGAACTGTCCCGATACGCATCCGATGAGGATTCCCGATGACCTCCCGTCTTCTGCACCGCAGCCGCAATGCGCCGCCTGTCGCCACGGGCGGAAAGGGATCCTGGCTGCAGCTTTCCGATGGAAAGGCGGTTCTGGATGCCTCGGGCGGTGCGGCGGTGTCCTGCCTCGGGCATGGACACCCGGATGTGGTGGCCGCGGTGCAGAAGCAGGTCGGGGCGTTGGAATACGCGCATACCGGCTTCTTCACGAACGAGGCCGCCGAGCGGCTGGGCGAGGTGCTGGTCGGGCATGAGCCCGGCGGGCTGAGCCGCGCCTATTTCGTCTCCGGCGGGTCAGAGGCGATGGAGGCGGCGCTGAAGCTGGCGCGGCAGCATTTCGTAGAGGCCGGGCAGCCCCAGCGCACACGCTTCATCGCGCGCCGCCAAAGCTATCACGGCAATACGCTCGGCGTGCTGGCACTGGGCGGGAACGCCGCGCGGCGCGCGCCCTACGCGCCGATCCTGGCCGATGCCTTCAGCCATGTGTCGCCGGCCTTCGCCTATCGCGGCATGCGGGAGGGGGAGAACGAGGCCGCTTTCGTCGCGCGGCTGGCGGCCGAGCTGGAGGCGGAATTCCAGCGGCTTGGCCCGCAGAACGTCGCCGCTTTCGTGGCGGAGACGGTGGTCGGCGCCACGGCCGGCTGCGTGCCGCCGCCTGCCGGGTATTTCCGCGCCGTGCGCGAGATCTGCGACCGGCATGGCGCGCTGCTGATCCTGGACGAGGTGATGAGCGGCATGGGCCGTACCGGCACGCTCCACGCCTGGGAACAGGAGGGCATCTCGCCGGATATCCAGGCCATCGCGAAGGGGCTGGGCGGCGGCTACCAGCCGATCGGTGCCATCCTGATGAATGATCGGGTGTTGGCACCGATTATGGCGGGCTCGGGCGCCTTCGCGCATGGTCACACCTACCTCGCTCATCCCGTGGCCTGCGCGGCGGCGCTGGCGGTACAGGAGGTGATCGCGCGGGACGGGCTGCTGGAGCGCGTGCGCGTGCTGGGCGCGCGCTTGGAGGCCGGGTTGACCGAGCGCTTCGGCAACCACCGCCATATCGGCGATATCCGCGGGCGCGGGCTGTTCCAGGCGATCGAACTGGTGCAGGACCGTGGCAGCCGCGAGGCCTTCGATCCCGCCCGCAAGCTCAACCTTCGCATCCGCGACGAGGCGCTGGCGCGCGGGCTGGCCGTATATCCGGGCGGCGGCACGGTGGATGGGCGCGTGGGCGATCACATTCTGCTGGCGCCGCCCTATACGGCCAGCGAGGAGGAGATCGATCTGATCGTGACGCGCCTGGGCGAAGCCGTGGACGCGGCCCTGGCAGCATGACGCCGCTGGCCTTGTCCTTCCATGCCGGCATGGCTGGCAGAATACCGACATTCCCAGCCATCGCGGTTCCGTTCCTCGCGGCGGCCGCGCTGGCCTTCGTCAAAAATCCATAACAGAAGGAACTTTCCATGAAGCGCTTCCTGCTGGCGGCTTGCGCGGCCCTTGGTCTGGCCGGCATCGCCAATTCGGTTACCCCGGACGCGGCAGAGGCCGCGACCCTGGATACGGTGAAGCAGCGCGGCACGCTCGCCTGCGGCGTCTCAACGGGCTTTGCGGGTTTCTCGGTACCCGACAGCCGCGGCGAAGTGCGCGGGCTGGATGCCGATTACTGCCGCGCCATTGCTGCCGCCGTGCTGGGCGATGCAACCAAGGTGCGCTTCGTGGGCCTGACCGCGCAGAACCGCTTCACCGCGCTGCAGTCCGGCGAGGTCGACGTGCTGCTGCGCAACTCCACCCAGACCTTCCTGCGCGACGCCTCCATCGGCCTGAACGCCGGACCCGTGAACTTCTATGACGGCCAGGGTTTCGCCGTGCGGCGCGATGCGGGCGTGACAGAGGTGAAGGGGCTGGATGGCGCGACGGTCTGCGTGGCCCAGGGCACGACCCATGAGGTGACCTTGGGTGATATCGCCCGAGCCCGTAACATCCGCTTCCAGCCCGTGGTGTTCGAGAGGGTGGACACGATGCAGCAGGCCTTCTTCTCCGGCCGCTGCGACGCCATGACGCAGGATGCCTCGGCCCTGGCCGGCGCGATCGCCACCGTGGCGCCAAATGCGGCGGATTACATGGTGTTGCCCGAGACCATCTCGAAGGAGCCGCTGGGTCCGTTTACCCGCAATGGGGACGACCAGTGGAGCAACATCGTGGCCTGGGTGCATTACGGCCTGGTGGAGGCCGAGGAGGCCGGGATCACGCAGGCGAATGCCGACCAGATGGCCGCCGGGCCCAACCCGGTGGCTCAGCGCCTGCTGGGGACGAGCGGCGAGTTCGGCTCCCGGATCGGGTTGGACAACCGTTGGATGCTGAACGCCATCAAGGCTGTGGGCAACTATGGTGAGGTGTTCGAGCGGAATGTCGGCCAGGGCAGCGCCCTGAAGCTGCCGCGTGGCCTGAACGGCCTATGGACTGCGGGCGGCCTGATGTACGCTGTCCCGTTCCGGTGAGGTAACTCCCGGGGATGCGGGCGCATCCCCGAACTTGCAGAACAAGAAGGGGCCGGGGAAGTTCGCTCGCCCGGCCCTTTTTCTTTCCCGCCCTGTCTTGACGCAGCGCCCCAAGAAGCGACCCTCGGTGGACCAGAGGGGAAGACGCCCATGACCCAGCCGACCGCCGCCCTGATCATTATCGGCAACGAGGTGCTCTCAGGCCGCACCCAAGATGCAAATTTGAAGTTCATTGCGACCCGTCTGGGCGAAGTGGGTATCCCGCTGCGGGAGGCGCGGGTAATCCCGGATGTGCCGGAGACAATCATCAACACGGTGAACGAACTTCGCGCGCGTTTCACCTATGTGTTCACCACGGGCGGCATCGGGCCGACCCATGACGACATCACCAGTGAATGCGTCGCCCGCGCCTTCGGTGTGCCCTGGGAGGTGCACGAGCCTTCCCGCGCCATCATGGAGGCCGACTATGCGCGCCGCACGCCGCCGGTGGAGATGAATGCGGCGCGGCTGCGCATGGCCACGCTGCCGCGCGGCGCAGAGCCCATTCTGTGCTCCGAGACCTCGGCGCCCGGCTTCCGCATGGAAAATGTCTACGTCATGGCCGGCGTACCGCGGATCATGCGCAGCATGTTCGAGGTGGTGGCGCCAACACTGCAGGGTGGAACCCCCGTGAAGTCGCGCGCACTACATGCGCATGGCCTGCTGGAGGGGCAGATCGCGGCGGGGTTGTCGGCGATCCAGGACCGGTACCCCACGCTCGATATCGGTTCCTACCCCTATTATCGGGAGAGCGGGAACGGCGTGGCACTGGTGGCCAAGGGCACTGACGAGGCGGCGCTGGAGGCGGCGGCACAGGAAATCGCGGCGCTGATCCGTGCGGATGGAAAAGAGCCGATGGAAGGAGAACCCGCCACCTGAGAAGAGATCGGGGGAAGGGCTTCTTCCCCCGGCCTTTTCAGAAAATGAAGTCGCTGGCCGAGAGGTTCGGATGGCCGGCCAGCGCGATCTGGAAGTCCGCCTGGCCATCCCCGTTCACATCGCCCTCCACTACGGAGTAGTTCCCGTCCTGGACGACATGCAGTTCGCCCGCGCGCTCCGTGAAGTCCTTCGTGCCGATGAAGGTGAAGTCCTGGTCGCCGCCCTTGCCGGTCTGGGCGTCGATCCCGCTCAGGTCGATCACGTCGCCCGCGCCGAAGTCAGTGATCACGTCCCGGTGGGAGCCGACCGCGCCATCCTTGATGCTGGTAAAGACGAACTGGTCGCGTCCATCTCCGCCGGTGAGGGTGTCCGTTCCCGCCCCGCCCGTCAGCTGGTCGTTGCCCGTATCCCCGGACAAGGTGTCGTTGCCGTTCCCGCCGGACAGGGCATCGGCATTCGTGCCGCCGGACAGCCTGTCATTGCCGGCTTCGCCGGAGATCGTGTCCTTGCCGCCAAGGCCCTTGATGGTGTCCGCGCCGGAGGTGCCGACCAGATCATCCGCGCGCGAAGTCGCCACAGAATCCGAGGAGTCATGGTCACCCGACGAGGTATCGCCGCCGGCGGAGGGCTTGTCCCCCGATGAGCTGTCCTCCGGGGTCGGCTTGCTGATGACGGTGCCGGTGCCGTCATCGGATACATCGAGCTTGCCCACACCCGCATGGGCCGTGACATAGGCCTTCACTGAGGAGGTGTCATCGAGCGTGTACTTGTAGGGCGCGGTATAGTCGGAGGTGGACTTGCCGCTCTGCGCGGAGGCCTCGCCCTTGCCGATCTTGCCCCAGGTGATGTTGTCGAACTCGTTTCCGCTGAGATTCCAGTAGCCGATCTTGTTGCTGTCGACGCTGACGATCGGATCCCGCACGTTCTCGAAGACGTTGTTCTGAATCTGGCCTTCCGCGCCCATGCGCAGGTTGATCGCGGAGGTTTCCACGTCCTTGTAGTAGTTCTCGTAGACATGGACATAGCCGTCGCGGACGCTCGGCGCGCGTGAGCCGATGTCCTCGAACATGTTGTGGTCGTAGGTGACGTAACGCGCACCCTCGTCGCTGTCGCTGTAGCCGTTCAGCGAGACCTTGTGGTGGTCGTGGAAGTAGTTGTTGGAAACGGTGACGTACTCCACGCCGCGCTTCATATCGAGCAGGCCGTCGTAATAGTCCTTGCCGACGGACATGGAGCTGTAGAACTCGTTGTGGTCGATCCAGATGTTATGGGATTCGCCCTCGATGCCGATTGCATCCTTGGGCCCGCTTTTCACGTCGTGGATCGACAGATTCTGGATGATCAGGTTCGACGAGTCACCCTTCACGTGGATGCCGATGCCATCGAACTCCGCGCCTTCACCTGTGCCGATGATCGAGAGGTTGTGGACGCCATCGAGAGTGATCTCATTGGCGCCGGAGTTGGACGTCGTGATCTCCCCCTTCACATAGATCGTCAGCGGCTTGGAGCCCGCACTCTCGATCGCCTCGATCAGTTCCTTCCCCGTTGACACCGTAACAGTCGCGCCGCCGGCTCCCCCGGTGGTGCCGCCATTCAGCGAAGCGAAGCCGTGGGCTGCGTTTACGGTCATCAACTAGGTCCCCCAAAAATTACGCCAACCGAACACGTACTGGTCGCGGAGGTGTTACCGGCGGCTGGGAAACCGGGACAAGTCTCATCCGTTGATAACGTCCTTTTTTAGACGCACTTCGCGGATGCGGTAGGAACGAACCTTTCAGAAGAAGGAATTTTTACTCATCATTAGTCTTTATGTCGAAATGAGAGACGGTGTGGCGGTATTTGAGCAACAAAGCTCTGGTTTGCTTACACGGCGGCGTGATGAATCCGAAAGCATAGGTGAATGCGTGCTGCCTACCGCCGGCACGAACCCGTGCGAGGCGGACGCGGCGCTGATTGGCTAGGCGGAAGCAAGGAGCAGTGAGCCGGCTCCCAAGCGGGCGGCGAGCCGCTTCCGCTCTCAGGGGCCTCCATGCGGCCAGCAGGGGGCCGCCGTGCTAGTCCGGTCCATCGGCCGTGGCGGTGGCTCCCGCATCCAGCCCGACAGCATCGCGTCAGGCCATGGCGCGAGGTAATGGGCCCATTCGGTGGAACTCGCGAAGACCGATTGCCGCGCGGCCTCCAGAAGGTCGCACTCGGCGCTCGCCTGCCAGGGCCGCTTGGCGAGCAGGCTGGCCTCCATCGCCGCGCCGGGCAGGGCCAGGATGCTGCAGGCCAGTAGCCCCGCGCGCGCCAGGCGCTGGGCACGTCCTGCGACAGGCGCCAGCAGCGCCGCGGCGGCTACCACGGCCAGCACGGCCAGAGGGGCCATGCCGCCGCGCGCGGTCATCTCATTGCCCGGGCCGAAGACATAACCGGGCAGCAGGCAGAGAAGGACAACAGCGACCTTAAAGGTCCAACTGCGGACCAGGACGGCCGCGGGCACCGCCCAGCACAACACCTCCAGCACCAGGAAGAGCGGCCAGACCCACAGGACCTTCAAGGCCGGATGGACCACGAAAACGAGGCCGTGTGGGACTTCCGAGGACCCGGCAACAAGATAGACGCAGAGCGGCAGGGCGAAGACGACGGCAAGGAAGTTTGCGGGCGTGACGGCCCGCCATACGGCGCGCATGCCCTGCCGGAGCAGTACGGCCGCGGCCAGGATGGCGGCCCCGGCGCTTCCCAGAGGGCTCCAGAAGGCGCCCGCGGCGAAGGGCAGGGCGAGGCCACGTGCAAAATCCGGATGCCGCCCGTATCGCAGTACCATCAACGCCAGCAGCCAGGCCGGCATGGCGTGGTTCGGCGCCCAGAGGATAGCGGTGACGTGCCCGGTATACTGGAACAGCCGTGCCCACCATTCGCCGCCGCGCCCCCAGCTTGCCAGCGGGCCAGTGCCGAAATTCCAGTCCAGCCAGATATTTGGCAGGATGTCCAGGCCGTGGAACAGCACGAAAATGCCCGTCATCACGGCAAAACCGCGGCCAGGCTGCCCCGGCGACACCGCGCGCGCCACCAGGGCGAGCAGCATGAGAACCAGCGCGAATCCAAGCCCGGTCCAAGCCCAGAGCGATGCCTGCGCCGCCGGAAAACCCGCCAAACGGCCGATCAGCCCGGCCGGTATGTAGAAGCCGAGCGGCGCGCGAAGGAGCCACAGGACGCCCCGGTCCATATCCGGGTAGGAAACCGGCCAGGGCTCCGCCATGAGGTCCCGCAGAACGGCGTCCCGGATTTCCCAGTCGGCCGAGCTGTAGACGAGGTGGTGCGCCCCGGTCGCCCCCGCCCAGAGCAGCCCGAGGGCAAGGCAGAGCGCCGTCATTCCCCCTGAAAGCGGCCAGGGCCGGCTCCATCCCGGTGCGAGGACGAGCGCCGCGGCACCGGCCAGCCCCGTCAGCAGCGCGGCCCAGGGGGCCGCCCAGCCGCCCAGGAACAGCAGGTCGGGCAGCGTCAGATAGAGGAGGATCGAGATCGCCAGGCGATCCGGCGCCACATCGCCGAGCACGCGGTCGAGGTCGAGGAGTGGCGCGCGGCGCAGGCTGGCGGCCTGCTCCGGCGGGGGCAGCGCGTCAGCCGGGGCCATGGGACAGGCGGGCTTCCTGGTTTCGCATCGGGATCGCCCCGCTGACTTCGCAATTGGGGTTCCCGGCCACCCGGCGTCGGCACGCACGGAATGGCGGAGCGGACGGGGTCGCGAGGAACCGTTCGAGTCGGTCTAGAGCGGATCGCTGCCAGGAGGAACCGCACGTCTGCGCGAATCCGCTCTGCGAACAACAAACTGAGAGTTGGGCTGGCTGACCTGAACCGACGTGGAAGCGAATGCTCCGGCCCATCATGGCCGGGGCGAATGGGCCAGGGCCACAGGGCGCGTCCTCATGAAAACACCCGAAGTGGTCGCGCCTCAGCCGGTCCGTCGCGCCAGGCGCACCGCCACCCAGCCGCACATCGCGCGCGGGCTCGGCATGACCAGCATACAGTCATCATAGGGGGTGCGAATCTCGGCCTCCCCGTCGCACGCGATCAATGTACCGGCGAGGGGAATGACCGTGCCGCCGCGGAAGGCCTCGGTGAAGGCGAAGTGCCGGGACGTGGCACGGATGTTCTCCGTCACGGTCCAGCATGCGGGCGGCGGGCAGGGCGACTGCGGCACGGGCGGAAGCATTCCGAGGGCGCGCAGCAGGCCGGTGGCACAGGCTTCCGCCATCATCTCCGTCTCCGGCTCCCAATGCTGCCCCGCCTCGGCCAGCAAGGCCGCGCGCGGCCCGTCAGGGGTCGCGAAAGGGGCGTGGTCGATCAGGCGTGGTCCTTCCGGGCGGGGGTCATCAGACACGATGGTCGGCGGCGCGCCAGTCGCGCGGGCCAGCTCCAGCGCCAGGCTTGAACGGCCCGTCAGGATCAGTGGATCAGAGGGCCAGGGCATGGAGTGCAGATCCAGAAGCACATCCGCCGCCTCCACCACGGGCCGCAGGGCACGGGCACGCCGCAACTCCCGACTGTCCCGCCCCCCGTCCAGGATCGCGGGGCTCCAGATCCGGTTCAGGTCCTCCTCCACATAGCGGGAAAGGGCAGGGTCAGCCGGGTCGAAGCGCGCGAAGGCATCGAGATTGGCGAAAACCAGAGTCAACGTGCCGCGCAGCGGCCGCATGTCCGCGCGCAGCCAACGCGCCAGCACCGCTGCGCCTGCGAATTCGTTGCCATGGATGAGGGAAACGAGAACGGCATGCGGCCCCGGCGCGCCAGAAGCGAAACGCCAGACACCGGGGATGCCGGTATTGCCCCGCGCGGCGTCGCGCAGGTCGGGCACAGGCAGACGAACAGCAAGCGGCGCGTTCAGGACCAAGGCGTAGGATACCTCGCCGCCGATCCGGCCTGTGCCGGGGCGGGGCATCGCGCCCATGGGCTGCCAGCCTCTCGCCATTCCCGGCCTCCAGCGGTCACTCTATACACTGGCGTCACGGCGACAATCCGCGGCCCCCGGGCAAAGCTTCTCAGGGGCGGCGTGGGAGCCCCGAGGAGACCCGGTATTGGACCTGCGCGCGCATTTCTCCCGCTTCCTCGCGGCAGAGCCGGGGCGTCTGCACTTCGCGGCGCACAGCCACCACCCCTGGCCCGACGTGACGCGCGAGGCGCAGCTCCGCGCCTGGGACCAAGCGGCACAGCTGCAGGATGATAAATGGGAGGCGGTGCTTGGCCCGGTGCTGGAGTCCTGCCGCGCGCGGGTGGCCGGGCATCTGGGGCTGCCCGATCCGGCGACCCTGGCCTTCGCGCCAAACACCCATGAGTTCGTGCGGCGCATTCTAAGCGGCATGCCCCTGGGGCGCCCGCCCCGGGTGCTGACCACGGATGGGGAATTCCATTCCTTTGCCCGCCAGGCCGCGCGGCTGGAGGAGGAAGGGCTCATCACCGTGACGCGCATCCCCTCCGAGCCCGGCGCCGAATGCCTGGCCCGCCTGGCCGAGGCGGCGCGCGGCGGATTCGACCTGATCTGGGTCAGCGAGGTCTTCTTCCATTCCGGCTTCGCTCAACTGGGGCTCGAGGCCCTGGCCGAGGCCGCCAGAGAGGCAGTGCTGGTGATCGACGGCTACCACGCCTTTATGGCGCGCCCGGTGGACCTGTCGCGCCTCGCGCACCGGGCCTTCTACACGGCGGGCGGCTATAAATATGCCATGGCTGGGGAGGGCTGCTGCTTCCTGCACTGCCCGCCCGGCTGGCTGCCCCGTCCGCGCGACACGGGCTGGTTCGCTGCCTTCGGGGCGCTGGCCGCCAGTGACGGCAAGCTTGGCTATGCGCCGGATGGTGGCCGCTTTCTCGGCGCCACCTTCGATCCCTCAGGCCTGTACCGGCTGGATGCGGCGCTGGGCTGGCTCGAGGCGGCCGGGGTGACGGTGGAAACGGTCCATGCGCATGCCCTTGCCCTGCAGGAGCGCTTCTGCGCGGGCCTGCAAGGCACGGGCCTGGATCCCGCCCGCCTGGCCGTGCCGCTGTCAGAGCCGCGCCGTGGCAACTTCCTGGCCTTCGACCTGGACGACGCCGAGGCATGGCAGGCCCGGCTGGCGGAGCTGCGGATCATCACCGATCGCCGTGGCCGCCGGCTGCGCTTCGGATTCGGGCCCTACCAGACTGGCGAGGAAGTGGATGAGGCGTTGGCACGGATGCGCCGGATCGCATGACCCGTCTTCGCCGCGCCGCGAGACGTGTCTGATCCGGTTGAGCGAGAAGGACTAACCTCCCCGAATCAGCCCTCCGGGAGGTCCTCCATGATTCTCCAGGCCAAGAGTACGCGTCGTCTCCTGCTGGCCGGCGGAGCCGCCCTGCTGGCGCCGAGCCAGCGCTCGGCGGCCCAGCCCGCGCCGAAATCGCGCATTGGCGTCATCGGCTCCGGCCGGCTCGGCGGCACGGTGGGCACGCTCTGGGCCAAGGCGGGGCACCCGGTCTTTTTCTCCTCACGCCACCCGGAGCGGCTGAAAGAACTCGTCGAGGCGGCAGGGCCGATGGCGCGGGCCGGCACCCCCGCCGAGGCAGCGGCCTTCGGGGAGGTCGTGTTGGTAGCCGTTCCCTATGGCGCGCTGCCGGAGGTCGGGCGCGAGTTGGGGGAGGCACTGCGGGGTAAGGTCGTGCTGGATGCCTGCAACGCGGTCGTGTCTCGCGACGGCGCGGTAGGGCAGGCCGCGATCGAGCGCGGCATCGGCCTCGCCTCGGCTGGACATCTGCCAGGCGCCCGTCTGGTGCGGGCTTTCAACACGCTGGGCTCGCGCGTGCTGGCGGAGCAGGCCCATCGGGCAAGCGCGCCGGTGGCTATCCCGATCGCGGGTGACGACCCCGGGGCACTGGAAGTGGCGTCGGGATTGGTGCGGGACGCGGGCTTCGAGCCTGTCGTCGTTGGCCCGCTGGCGCGGGCCACGGAGTTCGCGATGGGCGCGCGGGGCTATGGCCAGGTCGTCACGGCGCCGGAACTGCGCCGCATCCTCGGCCTGCCATCATAGCCGCTGGTCCAGCGCCATCCCCGTCCGGGGAGAACTGAGGCTCACATCACCACGCCGCCGCTCACATGCAGCGCCTGACCGGTGATGTACGCGGCCCCCGGCGAGGCAAGAAACGCCACCGCCGCCGCCACATCCGCCGGCGTTCCCAGGCGCCGCAGCGGGATGCGCGGCAGGATCGCGTCCCAGGCCGCCGGGTCCAGGGCGGCATGGGCGCCGGCATCCTTGCGGGTATAGCCCGGCACCACGGCATTCACCGTCACATCCGGCGCCCATTCAATGGCAAGCGACCGGACCAGCGCTTCCACCCCCGCCTTGGCCGCCGCGCTGGCCGGGAAGACTGTCGTGTCCGTCCGGAAAGAATGCGCGACGAAGGAGGAGATGGCGACCATCCGTGCCAGCCCGCCAGCCTTTCCGGCCTTCACCAGGTGCGGCCCTGCCGCCCGGGCCAGGCGCAGGAAGCCCCAGAGCACCGTATCGGCGCTGCGGGCAAAGCCTTCATCGGTCAGGGCGGAAACCGGCGTCCGGTCCGCGAAGCCGGCATTGGCCACCACCACCTCCAGCCCGCCCAGTGCCGCGACGGCCTGCTCGACCAGCCTTGCGGCGGTGGCGGGCTCGGTCAGGTCGCCCATCAGCACCACCGCTTCCGCCCCCGCGGCCCGCAACTCGGCGGCGACCAAATCCGCCCCGGCACGATTGGCGCGGCAATGGACGGCGATGGCTGCACCCGGCACCGCCATGGCCCGCGCCGTGGCCGCGCCGATTCCGCTCGACGCCCCGGTGATCAGGATTCGACGCTCGGCCATCTACATTCCTCTCCTGCGCCGCCTGATTGGACGGCCGCGTGCCCTAGCGGCAGATTGCCGCGCCTAAGGCCAGGGAGGGAGAGGCGCATGACGATTACGGTGATGCAGGCGGAGGGGCTCTATCCCGACGACTCCGTAGAGCGGGAGGTTCTGGGCCCCGATATCCGCATCCTGCAGCCCCGGGCGGAGCGCCTGGCCGACCTGCCCGACTCGCTTCTCGCCGAGGTGGAGGGACTGTTCATCTTCCGCCATTGGCTCACGGCGGCGGACATAGCCCGCTTTCCGAAGCTGCGCTGCGTCGTGCGGATGGGCGTGGGCTATGACCGGCTGGACCGCGTGACCTTGGCCGGGCGTGGCATCACCGTTTGCAACCTGCCGGATTACGGCACCACCGAGGTGGCGGACCACGCGATCGCCCTGGCTCTGGCCCTTCGGAGGGGGCTGCTGCTGCATCATGAGGCGCAGCGCACCGATCCGCCCGCCCTGTGGGAGCCGATCGATTCGCCCCTGATCCAGCGTCCCTCCACCCGGACCTTTGGCGTGCTTGGACTCGGCCGTATCGGCACGGCGGCGGCGCTGCGCGCGAAAGCCTTCGGCTGGCGGGTGATCTTCTATGACCCGCATTTGCCCAATGGCGTCGATCTGGCCCTGGGCGTCCAGCGCGCCCGCCGAATCGAGGAGCTGTTCGAGCAGACGGACACGCTCTCCATCCACACGCCTCTGACCCGCGCTACCCGCGGCCTGGTGAATGAACGCCTGCTACGCCTGATGCCGCCGGGCGCCGTGGTGGTGAACACGGCGCGTGGTCCGGTGCTGGACCTCGATGCCCTGGAACGCTGCCTGCGCGACGACACCATCGCGGGCGCCGGGCTGGACGTTCTGCCGGAGGAGCCGCCACGCTCCCCCATTCCTCCTCTGCTGGCCGCCTATCGGAACCGCGCGCCCTGGCTGGCCGGGCGGCTGATCGTCACGCCGCACAGCGCCTTTCACTCGCCCGAGGCCTTGGCCGACATTCGACGCAAGAGCGCGGAAACGATGCGGGATGTTCTGCTTGAAGGAGGAGCCTCGAATGTTATATCGCCTGATCACGACTAGTTGATGGCGGGGCCTGCCGACTGCGTGGGCGTTAGTTGGTGAAGCCGCGAACTGACTTCCTGTCATCCTGACGATTATTCTGGTGGTCTAGTGCAACTCACGGTGGCAATCGCCTTCGCAGTTGCGGTAGACCAAGTCTCCAATCCGAAGGAGAGACGGGTGCCGCGCGGCGACGAACTCCCGATGCATGAGCGTCAGCTGGCTGTTCAGCCGCATGTCGTTCTGGACGTTTCGCGCCTCCTGGCCTGCGGTGCCAAGGCTGCGCCGTCCGGCATCGACCGGGTGGAGATGGCCTATGCCAGGCGGTGGGCCAGCATGCCCGAAGGATGTTGCACATTCGTTGCCAAGCCCCCGGCCGGTGATTATGTCGCCCTGCCCTGGCGGGCGGTGGTCGGCCTCATCGCCTCCCTGACTCAGGCCTGGAACCATCGGGATCCCGAGGGGCGGGCCGCCCGGCACGCCCGGCGCCTGTCGGTCGGGTTGCGCTGGCGGGTCATGGCCCGGCTGGGGCAACGCCAGCTCAGCCTTCGGTTGCGGGAAGCCGGGCAGAAGGTCTTCCTCCTCGTCTCCCACCAGGCACTCGAGCGCCAGCGGCCGATCCAGGTCCTGCGGAACGCAGGCTGCGCCTTCGTCCCCCTGATCCATGACCTGATCCCGGCCACCCATCCGGAATACGCGCGGCCCGGCCAGGCCGAGCGCCACATGCTGCGCATCAGCACGGCTGCCGCGCTGGCCGATGCGGTCATCGTCAACTCGGCCCATACCGAGGCGGCGTTCCGTCCCCATCTCCGGGGACGCAGCACCCCGCCCAAGGTGATCGTCGCCCCCCTCGGCATCGATCCTCAGCCTGCCCCCGTCCAGGCCCTGCCGACGGAGCCCTATTTCGTCGTGCTCGGCACCATCGAGCCACGGAAGAACCACCTTCTTCTGCTGCATCTCTGGCGCGACATGGCCGCTCGGCTGGGCGGCCGGACCCCGCACCTGCTCGTCATCGGGCGTCGCGGCTGGGAGAACGAGAACGTCGTGGACATCCTTGAACGCTGCGACGCCTTGCGCGGCACGGTGCGGGAGGTCGGCCAGGTGCCGGACCGGGAAGTGTGGGAGATCCTGCGCGGCGCCCGCGCCCTGCTCTTCCCCTCCTTCGCCGAGGGTTACGGCCTACCACTGGCCGAGGCCCTGGCGTTGGGCGTGCCCGCCATCTGCTCGGACCTGCCCGCCCTGCGCGAGGTCGGTGGCGCCGTGCCGGACTATCTGGACCCGCTGGACGGCGCAGGCTGGCGCGCGGCGATCCTGGATTACGCGGCCCCGGACAGCGCGGCGCGCGCGGCGCAGCTGGAACGGCTGGTCGGCTGGCGTGCCCCGCGCTGGGAGGACCATTTCGCGCAGGTTGACCATTTGCTGGCCGAGCTGGCGCACCGGCCGGTCCGGCTTCCGGTCAGGACGATTGCCTCTGGCGGAATCGGCCGCCGGTCTGTTCGTTCGGGGGCCGTCGGCTGAGCCATCAGACTGCAACGCCCCGGATGACCCGATCCGGAGAGCGGTCCCGGCGGGCCGGGGCGCTAACCCGTGGAGAGAGGGTGGGACCGGCGGAGCCGGTCGCCATCGTCGGTGCTGCTTGCCGTTTTCCGGGCGCGCCGGACCTCGCCAGCTTCTGGTCTCTGCTGGCGGAAGGACGGGACGCGGTCACCACCCTTCCGGCCGACCGCTTCAACCAGGAGTGGTTCTTCCATCCGAACCGGTCGGAGCCGGGCCGGTCCTACAGCTTCGCCGCCGGCCATATCGGTGATGTGACGGGCTTCGATGCCGGCCATTTCGGCCTCTCCCCGCGAGAGGCGGCCGAGGCAGACCCACAACAGCGCCTCCTGCTCGAAGTCGCGGCTGAGGCGCTGGAGGATGCCGGCTGGCCCGCGTCTTCCGTCGCCGGGCGGGCGATTGGCGTCTTCGTTGGCGGCTCCTCCACCGATTACGCGGAACTGCGCCTGTCGGACGCCTCGGGCGCCGACCGGTATTTCATGACCGGCAACACCCTTTCCATCCTGGGGAACCGGATCACCAATGTCTTCGACCTGCGTGGCGGGGCGCAGACGATCGACACCGCCTGCTCCTCCTCCCTTGTCGCCCTGTCCCATGCGGTAGACGCGATCCGGGCTGGCCGGATCGAGGCGGCACTGGTGGGCGGCGTGCAGCTTCTTCTCTCGCCCTACTCGTTCACCGGCTTCTCCCGGGCGGCCATGCTTTCCCCCACGGGGCGCTGCCATGTTTTTGCAGAGGCGGCGGACGGCTATGTCCGAGGGGAAGGGGCGGGGGCGGTCATCCTCAAGCCCCTCTCGGCCGCGCTCGCGGATGGGGATGCGGTCCGCGGGGTGATCCTCTCCGTAGGAGTGAACACGGTCGGCCGCTCCATCGGCCTTTCCCTACCAGACCCGCAGGCGCAGGCGGCGCTGCTGCGGCAGGTGCTGGTCGAGTCCGGCCTGCAAGCCGAGCACATCGCCTATTTCGAGGCCCATGGCACCGGCACCCAGGCCGGCGACCCGGTGGAGGCCGCCGCCATCGGCGAGGTGCTGGCAGGCGCGGGGCGCCACACCACGCTGCCGGTCGGCTCGGTCAAGTCCAATATCGGCCATCTCGAGACTGCCTCGGGCATGGCGGGGCTGCTCAAGGCCATGATGATGCTGGAGCAGCGGGTGATCCCGCCTAACCTGCATTTCACCGCGCCAAATCCGCGAATCGATTTCGCCGGGCTGAACATCCGCGTGCCCACCACGCCGGAGCCGCTGCCGGGACAGCAGCCCATCATCGGCGTGAACTCCTTCGGCTTTGGCGGAACCAACGCTTCCGTCCTGCTCGCGCCGCCGCCCACGTCGCGGCGAGTTGCCCGGGAAGAGGCGGGGAAGCTCCTGCCGCCCCTCCTTCTCTCCGCCCGGTCCGCCGAGGCGCTTCGCCGTGCCGCCACTGCCTGGTCTGCAACCCTGCGCACCCGGCCGGCCGAGGCTCCTGCCCTGCTAAGGGGCCTGGCTCGCCACCGGGACCTGGCGCACCACCGGCTGATCCTCCGCAGTGCTGACGCTGAGGCGCTGGCGGAGAAGCTGGATGCGTTCGCTGCGGGCCAGCCCGTCGATGTCGAGGGCACTGTTCCCCGGCACGCCTCGGGCCAGGGCATGGGCGGTATCGCCTTTGCCTTCTCCGGCAACGGGTCCCAGTTCCCGGGCATGGCGCGCGAGGCGATGCTGCAATCCCGTGCCTTCCGCGAGGCGGTGGAGGAGCTCGATGCCGAACTGATGCCTCGCCTCGGCTGGTCCGTTGCCGCAGCGCTGGCCGATGGGATCACCTCAGAGGCCCTGGCCGCGACCGAGATCGCCCAGCCCGCCCTCTTCGCCGTCCAGCACGGGCTGGTCGCGGCCCTGGCGGGGGAGGGGATCACGCCCGGCCTCGTCCTCGGCCACTCCGTGGGCGAGGTGGCGGCGGCGCTGGCGGCAGGCGTGCTTGACCTGACCGGCGCGGCCCAGCTGATCGTCGCCCGCTCGGCCGCGCAGGCGCGCACGCGCGGCAAGGGCCGCATGGCCGCCCTCAACGCGACCGAGGCGGAGGTGGCGCCGCTGCTGGCCGAATGCGGGCCAGGGCTGGAGATCGCCGCCCATAACGGGCCGCGCGCCCTGACCGTCGCGGGCCCGGCAGCCGCCATCGCGCGCCTGGCCGCCGCCGCACGGCGTGACCGGTTGACGATGAAGGAGCTGGATCTCGACTACGCCTTCCATTCTGCGGCGATGGACGAGGTGGAGACGGCGCTCACCGCTTCGCTGGAAGGGCTGCAGCCCGCCACGCCGCGCCTGACTTTCCTCTCCAGCGTGACCGGCAGCGCCTTGGCGGGGCCTGCGGATACCACCTATTGGTGGCGCAACCTGCGCGCCCCGGTGCGCTTCGCCGAGGCTGCGACGGCGGCCGCCGCCCATGGCGCCCGGCTGGTGATCGAGATCGGCCCCAACCCGATCCTGCAATCCTATCTGCGGGAGGCGCTGCGGGCGGCGAAGTCGGATGCGCCGATCCTCGCCAGCCTGTCCCGTCGCGACATGTCGGGCGACCCCATTCCGCGGATCGCCGACCGGGCCACGGCGCTGGGGGCCGACCCGCGCGGCGCCCCCGCCTTTGCCGGCCCGGCCCTGCGCCGCGGCCTGCCGCCCACGCCCTATGTCCGCACGCGGTATTGGCTCTCGCCCACTCCCGAGGCGACGCGGCTGCACGACCCGGTGCTGGACCATCCGCTGCTGGGTTTCCGGCACGAGGCGGACCCGGCCGGACAGGGCTTCGCGCAATGGACGCGGAACATTGATGCCGCCCTGTTTCCCTGGCTGGCCGATCACCGGCTGGGCGACGAACCCGTGCTGCCCGCCGCCGCCATGGTGGAGATGGCGCTCGCCGCCGCGGCCCGCCGCTTCCCGGAGGCGGCGGCATTGGAGCTTTCCGCCTTCCAGATCCTGCGTCCCCTGCCGGTTCCCCCGGGGAACCGGGAGGGCGGCAGCCAGCAGATCCGGTTCCGCCTGGCCGATGACGGCAGCTTCCGCCTCGAATCGCGCCGGCGGATGAGTGGAGACGCCTGGTCGCTGCATGCGCGGGGCCTGTTGCGCCCCACCACCACCAAGGTGTTTCCCGATTTCCTGCCGCCTGCCCAGCCCGCGCCGGGATTCGTGGTGGGAGGAGCGGCCCTGCAGGCTGCCGCGGCCCGCCACGGGCTGGATTATGGTCCGGCCTTCCGTCCGGTGCGGCAGGTCGCCCTGGATCCCGCAGGCCTCACGGCCGAAGTGACGCTGGATCGCCCGGCGGAGGCCCCTCCGGATGAGGGTTTCCTGCTGCATCCCGTGCGGCTGGACGGCGCGTTGCAGGGCCTGATCGCGCTTTTCACCCATCGCCGTGCCGGCGCCGGGGACCTGCCGGCTGAAGCCTCGCGAGAGGCCTTCGTACCCGTGCGCTTCGAACGCCTGGTGGTGCATCGCACCCCCGCCCCGGCGGCTACTGCCTCCCTCGCCCTGACCCATGCCGGGACACGGGCCGCCGAGGCGCGCCTGGTCCTGCGGGATGCCGGGGGACACTCAATCGCGGTGGCCGAGGGAGTCTGGTTCCAGCGGGCCCGGCTTGGCCGGGCAGAGGCCGCCGAGGCGGTGGCCTTTCGCCTGGAGGACCGGCCCACTCCTGACCCGACCTTGCCCGCACCCGGCCCCGTCCTGGCACCGGCCCTGGCCGCCGCCGAGGCGCGCGACGCCGCGCTGGACCTTTCGGAACCCACCCTGTTGCTGGAAGGCTATATCGTCGCCGCTGCAGCGCGGGCTTTCGCAGCTGTGGCGCGGGACGGCGTGGTGGCTCCGGCCACCCCCTTCGCCGCCGCCATGCTGGAAGGGATGGAGGAGGACGGGCTGGCCGTCCGGGAAGGTAGCGTCTGGCGGCTTCTTCCCGCCGACGACCTGCCGGAGCCGGAGGATATCTGGCTTTCCGTCCTGATGGAGTGCCCTGTCCTCGCGCAGGATCTCGCGGCCCTCGCCCTGGCGACGGAGCAATTGCCGGAGGCCCTGGCAGGCCATCTTCCGCCCGACGAAGCCCCGCTTCTTCTATCCGACGAGGCTGCGACGCGTGTCCGGCTGGCGCAGGTCCTGGCGGATGCGGCTGGCGCTATCGCGACCGCCTGGCCAGCCGACCGGCCGCTGCGCGTGCTCGATCTCGGTCCTCCGTCCCTCACCCGGAGTCTGGCCGCCGCCCTGCGCCGGTCCGGGCGCCACATCCATTATATAATGGCGGGCGAGGCCCGCGTGGCTCCACCTGCGCATGAGACGATGGAGGTGGTCGCGCTGGACTGGAATCCAGCCGGTGGCGGCACGCCGCCAGTGGTGGTCGATCTCGTCGTCGGGCTGCACCAGGCTTCGCATGCGGCGCTGGGAATCTCCCTGGCAGCCATGCTCGCCGGCACGCTGGCGGAGGGCGGCACGCTTCTCCTGGCCGAACCCCTGCCGGGCCGGGTCACTGATTTCCTCTTCCGGCGGACGCCGGCGGGCTGGTCGCGCCCGCCATTCCCTGGCCCCGGAGCCTGGCGCGGCGCCCTGGAGGCTGAGGGCTGGCTCGCTGCCCGGGCCGAACCGCTGCGGGCCTCCCCCATTCCGTCCCTGATCGTCTCGGCCTGCCGTCCCCCCCCGGCGCCAGTACCCCTTCCTGACCCGTCGCACCCCTTCCGGATCTTCGCCGATGCCGGTGCCGCCGGCTTGGGCGAGGCTATCCGCGACGCCCTGAACCGCGCGGGCGCAAAGGCTGAGCTGCAGGGCCTGGAGGAGGCTGTCGCCCTGCTGCCCCGGGCCTTGCGCGCGACGGCCGTTATTGCCCTCGCCAATCCGGCGGCGCCTTCCCTGTCCAGCACACTGGCCAACCTTGCGCGCCTGGCCGATGCCGCCTCGGGCAGCGCCGCCGCCTTCATGCTGGTGGCCCAGGGCGATGCCGCCACCCCGGCGGCGGCGGCCGTGCGGGGGCTTGGCCGGGTGCTCGCCAATGAGATGCCGGATCTCGCCCCGCGCCGGATCCTGCTGGACGCCGCCCTGGCGCCCGCCGCCGCGGCACGCCGCCTGATGCCGGAACTGCTTTCCCCAGGGCCGGAGCCGGACCTGGCACTCGGCCTCTCCACCCGCCATGCGCCACGGGTCACGACGGGCGTCGCACCCTCGCGCCCTGGGACGGCCATGCGCCTGTCCGTGCGCCATGTCGGTGCCCTCGCCTCTCTGGGCTGGGAGGGGATGGAAGCGGCGCCGCCAGGACCCGGCGAGGTACAGCTTCGGGTCGAAGCGGCGGGCCTCAATTTCCGTGACCTGATGTGGGCCCAGGGCCTGCTGCCCGAGGAAACGCTGAAGGACGGCTTCGCCGGTGCGGGCCTCGGCATGGAATGCGCGGGAGTGGTGGTGGCCGCCGGCCCCGGCGTGCCTCTCCATCCCGGCACGCGGGTCTTTGGCTTCGCGCCGCAGGCTCTGGCGAGCATCGTGACCACCCGGGCCGAGGCCCTGGCGCCGGTTCCGGAAGGGCTGACCTTCGCTGCCGCCGCCACCATCCCCGTCGCCTTCCTCACCGCCGTCTATGCGCTGGAGACCTGCGCACGGCTGGGCCCCGGGGAGCGCGTGCTCATCCATGGCGGCGCCGGCGCCGTCGGCCTCGCCGCCCTGCAGGTGGCCCGCGCGGCTGGGGCGGAGGTGGCGATGACCGCGGGCAGCCCGGCCAAGCGCGCCTTCCTGCGCGCGGGCGGTGCGTCGCTGGTGCTGGATAGCCGCGACCCCGGCTTTGACGACGCGCTGCGCCGCCATTGGCCGGATGGGGTGGACGTGGTGCTGAATTCCCTGGCCGGAGAGGCGATGGAGCGGTCGCTGGCCCTGGTGAAGCCGTTTGGCCGCTTCGTGGAACTCGGCAAGCGCGACTATGCCGAGGACCGGCGCATCGCGGTCCGTCCGTTCCGCCGCAACGTGACCTATTTCGGCGTGGACGTGGACCAGCTTCCGCGCGCGCGCCCGGCCGAGGCGGCACGATTGCTGGAGGCCATCCGGGGGCGGCTCGCCAGCGGCGATCTCCGTCCCATCCCCTATACCCTCCGCGCGGCGGAGGAGGTGGAGGATGCCTTCCGGCTGCTTCAGGCCAGCGCGCATATCGGCAAGATCGTCATCACGCCGCCCCGGCCGGGGGCGACCCGTGCGGCAGCCTGGGCTCCAGGCCCGGGCACTAGCCTCACCCCCGGCGGACCCGCCGCCGGCGGGCTGGAATGTGCAAAAGGGGTGGCGGCGCGCGGCGCCGCGCGGCTCGCCCTGCTTTCCCGCCGCGGCCCGGCCACGCCGGGCGTGGGGGAGGCGATCACGGCACTTGCCGCGCTCGGGGCACGGGCCAGCGCCCATGCCGTGGACGCGGCCGATCCAGTCGCGCTGGACGCGCTGCTGGCCGCATTGCGGGCGGAAGGGCCGATCACCGGGATCGTCCATGCCGCAGCGATCTTCGACGATGGCGCCGCCACGGCCATGAACGCGGCCCGCTTCGCCCGCGTCCTCGGCCCGAAGCTCGCGGCGGCTGAGAACCTGGACCGTCTCACGGCCGGGGACCCGCTGAATCTGTTCCTGCTCTTCTCCTCGGCCACCACTGGCCTCGGCAATCCTGGCCAGGCGAACTACGTCGCGGCGAATGCGGCGCTGGAAGCCCTGGCGAGGCGGCGCTGCGCCCGGGGTCTTCCGGCGCTGGCCGTGGGCTGGGGTCCTATTGCCGATGCCGGCATCCTGGCACGGGAGACTGGAACGGCCCGCACCCTCGGTCGCCGCCTGGGGGTCGAGCCGATGGCGGCGCAGGAGGCGCTGGATGCCCTGCCCGGACTGATTGCCGGCGGCGCCCCCGTTGTCGCCCTGGCCCGCATCGCCTGGAAGCGCGCGGGCGCCGCCCTGCCGGTACTGCGCGAGCCTGCCTTTGCCGCCCTGCATGGGCGGGCCGAGGAGGCGGATGCCGGAATCGCCGATATGCGCGCCCATCTCCTCGCCTTGCCAGTGGAGGAGGCGCGCGCGCTGCTGGTCCGGATCGCGGTGGAGGAGCTGGGCCGCATTCTGCGCCTGTCGCCCGAAGGTATCGCCGCCGATACTCCCGTGGCCCGGCTCGGCCTCGACAGCCTGGGCGGGCTTGAGCTGCGCGGGGCGCTGGAAGCACGGCTCGGCCTGCCCGTGCCGCTCTCAGCCGTGACGGAGGAGCTGACCATCGCGGGCCTGGTCGCCCGCATGGTGGAAGGGCTCACCGGAGGCGCCGCGCGGGAGGCCGGGATCGACACGCTGCTGGACCGCTTCGAGCCCGGTGCGCTACCTCCTCCCACGCCGGAACCGACCCCGGCCGATGTGGCCGTGCCCGCCGGAACGGATCCGGCTGCCGGCCAGGTGGAGAGCCAGGAGACCGAAGCGTGACCCTGGGCAATGGTTTGTCAGCCACCGCCCGCCTCGCCTTGCTTCAGCGTCTCTCGAAGCGCCGTGCGTGGCAGGAGGAGAGCGGCACAGGCGAGGGCGCGCGTTCCTTCGCGGACCTGCCGTCGCTGCGCGACTTCGAACTGATGAAGACGGCGATGGAGGCGCTCAACCTTCCCAATCCCTTCTTCCGGCAGCATGAGGGCGCCGCCTCGGCCACCACGGTGATTGGTGGGGCGGAGTATCTGAACTTCTCCTCCTATAATTACCTCGGGCTGAATGCCGACCCGCGCGTGCGTGCCGCCGCCCATGCGGCGATCGACCGGTACGGCGTCTCTGCCTCCGCCTCCCGCATCGTCTCCGGGGAGCGGCCGCTGCATGCGGAACTCGAAGGGGCGCTGGCCCGGCATTACGGGACGGAGGCGGCCATCACCCTCGTCTCCGGCCACGCGACCAATGTGACGGTGATCGGCCACCTGATGGGGCCGCGTGATGTGATCATCCACGACGCGATGATCCACAACTCCTGCGTGGAGGGAGCCCGCCTCTCCGGCGCCCGCCGCATCCCGTTTGCCCATAACGACCCCCAGGCTGCCGAGCGGGAACTGGCCGCTGCCCGGCGAGGGGCCGAGCGTGCGCTCATCCTCATCGAGGGGCATTACTCGATGGAAGGGGACGTGCCGGACCTCGCCCGCTTCATTGAGATCGCCCGCCGCCACGATGCCTGGCTGATGGTGGACGAGGCGCACTCCATGGGCGTG
This sequence comes from Roseomonas chloroacetimidivorans, assembly GCF_049629625.1. Lineage (NCBI taxonomy): Bacteria > Pseudomonadati > Pseudomonadota > Alphaproteobacteria > Acetobacterales > Roseomonadaceae > Roseomonas > Roseomonas chloroacetimidivorans. The sequence goes on along the minus strand of NZ_JBNBZS010000022.1, from coordinate 64,543 downwards.
CTCGGGCCGACTGGCGGCGGCATCTTCGAGGCCCAGGGGGTGGACCCGTCCGGGGTGGACATCTGGATGGGCACCCTTTCCAAGACCCTTTCGGCTTGCGGCGGCTACATCGCAGCGAAGCGCCAGCTGATCGACTGGCTGCGTCACACCGCGCCGGGCTTCGTCTACTCCGTCGGCCTGCCGCCGGTTCTGGCGGCCTCTGCCCTCGAATCCCTGCGCATCCTGGGGGAGGAGCCCTGGCGCGTCGTGCGGCTGAACGCCAACGCTGCCCGCTTCCGGGACGGGCTGCGCGCAAGGGGGTTGGACGCCGGCGCCTCGGGCGCGCATGCCATTGTGCCGCTGATGACCGGTTCCTCCGTGCGCGCCGGGCGCCTCTCGGCCGAGTTGTTCCAGCGCGGCGTCAACGTGCAGCCCATTACCTTCCCCGCTGTACCGGAGCGCGCGGCGCGGCTGCGCTTCTTTCTTTCCACGGAGCACAGCGAGGAGCAGATCGACCGGGCGCTGGACATCGTCGCGCGGACGGTGGCCGAGATTGGCCCGGTGGAAGTGGCAGGCTGAGCAAGATCAGGGAAAGCCGGTGAAAGAGAGAATTTTCGCCCGGGATCCCTATCACTCTCTTCTTCGATCCCGGGGTGCATCAGTGTCACTGACCTGCCAGCGCCTCAGATAAAGGAATGGGGTCTGAGGGAATTCTAATAGGGCACCGCTGCCGGTCCCCGGCTTTTTCCCGGGTATGAGCGACGCACTGGCCATCCGCGCCGCTTCCACATCGGCCGAAATCGCCGCCTTCGAGGGCCTGCCCGCCATGCTCGGCGGGGAGGGGGCCGGCTGGCCTGTGCCGCTGGCCCTGGAAAACCGGATGGTCTTCGACCCCGCCCGGAATCCGGCCCTGGCCGAATGGCACTTGGCACGCTTCGTGGCCTGGCGCGGGAAGAGGCCAATCGGCCGCATTCTGGCCGCCATGCCCCGGGAGGGTGCCGAGGGAATCGGCACCTTCGGCCTCCTGGCGCTGGAGCGGGATGCGGGGGTGCTGCGCGCGCTGCTGGATCAGGCCCAGGACTGGCTGGGGAGACTGGGCGCGCGGTGGCTGCGCGGGCCCATGAATTTCAGCATCAATCACGACATCGGCCTACGGGTGGAGGGTGGTGAGGCGCCGATGCTGCGGATGCCGCGCAACCCGCCCTGGCTTCCCGCCATGGTGGAGGCGGAGGGGCTGGCGCGGGAGAAGGACGTACTGGCCTGCACCCTGACCTTGGCGGAAGAGCGGCACCGCGCTCGCTTCCGGCCCCTGCTGGCCCGCTGGGAAGGCGCGAAGAGCCTGTCCGTTCGTGCTCTGCGTCTCTCCCGGTTGACGGAGGAGGTCGCTCTGGTGGTCGATCTGTACAACGACGCCTGGGCGGAGAACTGGGGCGCCCGGCCGGTTTCAGCGGCGGAGGCAGCGATGATGCAGCGCCTGCTCTCGCCGCTGCTGCTCTCCGGCCGGGTTTTCTTCGCGGAGTGGCAGGGGGAGGCGATCGGGGTGCTCTCCATCGTGCCGAATATCGAGGAGGCAGTGGCCGGGCTGGGAGGGCGGCTTCTGCCCTTCGGCTGGGCGGCGCTGGCGGGAGCTTTGATGGGGCGGACCAGCAGCGCCCGCGTACCGATGCTGGGCATAAGGCGGGCCTGGCGGGGCACCCCGGTATCCGCCATGGCAACGGGAGCGTTGCTCGATGCAGCGATTACCCTGGCCGAGCGGCGCGGCTGGGAGGCAATTCAGATCTCTTGGATTCTCGAGAACAATGTTGCGATGCGGAAGCTGATGACGCGGCTGCCCGCGCCAGTAACCGGCCGCTGGCGGCTCTGGGGCATGCCATTGAAGCAGGTGTGCCAGAAAACCGGGACGAATCAGGGATAACACAAAAGAGAGTAAGCTGGGTTGGACCACCGTCCCGGTTGACCCCTACCAAGTGGGAAGGCATGGCGGGGCCGGAGCTTCCGCTTCCGATCCGATCGGCGCGTGGCCGCAGCAAGAAGGGCACCGTGGATCCCGCGCCGAGAGTATTTCTGTTCTTGCAAGGTCCGGTCAGCCCCTTCTTCTCAGAGGTCGGCGCAGGGCTGCGTGCGCTCGGCCATGCCGTGCACCGGATCAATCTTTGCCTTGGCGACAAGTTGATCTGGCGCGGACCGGGGGCGGTGGACTTCACGGGCCGGCCGGCGGAATGGCCGGACTTCATTGCACGCTTTCTGGACCTGCACGGGATCACCCACGTCGTCCTGCTCGGGGAGCAGCGCTTCTATCACCGGGTGGCGATTGAGGCGGCGAAGGCGCGGGGCGCCGCCGTGACAGTCACCGACTTCGGCTATCTGCGGCCCGACTGGATCGTGCTGGAGGCTGACGGGATGAACCGCGACAGCCGCTTCCCGCGCGATCCCGCCGCTATTCTGAAGCTGGCCGAAGCCCTGCCGCCGCCGGATTTCGCGGTCCACCACCGCGACAGCTTCCGCAACCAGGCGGCCTGGGATGTCGGCTACAATCTTGTCTCCCTCATCCCAGGCTTCTTCCGGCACTATGACAGCCACCAACTCTACCATCCCATCCAGGTCTATCTCGGCACGCTGCTGCGGATCCTGACGAGACGCCGGGTCAACCGGCGGGCCGACCAGGTCCTGGCAGAGGTTAAAGGGCGCGGTCCTCTCTTTCTTATGGCGATGCAGATGGAAACGGACTTCTCCGTCCGCGCCTACTCTGCCTATCCCAACCTGGACGCGGCGATCGAGGAGGTGACGCAATCCTTCGCAGCCCATGCGCCGGCAGATGCACAGCTTCTCTTCAAGGTGCATCCGCTGGACCCTGCGATGAAAAACTGGCGCCGCCGGGTGAGGCGGATCGCGGTGCGGGCGGGCGTCTCCGATCGCGTGCACTATCTGGGCGGCGGCAATCTAGGCTCCATCACGGAAAGCGTGCAGGGCGTCGTCACGATCAACAGCACGGTCGGGCTGCGGGCGATTGTGGACCATCTGCCCACGCACGCCCTGGGGGATGCGCTCTACAAGATTACCGGCCTTACCCATGATGGGCCGCTGGACCGCTTCTGGACCGAAGGGCGGCCACCCGATCCCGTGTTACGGGAAGCCTTCCTGCGTGGCATCGCCTACTGCCTGCATGTCCGCGGGGTCTACTACGCCCGGCCCGGCCTGGACGCGGCGGTGGATGCGGCGGTGCACCGCCTGCATCATGGTCTCGTCAACGCTCCGGTCGTGGAGCCGCCGGCCATTTTCTGAGCGGGCGCTGCAAGGACCCTCCAGCAAGCTTCAGCCGGGCTTCGCCGTGTGCGACCAGGCCGAGGGAACACGCCGCGCGGCAAGGTGCCCAGAGAAACAAGGTGCCCAAAGAAAGCGCACCGCTTGCGAGGCCGTTCACCGTCGTCTCACGATCCGCGCCAGCGTGCCGCGCACCAGTCCTTCCAGCCCGCGATGCAGGGTCAGGGGCGAGAGCCGCCAAGCCGAGGGGTCTTCCAGCCGGTCCAGCATCACCTCGACTGGGCACGGGAGGAGGGTCACGGGGTCGATGTAGCGGGGGTAGAGGATCAGGGCAGCAGCCACCAGCTCATCGAGGCTGCGGGAGAGGCCGCGCCGGCCAGGCGGGAAGGGGGCGCGATCCTCGGTCAGGCCCCAGCCCGCATAGAAGGGCTGGCCCCAGCAGGTGACGGACACGCCGCGCAGCAGCGCTTCGAAACCCGAGAGGGAGGTGAGGGTGTGCAGCGCGTACACATGTGGCAGGAGCGCCGGCACGGGAACCCGCCCCACCACGGCATCCGCCAGCCCCGTCAGCTCGGCGGCGCGCAGCCGCCCTCGCCGGAAGCCCGCCTGCAGGTCGGGATGCGGCTTGTAGAGGATAAAGGCGTCCGGCTCCGCAGCCCGCACGGCCTTCAGCAGGGCCAGGTTGGAGCCGATCGCCCCACCGCCGAGCCGGACGGAGGCGTCGTCCTCCACCTGGCCGGGAACCAGCACGACGCGGCGGCCCGGCGGGATGGGGGGCAGCGCGTCCTCGGCCCGCAGGTTGTACTTGGAAACGCCGCGCCGAACGATCGCCGAGCGCAGCGCCGCCGCCCGGGCGAGGAGGTCCGGCGCGAAGCCGCCCTCAGTCAGCAGCCTCTCCAGGGTGGAAGGCTGGCGCGGGTCGTAATGCGCACCGAGCGGGTCGAGGCAGTAGGAGGCACCCGGCAGGAAGCGCGCGCCCAGCCCGCGGGAGCGGATGAAGCCGTCCTCGACCAGCCGCAACTCCACGCCCTGGCGGCGGATCGCCGCTGCCACGGTGTCCGGGCAGCTGGCGGCCCAGGCAATGATGGCCCCACCCTCGGCCCGTGCCCGCTTGATGGCGTGGGAGATGTCATGGGTGAAGGCGGGGGTGCCGCCCTCATGCGCCAGCAGCGCGCCGACCTGCCGGCGCTTCCAGCGGGCAATGCCGATCGCGACGGAGACGCGCCTGTTGGACCGTTCCGCGGCTATCCAATCCGCCAGCAGCGCGAAGCCCTCAGCCCGCGTCCAGGGACGGCGGCGGAAGGGATCGGCCGCGCGAGTACGGGCGAGGAGGCCAGGCAGGTGCTTCCCCCCTAGATCATGCGGCACCCCCGCGGCCTCGGCCAGCGCGGCCATGGCAGGGGTGGCCCCATGCAGTGCGGCGGCGGCGTCCAGCAGCGTCCAGGGGGAGAGCGGCTGGGGAAGGTGCCGGGCACCGGGCGGGGCGCGCAGCACGGGTGCGGCCCTGTCATGTGCGAAGGGGTCGCGCGCCAGGAGCACGGGGCGGCCGGATGCGGCGGCAGCGGCCAGCGCTGCCTCGGCCTCGCCGAGCCGGGCGGAGTTGCAGGGATCCAGCACCAGCGCCATGGTTCGCGCCGCCAGGCCCAGCGCGGCCATGCCCGGATCCGGCTGACCGGGTGGTCCGCCCAGCCTGGCCCGCGCGATCAGGCGCGTCAGGGCGGCACCCTCATCGGGGGCCAGCGGCCCGGCCTCCTCTGTGAGAATCAGGGGCGGTGCCGTCCGCCCGGCGAAGCGGGGTGGGGCGAAGGGGGCCAGGGCGATGCGCATCACCGGCCCGGTCCAGTCCTTCGGGGGCGAGGCTGTCGTCTCCAGCACCAGCACGCCGCCTGGACCGCCGGGCAGCACGGTGCGCTCCGGCCAGAAGGCAGGCAGGTGAGGCCAGCGGGCCAGGAGGGCAGGTGGAAAGACCAAGGCCGGCAAATCGGCACGGAGGACCCGGGCCATCATGTCGTTATGTTTTTGCCTGTTGCATCGCGGTAGTGATAAACAATCACCAACACGCGAGCCATGGCCGATGGCTCAACCGGGGGTTTTGCCCCGTCTCCACATATCGGCGTCGATAGGAATCATGGCTCAGTTTCATCGCTTCTCGCTTCTGGCTGTTCTGCTGCTTTCCGCCTGCGCGACCGGCACGGATGGGTCAAGCTGGTGGAAGTCGGCGGGCCTTGGTGCCGGGCGCGACACGCCGCCGCCTGCTACGGGCGTCGTGATGCCGGTCCGTCCGGCCGATCCCGTGGCCGCCTTCGTCGCCCAGGCCCAGCCCGGCCAGGCCGCGATGGTCCCGCAGCCCGGGAGTGGCCAGATGACGCCGGTGCGCCTCGTGCGGGCCTATAACGCCGCATCCGGCCGTGAGTGCCGGGAGGTGCAGTTCGGTCCGGCGGCGACTGTGGGTGGGGCGCCTGGCGCCACCTACTGCCAGGATCCGGCCCAGGGCTGGGTTGCAGCGCGGGCGCTGCTGCGGGGCGGGGCGGTCTACCGGCCGTGAGCGGCGTCGGCACCCTGCCGGAACCGCCGGCGCGGCGGGAACGGGGGCATTGGCTGGTCGAAGGAATCGCCACCCAGATGCGGGTGGTCGGCGCCTTGATCATGCGCGAGATGCAGACGCGCTTCGGCAGGCACAATCTCGGCTTCCTCTGGATGTTCTTCGAACCGCTTTTCCTGGGCACCATGGTCGGCCTGATCCACTATGCCCATGGGCAGCGCCTGCCGGGCGGGGTGGACCCGTTCGTCTTCAGCATCGTCGGCTATGTGCCCTTCTTTATGTTCCGTAGCATCGTGAACCGAGCAGGGGCGGCGCTGCATTCCAATCTCACCCTGCTCTTCCACCGCCAGGTCACGCCGGTGGACGTGATGATCGCCCGCAACCTGCTGGAAGCCGCCGCCGTTTTCGGGGTGATTGCGATCATCCTGACGGTCGCGGCCTGGATCGGGGATATCTGGCCGGAAAGTCCCGGACTGATCTTCGTCGCCCTGGTGTTGAGTTTCCTGCTCTGCCACGGGCTGTCGATGCTGCTGGCTGCGGCCGTGTCCCACTGGGAGGGATTCGACCGCATGATCCATCCCATCACCTATCTGCTGATGCCGCTGTCCGGTGCCTTCTATGCGCTGCACTGGTTCCCGCCCTCGCTCCGCGAGTTGCTGCTCTGGAATCCGCTCGTCAGCATTCATGAGGCGATCCGGGAAGGCATGTTTGGTCACCGCCTCCCGTCCTATTACGACCTGCCCTATGTCGGCCTGTGGATCCTGGGCACCAACCTGCTTGGCCTGGCTTCGCTGCGGACGGCGCGCCGCAAGCTGAACGTCTTCTGAGCTTCCCATGGCGCTGATCCTGGAAGACGTCTGGAAATCCTACCCGGTGCGCGGCGGGCAGCGGGAAATCCTGCGCGGCATCAATGCCGTGATCGAGCGCGGTGACGCGGTGGGCATTCTCGGCCGTAACGGGGCGGGCAAATCCACCCTCATGCGCGTCATGGCGGGGGTCGAGGCCCCGACGCGCGGCCGCGTACGGCGGGAGATGTCGGTGTCCTGGCCCCTCGGCTCCGGCTTCGGCCTCCAGGCCAGCCTGTCCGGGGCGGATAATGCCCGCTTCATCGCGCGCATCTACGGCCAGGACGTGGCCGAGACCCTCGAGTTCGTGCAGTCCTTCTCCGAGATCGGGCAGTACTTCTTCGAGCCGGTCCGTACCTATTCCGCCGGCATGATGGGCCGTCTGCTGATGGGCCTGTCCTTTGCCGTGAAATTCGACTGTTACCTGGTGGATGAAATCATCTCCGCCGGCGACCAGCGCTTCGTCCAACGCTGCCAGACCATGCTGGAGGAGCGGTTGAATAACGCTTCCCTGCTGATGGTCTCGCATTTCGCCGACCATATCAGGCAGTACTGCCGCACCGCCGTCGTGCTCCGGAACGGCCAGCTCGAGCTGTATGAGGACATCGATGAAGGTATCGCCGTCTATCAAAGCCTTTGATCCCTCACAGGACGCGGCGAATGTCTCGGTGCCCGCGCAGAGGCGGCCCTCGCGGCTGGCCAGGCGCCTGCGCAAGTGGCGCGGCTTCCTGCTGATGGTCGTGCTGCCCACGATGATAGCCGCCGGCTACTACTGGGGTGTGGCGGCCGGCCAATACGCCAGTGAGACGCGTTTCCTCGTGCGTGGGAACAGCGGTGCGGGCAGTGGCGGGACAGGCGCGCTCGGCGCGATGCTCGGCAATGCAGGCTTCAGGCCCGTGCAGGAAGAAGCCATGGCAGTGCGGGATTACCTCAATTCCGAGGACGCCGTGCGCGAACTGCGCAAGTCGGTTGACCTCGTCTCGATCTGGCGCCGGCCGGAGGCTGATCTGCCCGCCCGGCTCTGGTTTGACGACCCTACGATCGAACGGCTGACCCGCTACTACCGGCGCATGGTGACCGCCGATTACGATACCGAGTCAAGCGCGGTTACCGTTCAGGTGCGCAGCTTCCGCCCAGACGATTCCAAGGTGCTGGCCGATGCGGTGCTGCAGACCGCCGAGAAGCTGGTCAACGAGTTGAGCGAGCGCCAGCGCGAGGACACGCTGAACACCGCGCGGCAGGAGGTGGCGCTCGCCGAACAGCGGGTGATGGCTGCCCGCGAGGCGATGATCACCTTCCGCCAGGCGGAGCGTGCTATCGACCCGACGAAGGAGACCGGTGCCAATGTCGAGGTGGTAAGCCAGCTCGAGGGCGCGCTCACCCAGGCCCGCGCGGAACTGCGGGAGAAGAGCGGTTTCATGCGGTCAGACAATCCACAGATCGGCGTGATCCGGAACCGCATCGCGGCGCTGGAAGCCCAGATCGCCAATGAGCGCCAGCGCCTGACCAGCGGTGAGCAGGCCGTGCCGCGGCAACTCGCCAGCTATGAGCGCCTGATGATGGAGCGCGAGTTCGCGGAGAAGCAGCTTACCTCCGCCGTCATCAGCCTCGAGACCGCACGGGTGAACGCAGTGCGTCAGCAGATTTATCTGGCGCGCGTCACGCAGCCCCAGGTCGCGGAGAGTGCGCAGTATCCCAAAGGCGCCTTCGCCGTGGGCAGCCTCTTCGTCGTGCTCTGTGTCGTCTATGGAATTGCTTCCCTGATTTTCGCTGGATTCCGCGAACATGCTGCTTGACCGCCGTCCGATGAGCCGGCCCGCCCTTCTCCTGAGCCTGCTTGCCACGGCTTTCGCGCTCGCCCCTGCCCTGGGCTATGCACAAAGCGGGCTGCTTCAGCAGCCCGTGCCCGGCCGCCTGGGCCCCACGCTGGCGCAGGCAGCGCCTGTCCAGGCCGAGACGCTGCTGCCTGACGCCACCGCGACCAGCCGCGCCGGTACGACGACCGAGGCGGAGGGTGGGCCGGTCGTTTCCGGTCCGCTGGGGGCGCTGGACCGCGCGCCCGGGCCCTCCACCGCCGTCTTTGGGGCGAGCCTGTTCAATCGCGCGGCGCCGACCTCCTCCGATGCGCCCAACCCGAATTACCGGATCGCGGTGGGCGACCGTGTGTCGATCCGCGTCTGGGGCGCGGTCGAGGCCGAGGCGATCGGCCAGGTGGACGGGGATGGCAACCTCTTCATCCCTTCCATCGGGCCGATCCGCCTCGCGGGGGTAACCGCCGGCAATCTGCAGCGGGTGGTCGAGAGCGAGGTCCGCCGCATCTACACGCAGCAGGTCCAGGTCTATGCGGTTCTGCTGAATGTCAGCCGGATCGGCGTCTTCGTCACCGGCTTCGTCCGCAGCCCTGGCCGCCACACCGGCACGGGGATGGAGGGCGTGCTGGATTACCTGCTGCGCGCCGGCGGCGTTGATCCTTCCCGTGGGTCCTTTCGCGACATCCAGATCCAGCGCGGCGGCCAGACGGTCCAGCGCGTGGATCTCTACCCCTTCCTGCTGACCGGCCGCCTGCCGAATTTCATCTTCCGCGAGGGCGACACGATCGTCGTCGCCAAGCAGGGCGCGCTGGTCAGCGTGGATGGCGCGGTGCGCAACAACTACCTCTTCGAGGTGCCCGGCCGGACCATGTCGGGCGAGGAGTTGATCCAACTCGCCGCACCTCTGCCATCGGCCACGAATGTGGTGGTGCGGGGCACGCGCAACGGCCAGCCCTGGTCGCGCTACATCAGCGTGTCGGAGCTGCGGCGCGTCTCCCTGCAGGACCAGGATGTGGTGAGCTTCATCACCGACGCACCGGCCCAGACCATTCGCGTAACGATCGAGGGCAGCCGCATCGGGCCTTCCGTCCTGATCGCGGACCGCGACATCGGCCTGTGCCAGTTGCTGGACCACGTGGCGGTCGATCCGGTTCTGGCGGACACCAAATCGGTCTTCCTGCTGCGGCCGCGCATCGCCGCACAGCAGACCCGCACGATCAACGAGACGCTGGATCGGCTCGAGCGGCAGCTCTTCACCGCCACCTCCACCACGACGGGCGTCGCGGAGATCCGGTCGAGCGAGGCGCAGCTCGTCTCGCAGTACATTTCCCGCGCGCGGCGCATCAAGCCTGAGGGCCGCCTTGTGGTGTCCGACAGCTCCGGCCGCTGCGCCGATACACGGCTAGAGGATGGCGATACGGTCGTCATTCCGGAGCGCAGCGAGGTCGTCATGGTGGCCGGCGAGGTCACGGCCCCGCAGGCCGTGCTGTGGCGGCCGGATCTGACGATCGAGGATTATGTGAAGCGGGCCGGCGGGTTCACGCAGCGTGGCAATGTCTCCAACATCATGATCCGCCGCGCGAGCGGGGAGCTGGTGCTGGAGCCGAATGTCGGGCCCCGGCCGGGCGACGAGCTGATTGCCCTGCCGAGGCTGGATCCGAAGCTGTTCCAGATCGGACGCGACGTGCTGCAGTTGATCTATCAGGTGGCGCTGTCGGCGCGGGTCTTTCAGTAGCCGGTGAAAGGGCCGGGGGAGAAAGAGCTTTCCCCCGGTGGCCGATCATCTCCGCTTTGGTTTCGGATGCACCGGCGTCACTGGTGCGACGATGCTACGCAGGCAAGAAGGCCGGGGAATATCTTCCCCGGCCTTTTCCTATTCTTCGGATGGCTGCGGTACGGAGCCTGGCCATGCGGATCGGGTGCCGCCTTGCCCGGGCGCCGGAGACGCGGCAAGACGATGGCGGGATGGAGGAACGCCGATGAGCGACGAAACCCCGCTTCTGGTGACGCGGCAGGGCGGCGTGGTGAGGGCCGTGCTGAACCGGCCAGGGCGGCGCAATGCGCTGAACGGGGCGCTCTCGGAGGCGCTGGACGCGCTACTGGCGGAGATGAAGGCCGACCGGACGGCGCGGGTGCTCGTGCTCTCCGGCGCGGGTGGGCATTTCTGCGCGGGGCTGGACCTGGGCGAGGTCGGGGGCGAGACGGGAACGCCGGAGCAGCGCATCGCCGCGCAGCTTGAGCGCAACCGGCGAATTGGAAGCCGCTTCGCCGCGCTATCGGCCCTGCCACAGGTGGTGATCTGCGCGGTGCAGGGATCGGCCTTCGCGGGCGGTCTGGGCTTTGTCTGCGCGGCGGATATTGCCCTCGCCTCGGCCGATGCGCGTTTCGCGGCGCCCGAGGCGCGGCGCGGGCTGGTCGCAGCACAGATCCTGCCCTGGATCATCCGGCGCGCGGGGCGCAGTCAGGCGACGCGCATGGTCCTGCAGGGGCATGTGCTGGACGCGGCCGAGGCCGGGCGGATCGGGCTGGTACACCAGGTGGCGCCGGATGCAGCGGCGCTGGACGTGATGGTGGAAGCGGCGATCGCCGATGTGCTGCAGGGCGCGCCCGGCGCCCTGTCCGAAACAAAGGCACTGCTGGCAGCGCTCGGCGGCGCGGTGCCGGAGGGCTATGCGGAGGCGGGAGCCGAGGCCTTCGCGCGCTGCGCCGCCAGCGGCGAGGCCGATGAGGGAATCGCTGCCTTCCGGGAGCGGCGGGCGCCGGCCTGGGTGGCCCGTCACTCCACGTAGATCATCTTCCGGGTCATTCCGCCGTCCGAGATGAACTCGGCGCCGGTGACGAAGCCGCTCTCGGGGGAGAGGAGCCAGGCGGCGAGGGAGGCGATGTCCTCGGGCCGTCCCACGCGGCCGGCGGGGTGCTGGGCGTGGTCCTCCTCGCTCAGCTTTTCGTCCCCCACATTGATCCAGCCGGGGGAGATGACATTCGCCCGTATATCGGGGCCCAGGCTGATGGCCAGTGCATGGGTCAGGGCGACGAGGCCGCCCTTGGAGGCTGAGTAGCTTTCCGTATTCGGTTCCGACTGGTGGGCGCGGGTGGAGGCCATGGTGACGATCGCTCCCTTGGCCTTCCGCAGAAGATCCTCCGCCGCGCGGGCGAGGAGATAGGTGCTGGTGAGATTGGTCGCGATGACCTTTGACCATTCCTCCAGCGTCAGGTCTCGCAGGGGCTTCCGGATCATGATGCCGGCGTTACAGACAAGGCCGTCCAGGCGGGCCTCCGTCTTCGCGATGCCCTCCATCAGCGCGCGCACGGCGGCCTCATTGGAAATGTCGGCCTGGACATGACGGGCGGCCTCTGCGGGCCCCTGCGCCTCCATGTCGGCGGTAACGACCTGCCAGCCATCCGCCGCCAGCCGGCGGGCAATCCCGCGGCCAATGCCGTTGGATCCACCCGTGACGAGCGCAACGCGCTTTCCTTCCGCCATGTTCAACCTCTTTCTCTACCGGGCGGGAACGCCTGCGGGGCGGCCGGGTTAGCGTGGGCGGAAGCCCTCTTCTTCCCCGCCCCGCCTGCGGCACGCTGGCGGATGCGTGCCGATCCGGTGCTAGACGGTCAACAGGCGACGGACGGACTCCTCCTCAAGGGCCTGCGCCTCGCCTTCCAGTGCCACCTCGCCACGAACCATGACCGTGATGCGGTCGGCCAAATCGCGGGCGAACTCGAAATACTGTTCGACCAGCACCACGGCCATGCCACGGTCCTTCGCCAGATGGCGGATAACGCGGGCGATATCCTTGATGACGCTGGGCTGGATGCCCTCCGTGGGTTCGTCGAGGATGAGCAGGCGCGGGCGGGCTGTCAGCGCGCGGGCGATGGCGAGCTGCTGCTGCTGGCCCCCGGAGAGATCGCCGCCGCGGCGGCGGAGGAACTGGCGGAGGATGGGGAAGAGGTCGAAGACCTCCGACGAAATCTTGCTGCCGCGCGGTGCGGCGGCCAGGGCCGTTTCCAGGTTCTCCTGCACGGTCAGGAAGGGAAAGATTTCTCGGCCCTGAGGAACATAGCCGATGCCGGCACGGGCGCGGTCCGCGGGGGACATGCCGGCAATGTCGCGGCCTTCCCACTCGATGCGGCCGCTGCTGATCCGCTCCACGCCCATGATGGAGCGCATGAGGGAGGATTTGCCAACACCGTTGCGGCCGAGGACGCAGGTGATCCTCCCGGGATCGGCGACCAGGTCCACGCCGCGCAGGCAAAGGCTGGCGCCGTAGGAGAGGCGGATGTCTTTCGCACGCAGCATGACTCAGCGCCCCAGATAGACTTCGATGACGCGGGGGTCGTTCTGGACCGTGTCGATGGAGCCTTCCGAGAGAAGCGTGCCCTCGTGCAGCACCGTCACTTTGCTGCCGAGCGCGCGGACGAATTCCAGATCGTGCTCCACCACCACCACGCTGCGCTGGCCCGCGATGCGGCGGAGCAGGGCGGCGGTGTGTTCGGTCTCCTGGTCGGTCATGCCGGCCACGGGCTCGTCCACGAGCAGCAGGTCAGGACCCTGCATCAGCAGCATGCCGATCTCCAGCCACTGCCGCTGTCCATGGGAGAGGATGGCGGCAGGGTCCTTGGCGCGGGCGGTAAGGCCGATCTCCTCCATGACGGATTCGATGCGCTTGCGGGCTGTGCCGTCCAGCACCCAGCGGAGGCAGGAGATCGGGTCGCGCGGGGCCTTCAGCGCAAGCTCCAGGTTCTCGAAAACCGTCAGCGCGTCAAAAACCGTGGGCTTCTGGAATTTGCGGCCGATGCCGAGATTGGCAATTCGCGCCTCGTCCATCCTCGTCAGGTCATTATCTCCGAACCTGACCGTGCCGGCGGTCGGACGGGTCTTGCCGGTGATGACATCCATCATCGTGGTCTTGCCCGCGCCGTTCGGGCCGATGACCGCGCGCAGCTCTCCGGGATCAACGACCAGGGAAAGGTTGTTCAGGGCCCGGAAGCCATCGAAGACGACCGACACGCCGTCGAGATAAAGGCCAGGCTTGCTCATTGCACACGCCCCCGGAAGAGGCCGACCAGGCCGCGCGGCAGCAGCAGGGTGACAGCGACGAAGAGTCCACCCAGGACGAAGAGCCAGAGGTCCGGGGCGAAGGAGGTGAGCCAGGTCTTCAGCGCGTTCACCGAGAAGGCACCGAGAACCGCGCCGACCAGCGTGCCGCGGCCGCCGACAGCCACCCAGATCACCGCCTCGATCGAATTGCCTGGCGCGAATTCGCCGGGATTGATGATGCCGACAAGCGGTACGTAGAGCGCGCCCGCCAGCCCGGCCAGCACGGCGGAAAGGACGAAGACGAAGAGCTTGAAGGAGGTCACGGAGTAGCCGAGGAAGCGGACGCGGCTTTCGGCATCCCGCACCGCGATCAGCACGCGGCCAAGCTTGGTGCCGACGATGTGGCGGCAGAGGAAAAGCGAAGCGGCGAGCAGAACGAGCGCGGCGTAGAACAGCGCGGCGCGGGCCCCTGGCGTGTTCAGTGGTATGCCAAGCAGCTCCTTGAAATCGGTGAAGCCGTTATTGCCGCCGAAGCCCATGTCGTTGCGGAAGAAGGCCAGCATCAGCGCATAGGTCATGGCCTGGGTGATGATGCTGAAATAAACACCCGTGATGCGGCTGCGGAAGGAAAGCCAGCCGACCACGAAGGCCAGGATGCCGGGCACCAGCATCGCCATGAGGATGGCGAAGGGAAAGTGGTCGAAGCCTAGCCAGTACCAGGGCAGTTCCCGATATCCCAGGAAGACCATGAAGTCCGGCAGGACCGGATGGCCATAGACACCGCGCGGCCCGATCAGCCGCATCAGATGCATGCCCATGGCATAGCCGCCAAGCGCGAAAAAGGCGCCATGGCCGAGCGAGAGGATGCCGGCATACCCCCAGGCCAGGTCGATCGCGAGCGCCAGCACGGCGTAGCAGATCCACTTGCCCGTGACGGCAACCGTGAAGTCCGACACGCGCAACGCGCTGCCTTCCGGCAGGTGGTTGAGCAGGGGCAGCAGCGCCAGCAGCGCAATGGCGACAAGGATGGCGCCGCGGACCACCAGCCGCGCGGGGATGCCGCGGGGCGGGGCGGGGGTGGTGGTGGCGCTCATGCTTCGGCTGCCCGGCCCTTCAGGGCAAAGAGGCCGCGTGGACGGCGCTGGATGAAGAGCATGATGATAACCAGGACAGCGACCTTGGCCAGCACGGCGCCGGCCCAGGGTTCGATGATCTTGTTCAGCACGCCCAGCCCCATGGCGCCGACCAGCGTGCCGGCCAGGCTGCCAACGCCGCCAAAGACAACGACCATGAAGCTGTCGATGATGTAGCCCGTGCCGAGATTGGGGGAGACATTGTCGATCTGGCTGAGCGCGACACCTGCCATGCCGGCGATGCCAGAGCCGAAGGCGAAGGTCAGTGCGTCCACCCGGCCCGTGCGGATGCCCATGGTGGCGGCGGTGCGGCGGTTCTGCACGACGGCGCGCATTTCCAGCCCGAAGCGGGTGAGACGGATGGCGGCGATCGCCAGGCCGAGCACGAGCAGGGAAAAGACGATGACCCAGAGGCGGTTCTGGGTGATGAGGATGCCGCCGGGCAGGGACATGGTGCCCTGCATCCAGGCGGGGGAGAGGACCTCCCGGTTCTGGGCGCCGAAGGCCAGGCGCACGGCCTGCTGCAGGATCATGCCGACGCCGAAGGTCATCAGCAGGGTTTCCAGCGGGCGGCCATAGAGGTGGCGGATCAACCCGCGCTCCAGCACCGCGCCGGCGAGGCCGGCAACGAGGAAGGCGGCGGGAACAGAGAGGGGCAGGGACCAGGGCAGCAGCCAGGGGATGCCGCGGCAGGCCTCCTGCACCACGAAGGTGGTGTAGGCGCCAAGCATGACGAATTCGCCATGGGCCATGTTGATCACGCCCATCACGCCGAAGGTGATGGCGAGGCCGAGGGCGGCCAGCAGCAGGACGGAACCGAGGGAGAGGCCCTGGAAGAGGGTTTCAGCCGCGCGCTTGAAGGCCAGGCGGTTGTCGATCGCGGCCACGGCCCTGGCGATGTCTCCGGCCAATTCGGGATTCAGGGCACGGGCTTCCAGCAGCAGGGCGCGGGCATCTTCGGAGGATGCCTCGCCAAGGGTTGCGATGCCCTGGCGCTTCACGGCGGCCTCGCTCGCCACGAGACGGGAGGCGGCGAGCGCCAGCTCCTGGCGCTCCCTCACGCGTGCCACGGTTTCCCGGGCAATCGCCGCTTCAAGGGCGGAAATGCTTTCGGCACTGCGGCTGCGGAACACGGCATCCGCGGCAGCGTAGCGTTCATCGGCATCGGTGGAGACAAGCTGCAGGCGGCCGAGCGCGCCGCGCAGGGCGGAGCGAACGCGGTTGTTGATGCGGATGGTTTCTGCGCCGGTCGCGTCGGCGGGCTGGCCGGTGGCGGCATCGCGGCCGTCGGGCAGGATGATCGTGCTGTCGTGCTTGCGGAGTTGCCCTTCGGAAAGGGCGCGCAGCACCGGCAGGGCACGGGTGTCACCGCTGGCGCCGAGGCGTTCGACCGCTTCCGCCTGGATGCCGAAACCGCCGGCTAGGCCGGGCAGGGCATCGAGGAAGGCGTCCTGCGCCGCGGCGGGAAGTGCCGTGGCCAGGAGGAGCATCAGGGCGAGGAGAAAACGGGGCATGGGGTGCCGGCGGCGGGTTGCCCCGCCGCCCGATCCTTCATCAGCCGCGGCGGTTCTTGTTCTCGGGGATATAGGGCGACCAGTTCTCGGCCGGGATCGCCTGTGGCGTCTTGTAGACGATGTTGAACTGGCCGTTCTCCATTACCTCGCCGATCATCACGGGCTTGGAGAGGTGGTGATTGCGGTGCATCTCCTCCTCATAGCCACAGGGGGCCATAACCTTCTGGCCATACATGGCCTCGCGCACCTGATCCACATTGGTGGTGCCGGCCTTGGCGACGGCCTGCATCCACATGCGGAAGCCGGTATAGGTGGCTTCCATCGGGTCGTTGGTCACGCGCTTGTCGTTCTTGATGTAGGCCTTCCACATGGCCTTGAAGTCGTCATTCGGCTTGCCGGGAACGGACATGAAGTAGTTCCAGGCGGCCAGGTGGCCGACCAGCGGCTTGGTGTCGATGCCCGCCAGCTCTTCCTCACCCACTGAGAAGGCAACGCAGGGGATGTCCTCCGCCTTGATGCCCTGGTTGCCCAGCTCGCGGTAGAAGGGAACATTGGCGTCGCCATTGATGGTGGAGACGATGGCGGTGCGCTTGCCCTCACCCGCAAAGCGCTTCACGCGGGAGACGATGCCCTGCCAGTCGGAATGGCCGAAGGGCGTGTACTCCTCCATGATGTCGGCATCGGAGATGCCCTTGCTGTTCAGGAAGGCGCGCAGGATGCGGTTGGTGGTGCGGGGATAGACATAGTCGGTGCCGAGGAGGGCGATGCGCTTGGCCTCGCCGCCATCCTTGCTCATCAGGTACTCCACCGCCGGAATCGCCTGCTGGTTCGGCGCGGCGCCGGTGTAGAAGACGTTCCTGCTCTGCTCCTCGCCCTCATACTGCACGGGGTAGAAGAGCAGGCCGTTCAGCTCCTCAAAGACTGGCAGGACGGATTTGCGGGAGACCGAGGTCCAGCAGCCGAAGGTCACGTCCACCTTGGAAACGGCGAGCAACTCGCGCGCCTTCTCCGCGAAGAGCGGCCAGTTGGAGGCGGGGTCCACCACCACCGGCTCCAGCTTGCGGCCGAGCACACCGCCCTGGGCATTGGCCCATTCCACCATCATCAGCACCGTGTCGCGCAGCGCCGTCTCGCTGATCGCCATCGTGCCGGAGAGGGAGTGGAGCACGCCGACCTTGATGGGCGCGCCTTGGGCGAAGGAGGGGCGGATGGCGGGCAGCGCGAGCGCGCCCCCGAGGCCGAGGGCCGCGCGGCCGAGCGCGCGGCGGGACATGCCGTTGGTCATGGAAGGGTCTCCTGGCGTGGGCAAGGGCTTCGGCGGAGGCCGCCGCGTCACAGCCATCCTCGCGATCCGCGCGAGAGAATCGAATACGTCGAATGACGTAGGTGGCGGCCCCGGCCCGTCCTTGACGGCAGCCTGGGGAGCGGAACACCTTCTCCGCCCCCGATCCGGGCCTGCCATGCCCGAGCCCCGGCGGGAACCTGATCAGGGAGCGAGGACCGGCCCCGGGCATGGCGACGCGCCAACGCATCATCCGTATCCGCCGCGACTACAACCGCTGGGTCGCTGACGAGACGATGGAGGACTACGCACTCCGCTTCACGGCGGAGAGCGCACGGAAGTGGTCGGCCTTCCGGGTGGCCAATACCGCGCTCGGCTCCATCTCCTTCCTGGCGCTGGAGGCGATCGGGGGCACGCTGACCGTCACCCATGGGTTCACCAACAGCGTCGCGGCAATTCTCTTTGTCAGCGTGCTGATCTTCGTGGCCAGCCTGCCGATCTGCCTCAGTGCCGCGCGGGCGGGGGTGGATATCGACCTGCTCACCCGGGGGGCGGGGTTCGGCTATATTGGGTCCACCATCACCTCGCTCATCTACGCCTCCTTCACCTTCATTTTCTTCGGGATCGAGGCGGTGATCCTGGCGACGATGCTGGACAGTTTCTTCGGCGTGCCGCTCTGGGCGGGCTACATCCTCTGCGCGGTGGTGGTGCTGCCGCTGGTGACGCATGGCATCACCTTCATCAGCCGCGTGCAGACCTGGACCCAGCCGGTCTGGCTGGTGCTGAATGTGTTGCCGCTGCTGGCGGTGGCCATCGCCCGTCCTGACTGGGTTTCGGATTGGACGGAGTATGGTGGGGAGAACGGGGCGGGAAGCTTCAACCTGCTGGCCTTCGGTGCCGCCGCATCCATCCTCTTCGCGCTGATCACCCAGACTGGGGAGCAGGTGGACTACATCCGCTTTCTGCCAGCGCGGGCCACCCAGAAGCCGTGGGTCTGGTGGTCCGCGATGCTGCTAGGTGGACCGGGTTGGATCGTCTTCGACGTGCTGAAGCTGCTCGCCGGCTCCTTCCTGGCCTATGCCGCGATCCGGGCGGGGCTTTCCGCCGTGCAGGCCGTGCAGCCAGCGGAAATGTACCGGCTGGCCTTCGGTTATCTGCTCGCCTCACCCGTGCTGGTGCTGATTGTCACCTCGGTGTTCGTGGCGCTGTCGCAGATCAAGATCAACGTGACCAATGCCTATGCCGGGTCGCTGGCCTGGTCCAACTTCTTCTCCCGCCTGACGCACAGCCATCCCGGGCGGGTGGTCTGGCTGGTGTTCAACATCGCCGTGGCCCTGCTGCTGATGGAGCTGGGCGTCTATAATACGATCGAGCAGGTTCTCTTCGTCTATTCCAATGTCGCCGCAGCCTGGATGGGGGCGCTGGTGGCGGATCTGGCCGTCAACAAGCCATTTGGGCTCAGCCCGCCGGGGATCGAGTTCAAGCGGGCACATCTGTATGACGTGAACCCGGTGGGCGTGGGCAGCATGCTGCTGGCGGTTCTCATTTCCTTCCTTGCCTATTACGGTTTTTTCGGCCCGCTCGCGCAGGCTTTCTCGACCTTTCTTGCCTTTGGCATGGCCTTCGCGGCGGCGCCGCTGCTCGCCTGGGCCACAGGTGGGCGCTACTATCTGGCCCGCCGCCCGCGCGCCGCCTGGGCCACGATGCCGTCCTTGCAATGCGTGATCTGCGAGCATGATTTCGAGCCGCGGGACATGGCCTATTGTCCCGTCTATACCGGCCCGATCTGCTCCCTCTGCTGCTCGCTGGATGCACGCTGCGGCGATGGCTGCAAGCCCCATGCGCGGCTCTCCGCCCAGGTGATGGAGCCGTTGCGGGCGGTGCTGCCGGCCCGGGTGCTGGATGCGCTGTCCACGCCGGTCGGCTCCTTCATGGTGGTGTTCCTGCTTTTCGTGGCCACCATCAGCCTGGTGTTCCTGGGCATCCGCGCCCAGACCCCGGCGGGCCCGGATCTCGACACGGCCTTCTGGAAGGCCTTCTTTGTGCTGGTGGTGATTGGCGGGATTGTCGCGTGGGCGCTGGTGCTGGCGCGCCAGAGCCGGCTGGTGGCGCAGGAGGAGACGCGCCGGCAGACCAGCCTGCTGATGAGCGAGATCCGCGCCCATAAGCGAACCGATGCCGCGCTCCAGAAGGCGAAGGAGACAGCGGAGGCGGCGAATGTCGCTAAGAGCCGCTATGTCATCGGCATCTCCCACGAGTTGCGCTCCCCGCTCAATGCTATTCTTGGCTATGCGCAATTGCTGGAACGGGACACGGCCATTCCGGAGCGCCGGCGTGACGGCATCCGCACGATCCGCCGGTCCGGCGAGCATCTGGCGGCGTTGATCGAGGGGCTGCTCGACATTTCCAAGATCGAGGCGGGGCGGATCGAGCTCTACCGCGACGAGGTGCGGCTGCCGGAATTCCTGGAGCAGATCGTGCAGATGCTGCGCCTTCAGGCGGAAGCGAAGAGCGTCGCTTTCATTTTCGACCCGCCGGAGCGGATGCCGGCCCTGGTGCATACCGATGAGCGGCGCCTCCGGCAGATCCTGATCAACCTTCTCTCCAATGCGATCAAGTTCACCCGCCGGGGCAGTGTTACCTTCCGCCTGCGCTTCCGGTCGGAGGTGGCGGATTTCGAGATCATCGACACGGGAATCGGCATTCCCGAGGCCGATCTGGCGCGCATCTTCGAGCCCTTCCAGCGTGGGGAGAATTCCCATGCGCCCTCCACCCCCGGCGTCGGTCTGGGGCTGACCATCACCAAGACGCTGACTGAGGTGATGGGGGGCGAGATCTCCGTCACCAGCCGCCTGGGCGAGGGCAGTCGGTTCCGGGTGCGGCTGCTGCTGTCGAGCAAGACGGGCCGTCCGGCGCCAGCGGAACGCCGCATTACCGGTCGGACGGAAGGTGCGCGTGCGCCGCTGGTGCTGGTGGCCGATGACGATGCCGATCATCGCGCTCTGATTGCAGACCTGCTGCAGCCGCTCGGCTTCGAGGTGCGCCAGGCCGCCGATGGCACCGAATGCCGGCGCCTGGCCGCGGAGCGGGAGCCGGATCTCTTCCTGCTCGACATCGCCATGCCCGGCATGACCGGCTGGGAGCTGGCCCGGCGGCTGCGAGAGGAAGACGAGCTGCGCGCTCCGATCATCATGGTCTCGGCCAATGCGCTGGAGCTGCGCGCGCCCGGCGAGGGGCAGCACCATAATGACGTGCTGCCCAAGCCTCTTTCCTTGCCTGCTCTGCTGGATAAGGTGGGGCAGCTGCTCGGCGTGACCTGGACCTTCGCCGATGCGGCGCCCGCGGCGGGAAACGGGGCCGCCATGCGGCTGACGCCCGAGCAGGTGGCGGATCTGCG
The DNA here is from genome assembly GCF_049629625.1 of Roseomonas chloroacetimidivorans. Lineage (NCBI taxonomy): Bacteria > Pseudomonadati > Pseudomonadota > Alphaproteobacteria > Acetobacterales > Roseomonadaceae > Roseomonas > Roseomonas chloroacetimidivorans. The sequence goes on along the minus strand of NZ_JBNBZS010000022.1, from coordinate 43,741 downwards.
GCAGCTTGCCGCCATCGGCTATGTCGGCGGCATCCGGGAAAGGCTGGACGCGCTGGAGCAGGAAGCGCCGGAGACCCGCGCCGCCGTCGCCGAGTTGCGCGGCCTGATTTCGGAATACCGGCTGGACGCCTTCATCGCGGCCCTGCCGGAGGGACAGGAAGCAGGATCCATCGCCGATGCCAGCAGAGGCTAGCATGCGGAACGGGGAAGCGGCGCGCCGTGATATCGTGCTGGTCGTCGATGACGCGCCCGGCACGCTCGGGCTGCTGAACGACACGCTGGAAAGTGCGGGCTACATGGTTCTGGTGGCGCAATCCGCCGCCGCCGCCATGGCGGTGATCGAACGCATCACGCCGGACATCGTGCTGATGGATGCGGTGATGCCGGGCATGGATGGATTCGAGGCCTGCCGCCGCATGAAGCGGAATGCCAGCCTCTTCTCCGTTCCCGTGATCTTCATGACCGGCCTGACCGAGAGCGAGGACGTGGTGCGCGGCTTCGATGCGGGCGGGGTGGACTATGTCATCAAGCCCGTGGTGCCGGACGAGGTGGTGGCGCGGATCAGCGCCCATCTGGCCAATGCGCGGCTGACCCGCAGCGCCCATGCCGCGCTCGACGTGGCCGGGCGGTCCCTGCTGGCGGTGGACCGGGACGGCGACGTGCTCTGGGCGACGCCGCAGGCCGCCTCCCTGCTGCGCGCCGCAGGGCCGCAGGAGGAAGAGGACCCGGAGCAGGCCGGGCTTCGCATCCCCGGCTGGGCGCCGCTGGGGCAGGGGGAGACGCCCCGCATCGCCCCTGTCATTCTGGGCGACGGACGCTCCATCGAGTTTCATCATGTCGGGCAGATCGGGCCGGATGAGCTGCTGTTGCGCGTCACTATCGCCGATCCCGGGCGGGAGGAGACGATACTGCGTACCCGGCTCGGCCTGACGGCGCGGGAGGCTGAGGTGCTGCTCTGGTTGGGGCGCGGCAAGTCCAACCGCGATATCGCCGATATCCTCGTGCTCAGCCCTCGTACGGTGAATAAGCACTTGGAGGGAATCTTCGCGAAGCTGGGGGTGGAGAACCGGGCCTCGGCGGCTGCGCTGGCGGTGCGGACGCTGGGCGGGGCGTAAGGGAAGAAGGCTGGGGAAGGTGGGCTTCCTCGCCCCTTTTCTGGATCTCTCGCTTTGGAGGCACCGGCGGCGCCGGCTCGTCCTCTTTTGGTTTGGCGGCGTGTGGAAGGCGCGCCAAACTGGCATATGACCGAACGCGAGAAGATGTTGGCCGGCCTGCCCTATGACGGCATGGACCCGGACCTGCTGGCGGAGCGCTATCACGCGCGGGCCCTGATCCAGCAGATGGACGCCCTGCGGCCCGAGGACGAGGCGGCGCGCCGCGCGGTGCTGGAAGAGTTACTGGGCAGCATCGGCGACAAGACAATGGTGATGCCGGGATTCCGTTGCGACTACGGCAGCAACATCCGCCTGGGTATGGGCAGCTACATCAACTTCAACTGTGTCTTCCTGGATTGCGCGCCGATCACCCTCGGCGATCACTGCCAGGTGGCGCCCGCCGTGCAGATCTACACGGCCACCCATCCGCTGGAGGCTGGCTTTCGCGCGGCGGGAATCGAAAGCGCACACCCCGTGACCATCGGGCGCAATGTCTGGCTGGGTGGCGGCTGCATCGTGTTGCCAGGGGTGACGATCGGGAATGACACGGTGGTGGGTGCAGGGGCGATGGTGAACCGCGACCTGCCGGGAGGTGTGCTGGCAGTGGGAAACCCGGCGCGGGTGGTGCGGCAACTCGGATGAACGGTTCGGCCATGCGTAGCACGCCCTTTTCCGTCATACCCCGGCGGGTCTGGTACCGGGGCGGTGAGGAAGGCTGATGCGGATCGCGGTGGTGATGTGCCATGCGGACCGGCGCATGGAAGGTGCCCGGCGCGAACTGCATCTCCTTCGCGCGCTCGGGGGCCATGGTACGGCTGTTCACCTGTTCCGCATGCATGCCGGTGCGGAGGAGAAAGAGGAAGTGTACCTCGATGGCAGCATCGCGGCCGCCTTCTTCCCGGCCGACAATCCGGACGACCCGCATGCCCTTCGGGTGAGCACGCCCATGCTCCGGTCCCTTGCTGCCTTCCGCCCGGATCTCGTGCTCTATAAGGGGCTGCACTACGCGATCGCGTCCTTCCTCCAGGAACGCCTGGTGCCCGAACCCGCCTTCGGCTTTATCGTGGGCGGAGCCGTGACGGACCGGCTGCTTCCACGGGCCATGCTGGTGCTGGCCGAGCATGAGGGGCAGTGCCGGAGCGCCTTTGCATCCCACCATGCCGCCGGCCGGACACTCGTCCTGCCCAAATACATCGATGCCCATCTCTGCGGGGACGGCTCTCCGCCCTCCGTGCCGCGGCACGACATTGTCAATGTCGGAACCTTCCACGGCCCGCGGAAGAACCAGGCGGCACTGCTCGGACTGTCCAGGCAGTTCCGGATCGCCTTTGTCGGCGGTGGTGCCATGCTGGAGCAGATCCGGGCCGCCGCACCGCCGAGAAGCAAGGCGCGCTTTTATGGCCACCGCCGGCACGACGACGTCTTCGGCTATATTCGCGATGCGCGGATCATGGTGCACCCCGCCCTGCAGGAAGGGCTGGCGCGATCAGTGGTGGAGGGCATGGCCTGTGGGCGGCCCGTCATCGCCTTCCGCCACGTCATCCCGAGCGGATTCGTCCACGGGGTGCACGGCCTGCTCGTCACGCCCGAAAGCCTGGAAGCTGAGGTCGAGGCGCTGCTGGCTGATCCGGAGCGGATCGAGCACATGGGCCGCGCGGCTTTCGCCTATGCCCACGCGCATCATGGCGTGGAGGCGATCGGACAGGCGGCGGACCGGCTTCTGCACATGGCCCGGCAGCTGGGACTGGTGGAGGGTTCCTAGGTCCTTTCCAGGTCGCGCGAGAGTCTGAACAGATCCTGCGTGTGCGGATGCACCACGCGGCCCGCGCGCAACGCCGCCACGTCCAGCATCTCCACGATCTTCCCACCCTGCATCACCGCCAGTCGTCCGCAGAGATGCGCGACCACGGCGAGATTGTGTGAGACGAGAATGCAGGTAAGGCCGCGCGCGGCGCGAAGATCGGCCAGAAGGTTCAGCACCTCCGCCTGCACGGAGACGTCGAGGGCGCTGGTGGGTTCGTCCAGCAGCAACACGCGCGGATCGGCGATCAGGGCGCGGGCGATCGCCACGCGCTGGCGCTGGCCCCCGGAGAGCTGGTGCGGGTAGCGGAAGCGGGCGGTACGCGGCAGGGCCACCTCCTCCAGCGCGCGGGCGATCCTCGCATCGGCATCACGCACACCATGCACGGCCAGCGGCTCGGCAAGGATGCGGTCCACGGTCTGGCGGGGATGGAGCGAGCCATAGGGATCCTGGAAGACCATCTGGACCATGCGGAAGAAGGCCCGATCCCGCCGGCGGCCCAGGGGCTGCCCGCCCACGGCCATGTGGCCGCTCCATTCGGTGATCAGGCCGGCGATAGCGCGCAGCACAGTGGATTTGCCGCTGCCGCTCTCCCCCACCAGCCCGAAAGTCTCGCCTCCCGCTACGTGGAAGGAGACACCGCGCACCGCGTGATTCGTCCCGAAGCGGACATCGAGGTTCTCGATGTTGATCATGCGCGCGGCGCCAGCCAGGCGGGATCGCGCTTCAGCGTTGGCAGGCGGTCCCGGTGCTCCGTCAGGCTGGGCAGGCATTCCAGCAACCCGCGGGTGTAGCCATGCGTCGCCTTGTGGAGGTCGGCGGCGGGCATCTCCTCCATCACCTGCCCCGCATACATCACGGCCACGCGGTCGCAGAAACGGGATACCAGGGGAAGGTCGTGGCTGATCAGCATCAGCGCCATGCCCCGCTGGTCGACCTGCTCCTCGATCAGGCCCAGGATCTCCGCCTGCACGCTGGCGTCGAGGGCGGAGGTGGGCTCGTCGGCAATCAGGAAATCGGGATTGGGGGCGAGCATCATGGCGATCATCACGCGCTGTCCCATCCCTCCGGAAAGCTCGTGCGGATAGGCGTCGTGGACGCGGCGCGGATCGCGGATCTTCACGCTTTCCAGAAGCCCCAGTGCGGCCTCGCGCGCCTCCTTCCGGCCCATCCGGCTATGGGCACGCAGGGCCTCGGCGATCTGGGCGCCCGCGGTCACCACGGGGTTCAGGCTATATTTCGGGTCCTGCAGCACCAGGCCGATCCGGCCGCCGCGCAGGGCGCGCATCTCGCGGTCTGTGGCCTGGAGGATGTCGGTGGTGCCGAAGCGCAGCACATCGGCCCGGACCTGCGCCGTGCCGGGCAACAGCCGCATCAGCGCCCGGCCGGTGACGGACTTGCCCGATCCGCTCTCCCCCACGATGCCCAGCTTCTCCCGCCCGATTGAGAAGGAGACGCCGCGCACGGCCTGGGTGACGCCGGTGGCGGAGGGAAAGGCGACATGGAGGTTCCGCACCGCCACCAATGGCTCACCGGATATCATCGCTGCTTCGGGTCCAGCACGTCGCGGAGGCCATCCCCCAGCAGGTTGAAGGCGAGGGACGCCGCGAAGATGGCGATGCCGGGCATCACGGCGACCCACCATTGTTCCAGGATGAAGCGCCGGGCGGTCGCGATCATCGTGCCCCATTCCGGCAGCGGCGGCTGGGCGCCAAGGCCGAGGAAGCCGAGGCCCGCAGCGGTGAGGATGATGGAGGACATGTCCAGCGTGACCCGTACGACCAGCGAGGGCAGGCACATCGGCATCACATGGCGCAGCACGATCCGGGCATGGGATGCGCCGGTCATGCGCGCCGCGGCGACATAATCGGTGCGGCGGATGGTCAGCGTCTCCGCGCGGGCCAGGCGGGCATAGGGCGGCCAAGCCGTCAGCGCGATGGCGACCACCGCGCTCTCCACCCCCGGGCGCATGGCGGCGACGAAGGCCAGCGCCAGGATCAGGCGCGGGAAGGCCAGGAAAACGTCGGTCACGCGCATCAGCAGCCGGTCCCAGATCCCGCCCGCATAGCCGGCCACGCAGCCGACCAGCAGGCCAACCGGTGCGACCAGCACGACCACGGCAATCACCATGCCCAGCGTGATGCGGCCACCATAGAGAAGCCGGGACCAGACATCGCGGCCCAGTTCATCCGTGCCGAGCCAGTGCTGGGCGGAAGGAGCGGCGAGGCGGTTGCCGAGTTCCTGGATGCCCGGATCATGCGTGGCCAGCACCGGCGCCAGCAGGATCAGCACCAGCATGACCAGGATGACCAACAGCCCCGCCACGGCCAGTGGATTGCGGCGGAAGGCGAGCCAGGCCTGGTAGCGGCGGCCCCAGGCGGCCTGGGAGCGCGAGGCCGGGGCGTCGGTCAGCAGCCATTGGCGGCGACGCGGAACGGCACCCGGTGCAGGCGGCGGCGGGGCGCCCGCGGCCTCTGGCACCGCATCGGCCGGAATTGGTTCCACGGCCGCCGTGGTGGTCGCGGCATCGGCAATCGGGCTGCCGGGTGTCGGGCCTGTCATCGGGTGCGTGGGTCCATCAGACGATAGAGCAGGTCCGCCAGCAGGTTCAGAACCACATAGATCAGCCCGACCACCAGTGTGGCGCCGAGCACCGCGTTCATGTCCGCATTCAGCAGCGACACGGTGAGGTACTGGCCCAGGCCGGGCCAGGCGAAGATCGTCTCGGTCAGCACCGCGCCCTCCAGCAGCCCGGCATAGGTGAGGAAAATCACGGTCACCAGCGGCACGGCGGTGTTGCGGAAGGCATGGCGCCAGACGATGCGTGCGGGGGAAAGACCCTTGGCCCGGGCGGTGGTGACGTATTCGCTGCGCAGCTCCGCCAGCATGAAGGCGCGCGTCATTCGGGCGATATAGGCCAGGGAGAAGAAGGCCAGCACGCCGGCGGGCTGGATCAGATGTGCCACCGCATCCCAGAAGGCCGGCCAGTCATTGGCCAGTGCGGCGTCCAGCGTCAGCAGCCCGGTCACGGGCTCCACCATGTCCTGATAGACGATGCCCTGGCGGCCGGGGCCGGGCAGCCAGCCCAGCCAGGCGTAGAAGACCAGCAGCGAGACCAGGGCCAGCACGAAGACCGGCACGGAATGCCCGGCCAGGCAGAAGACCCGCACGGCCTGATCCACCCAGGAGCCTTGCCGCGTGGCGGCCAGCACCCCAAGGCCGATGCCGAGGACAGCCGCGATGAGGATTGCCAGCGTCGCCAGTTCGAAGGTGGCGGGGAAGAAGCGGGCGATGTCCTCCCAGACGGAATTGGAGGTCATCACCGACCGGCCCAGATTCCCCGTCAGGATGTCCGTCAAGTAGCGCCAGAACTGGACATAAAGGGGCTGGTCGAGCCCCAGCTCGATCCGCGCGCGCTCGACCACATCAGCCGGGGCGCGGTCACCTACCACCGCCAGCACCGGGTCGATCGGTACCACGCGGCCGATGAAGAAGGTGACCAGCGCCAGGCCGAGAAGGGTGATGGGGATGCTGGCGGCGGTGGCCGCCAACGCCCGGAGACGTGCCCTCAAGATCAGGCCTTGGCGATCGCGGCGTAGTTGGTGCGGTCGTTGATGACGCCGATGCTCAGGCCGCGGACATTGTTGCGCGTCACGGCCACTTCCAGCTCCTGAAGCATGATCGCGAAGGGGCTCTGCTTCTGGTGGTCGCGCTGCAGGTCCTCATACATCGCGACCCGCTTCTCCGTGTCGGTCTCCTTCACGGCGGCGATGGTGCGGGCGGTCAGCTCGGGGATCTCCCAGGCGGAGCGCCAGGCCAGCGTCTTGTTGCGCGCATCATCCCCGTTGTCGGGGTTCATGCTGAAGGCCTCGGCATTGCTGTGGGGGTCGAAATAATCCGAGCCCCAGCGCAGGAGGGCCAGGTCATGCTGGCGCGCGCGGGTCTTGGTGATGACCGCGCGCATCTCGCCCGGCAGCATGCGCGGGCGGATGCCGATGGCGGCCAGGTTCGCCTGCACGGCCTGGGCAATGTCGCCCACCGGGGCGCCCGAGAAGAAGTCGAAGCTGCACTCGAAGCCGTCGGGATGGCCGGCCTCCGCCAGCAGGCGCTTGGCGGCTTCCACATCGGCCTTGAAGGGCTTCTCGGTCAGGGCACCGGGCAGGCCCTCCGGCAGGAAGGCCTGATGCACCGCGTAGTTGCTGGGAACGATGTTCTTCTGGATGCCCTCATAGTCGATGGCCATCTTGATGGCCTGGCGCACCTGCGGCTTGGCCAGGATCGGGTTCTTCTGGTTCATCGCGATGTAGATCAGGCTGGCCTTGCGCTGCGACAGCACGGTGTAGCGGTTGTCGCCGGACAGGGTCCTGATCTGGTCCGAGGCAAGATTGCGGGCGATGTCGTAATCGCCGCGCTGGAGGCCGAGGAGCTGCGCCGAGGGATCGGCGACATGGCGGATGATGATGCGGCGCGTGGCGGCGGGGCGGGCGGCATTCGGGTTGGCCTGCAGCGTCACCGCCTCGCTCGCGCGCCATGAGACGATGCTGTAGGGCCCGGATCCGGCGGAATTGCCCTTCATCCAGGCATTGCCCCAGTCATCGCCCTGCGCGCGGGCGGAGACGGTGGCCTTCTCCACGATGCTGCCCACGGCGGCGGAGAGGCAGTAGAGCAGGAAGGAGGTGGCGGTCGGCTCGGCCGTGGTCAGCACCACCGTGCGGGGATCGGTGGCGCGGATGGTCTGCGCCATGTTGTCTTTTGTGAATCCGAACTGGTTGATGATGAAGGCCGGGCTCTTGTTCAGCGCCACCACGCGCTGGAGGGAGTAAACCACGTCCTCCGCCGTCACTTCCTTGCCGCTGGCGAATTTCTGCCCGTCCTTGAGGCGGAAGGTGAAGGTTTTCGCGTCATTGCTCGCCGTCCAGCTCTCGGCCAGATCGCCGGTCAGGCGGGAGGGATCCTCATTCGGAGTGGTGGTGAGCCGCTGGTAGACATTGCCGCAGATCTCGCCGCCCGTGTACTCGAAGCTCTCGGCGGGATCGAGCGTGATGATGTCGTCGATCTGCTTCGCCATCACCAGCACGCCGGGCGGCGTCTGGGCCTGGGCGGCGCGGACCGCCACGTCCCAGGAAAGGAAGGCGGTGCCGGCGGCGGCCATCAGGTTGCGGCGGGTCGTCATGCTTCGTCTCCGGTCAGGGCGGCGCGATGCCCGAGGCTGGGTCGTTCCACAAGGCTGGACCATCATCAAGTGCTGTGCCAAGCGCGAACCCATGGAGTTCTGGCAGAGATTTGAACCCGCCCCGGATGCGCCACCCTATAGGGAGAGCGCGGCACTTCCGATGCCCGACGGATCGGCCCTGCGCCTGCCGCTTCGCGACTACGGTGATGTCGCGGTCACTGGGCTGATCGTCAATCAGGCCTCCTTCTTCGTCCTGCGCCGGATCGCGGGCTGGATGGCTGAGGCAGCACGGCCGCTTGGCGCAGAGGTGGTCTGCGGCCTGCCGACGCTGGGCCATGCCCTGGCCCCGCTGGTGGGGGAGGCGCTGGGGCATGCGAACTGGGTGGCCGCCGGCTATTCACGCAAGCGCTGGTATGAGGAGGCGCTGTCGGTGCCCGTCTCCTCCTCCACCACCCCGCGGGAGCGGCGGATGTGGCTGGACCCGCGAATCCTGCCGCGGCTGGCCGGGCGGCGCGTGCTGCTGGTGGATGATGTGGTCAGCACGGGTAGTTCCGCTTTGGCTGGGCTGGTGCTGCTCGGCGCGGCCGGGGTGCGCCCGGTGGGGCTCTGCGTCGCCATGGCCCAGGGAGATCGTTGGCGGGATTCCTGGCCTGGAGAAGTGCCGGTCTGCGCTGCTTTCGCCGCCCCGCTGCTGCGCCGCGTGCCCGGCGGATGGGCGCCGGACCCGGCGACGCGGCCCGAGGTGATGCTACCGCGCTGACAAGATCGTGCGTTGCGACAAAACCATTGCGTGTATCGGAGTGCACCTGATCTGATCGTGGCATTCCACGGCAAGGCGGTGCTCCATGCGGCGTCGGTCCCTTCTCGCGGCGAGCAGCGCCGCGATGCTTCCTGTGGCGCCAGGTGCAGGCAGAGCGGAAGAGTCGGTGGACCTGCTCCTGGTGCTCGCCGTGGATGTCTCCCGCTCCATCGACGATGACGAAGCCCGGCTGCAGCGTGAGGGCTATCGAAGCGCGATGACCGATCCACGGGTGCTGGAAGCAATCCGCGCCGGGATGATGGGCGCGATCGCGGTCGCCTATGTCGAATGGGCAGGCTCTGACTATCAGCGGCTCGTGATTCCCTGGACGCATATCGGAAGCACGGCGGAGGCCGAGGCCTGGGCCGAGGCGCTGGAACAGGCGCCGCGTGTCGCGCTGTCCTGGACCTCCATCTCCGGCGGGCTGGATTTCTCGATGAGGACCCTGACGGAATCCCCCTTTGAGGGAACGCGGCGGGTGATCGACGTCTCCGGCGACGGGGTGAACAATAGTGGTGTGCCGGTCGAGGCCGTGCGGGACCGTGTCGTGGCGCAGGGCGTCACCATCAATGGTCTGCCCATCATGAATGACCGCCCCACCTTCGGGCGGCCTTCCCCCATGCCGCTGGACCAGTACTACCGCGAAGCAGTGATCGGTGGTGAAGGAGCATTCCTCATTGCCGCCGAGGATTTCGAATCCTTCGGCAACGCGGTGCGGCGCAAGCTGGTGCGGGAGATTGCAGGGCTGCCAGGGCCGGTCTTCGGCTGACCGGCCGGGCCTGGATCAGCGCTCGATTTCCTCCACCACGATTCCGAAGGCGGCCAGCCCCTCCGCCAGCAGGTCGCCCAGCATATCAATGCCCATGAGATAGGCCGCTGGATCGGCCTCATTCCGCTCCCGCGCGAGATTCAGCGCCTCTTCCCACTCGTCGGGCTCGTAATCCCCACGGCCGATCCAGGCGATTGCCATGAGGGCCGCCTGTTCGTCCTCGTTCAGTTCCTCGATCAGCGTCTCCAGGCTTTCGCCGGTCAGGTCGGGTTTGCTGGCATCGGCCGTCTCCAGCTTGGCGTCCTCATTGGCCTCGTCCTCCTCGGTCTCATCGGAGGCGCGGGCGGCATCGATGATGTTGGCCACCGCCTGCAGGCTGATGCCGAGATCCACCTCGTCATCGTCATCCTGCTGCGGGATGCCGGGGAGTCCTGTGGGCTTGTCGCTCATGGAGGGGGTCCCGATCGCGTTTTGGAGTTGCTGCCGCCCGCCCAACGCTTGACCCGCCCGTCGGCTTCGCGAAACCGACTCCCGGAGCACGCGTTCATTCCGCAGAGGGCGATGCAACAAGAGTCGCCAAGTTCCTGAAAACATTATGAAGTGGGGTTCTCAAAATGAAGGCAGGCGCGATTGCTCTGATTGGCCTTCTCACGCTGGCCCCGGCTGCCCGGGCCGCCGATGTGCCCCTCTTCGTCAATGCGACCATGTGTGATGTGGCAGCGCCGATTTCGAGCAGCGCCACTGTATTCCAGCGTGAGGTCCGGGCGGAGCGGCGCGTGCCCCGGCGGGCTGAGCGGCACGCGCAGGCCCAGCCGCGCCGGCGGGCCCCTGCCGCTCGCCCTGCCCCGCAGGCCCTGGCTGATGAAGTGCCGATGGCTGTGACCGAGCCGGAGCCGGTGCTGCGGCCGGCCGTGCATTACTGCGTCGGGCCGGCCGGCTCCCCGCATCCCGTGCGCTATACCTGATCAGGCCGGATAAGCCGCGCGCCGTTGAATCCGGCGCGTTCCGAACTCGAGGAAAAACACGAGCAGGCCGGGGAAAACTTCTTCTCCCCGGTCTCCTTCAATTGATCATGCGTTCCAGTCGGGCGCGAAGTCCGGATCCACGAAGCGCTGATCCTTCGGCAACGCGTCGATGGCCGCGACATCCTCAGCCGTCAGCTTGCCCGCTAGTTCCAGTGCCGCGAGGTTGCCGCGCTGCGATTCTGGCCGTGTTGCCTTCGGAATAGCCGCCACGCCGTCCTGCCGCAGCAGCCAGGCAAGCGCGACCTGTGCGGCCGTCGCGCCGTGGCGAGCCGCGACCGTCCGGATCTCCGGGTTGTCGGCCAGGAGCCCTCGTCCCAGAGGGGAATAAGCGGTCAACACGATGTTATGGGGGCGCGTGACTTCCAGCAGGCGGTTTTGGGTGAGTAGCGCATGATACTCGACCTGATTGGCGGCGATGGGCACGCCTGTTTCGATCGCGCGCTTCAGCAGGCCGGCAGGGAAATTCGCCACGCCGATCGCGCGGGTCAGGCCCTCCTCTCGCAGCCGTGCCATGTCATGCATGACACGATGCAGATCCATCTCCGGCGCTGGCCAGTGGACGAGATAGAGGTCGAGGTAGTCGGTGCCGAGCTTCTTAAGGGAAGTCTCGCAGGCTTGGCGGATCTCGCCGGGGCCAAGATGGTCCCACCATACCTTGCTGGTGACGAAGACATCGCCACGCGGCACGCCGGAACCCTTCAGCCCGGCGCCGACCTCCGCCTCATTCGCATACATCTCGGCCGTGTCGAGGGCGCGGTAGCCCATGGACAGGGCTGATTCGACCGCGGCCTGGCCCGCGGCTCCGGTGAGCCTGTAGGTGCCCAGGCCGAGCCGCGGGATGGAGATAAGGGGTGTTGTGATTCGATCGCTCATGCGCCCCAGGGTGGGGGCGCGTCAGCGCTTCGCCAAGTCAAGAAGCGCGGCGAAGCCCGTCTCCGTGCCGAAGGCCAGATGCGTTCCAGCCGCATTCCAGGCCAGGGCGGAAATGGGTCCGCGCCCTGGCGCCGCGACGGGTACCACCTTGCCTGAAGCGATCTCCGCCATCAGCACGAGGCCATCCGCGAAGCCCGCCACCACCACCTCATGCTGCGGATGGCAGGCGACACGGGTGCAGATCACCTGGTCGCCGCCCGCGATCTCCGTCGGCGCCTTGCCCATGGGACCGCCGCCGAAGAAGGGCCAGAGCACGACGGAATCGGCGCCGGAGGAGGCGAGCCAGCGGCCCTTGGCGGTGAAGGAGAGGGAGGCCGTCTTCGCAGGATAGCCGGACATGCGCATGTGCTGGCTGTCCGTCAGGCGCCAGCCATGCAGCGCGTTTTCCTGCATGGCGGTCACCACGTTCTGCCCGTCCGGCGAAACGGCGATCGCGTGATGGCTGCCCTTCCATTCCAGCACGCGCGGCTTGTCCTCCTTCGCCCCGACGAACCAGGCGGAGACGCCGTTGTAGTGGGAGGCGAAGACGCGCTTGCCCTTGGCATCGATCGCCACGCCGCCGACGGTGGAGGGATGCGGGCCGAGCACCTTCAGCTTGGCGCCCTTGCCATCGATCAGGTGGACATGCTTGCCCACTGCCACGGCGCGCAGGCCCGAAGGATGGGTGGCGATGTGGCTCACCCACTTCATCATGCCGAACTCGGCCATGGTTTCCGCGCCGCCATCCGGCGTGATGCGGATGAGCTTGCCGTCATCACCGCCGGAGAGCAGGCCGTTGGTGGCGTCGGGCACCAGGGTCAGCCCGGCGCCGTCATGCACTTCCGTGCGCGTCCACTCCGCCTGGTGGTCGGCGGGGGAGGCCAGGTGCACGCTGCCATCGGAAAGTGCAAAGCCGATGGAGCGGCCCTCGCGCCCGAAGGCCACATCCACGACCCAGGCGCCAAGCTCGCGTCCCGTGCCGCGCTGGTCCAGCAGGAAATCCGCTTCGGCGACGTCCGACATCTCAGGCGGCCGCCGTGGATTCAAAGCCGCGGCGCAGCTTGGGGCGGTTCAGGTCGCGGCCGATGAAGACGATACGGGACTTGCGCGGGTCCCCGTCCTTCCATGGCCCGATGTAGTCGCCATCAGCGATCATGTGCACGGCCTGGAAGGCGAAGCGGCGGTCGTCGCCCTTGTAATGCAGGATGCCCTTGGTACGCAGCAGGTCCTGGCCCTTGGTCTGGAGCAGCTCGCCGATCCAGGCATTGAACTTCTCGGGGTCCACCGGCCTGTCCAGCTCGAAGGAGACCGACTGCACATTGCTGTCATGGCTGTGGTCGTCATCGCCCGAAAGGAACTCGGGCTCGCGCGCCAGGATGCGGTCCAGGCTGAAGGCATCGCGGCCGATCACGGCGTCCAGCGGTACGTTGGACTTGGTGGCGCGGCGGATCTCGACGGTCGGGTTGATGGCGCGGATGCGGCGCTCGACCTCATCGGCCTCCTCGTTGGTCACGAGGTCCATCTTGTTCAGCACGATCACGTCGGCGAAGGCGACCTGCTCCTCGGCCTCGGGGCTGTCACCCAGGCGGGTCAGCAGGTGCTTGGCGTCCACCACGGTGACGATGGCATCCAGCCGCGTGGCACGCTTGACGTCCTCATCGACGAAGAAGGTCTGGGCGACCGGGGCGGGGTTCGCCAGGCCGGTGGTCTCGACGATAATGCCGTCGAACTTATCCTTGCGCCGCATCAATCCGCCGAGAATGCGGATCAGGTCCCCGCGCACGGTGCAGCAGATGCAGCCGTTGTTCATCTCGAAGACTTCCTCATCGGCATCGATGACGAGGTCCTGGTCCACGCCCATTTCGCCGAACTCATTGATCACCACCGCGAATTTGCGGCCGTGCTGTTCGGTCAGGATGCGGTTGAGGAGGGTCGTCTTGCCGGCACCGAGATAGCCGGTGAGGACGGTGACGGGGGTCGGGACGGTTTCAGACATGGATGTGCCCTGCGTGCCCTCGGGGGAGGGGAGTTCGGTTTGGTCGGCGTGTTATATGGTATCGGCCGGGCGCCGGGCCATGGGGGGGTGAACCGGCCCGGGGTTCCCACGTTGTTCCGGACACCATCACGCGAGGAGGTCCGGTCCGATGCCCCGTGGCGATAAGTCCGCCTACACCGGCAAGCAGAAGCGCATGGCAGAGCATATCGAGGAGGGCTACGAGAAGCGCGGCGTATCCGAGGATGAGGCCGAGCGGCGGGCCTGGGCCACTGTTAACAAGGAGACGGGCGGTGGGAAAAAGAGCGGCTCGGGCCGCGGCAAGGCCATGAACACCCAGCCCTCAAAGACCGGCGGTAAGCGGGGCGGGGCGGCCAGCGCGCAACGGCCCGCGGCTCTGCGCTCGGCTTCGGCAAGGAAGGCGGCAGCGACCCGCACCCCCGAGCAGCGCTCCGCCTCCGCCCGGAAGGCAGCCGCCACCCGCAAGCGGAACGCCGAGGCGAAGAAGGACTGACCAGCCCCAGCCGTTCCGCGGTACGCACCTAACCCGGAAGCGGCCTCTTCTCCATCACCGCCTTCGCCGTGGCGGGATCCTGCGCCCCGGCGGCAGCAACCTTCAGGCACTGGGTCACCGCCCCGTAGAGCGACGAGGTGTAGTGATCCGCCCCGACCGCCTTGGCCTGGGCGGCATCGGTCAGCACCGCCTCGCCTTCCGGCCACAGCCCCACCAGCAGCGGCACGCCCGGCATGCGCTGCCGCAAGCGGCGCAGCAGATAGCGCAAATGCGCGGGGCTGCCGGAGATATCGAGATAGGAGATGCAGACCATCGCGACCCCGGTCGTGTCGAGATTTCTCACCTGCTCCCGCGAACTGGCTTCATGCGGCACGGCGCGCGCGCCGATGCCATGCTTGATCAGAAGCTGCGCCAGCATGGCCGAGGCAGCCTCATCCAGCGGCCCGCGCCCAGCCAGGCACAACACTGGCGTTTCGGACGACCAGGTCCCCGGACGTTCCCCCCGCGGCGGCAGGAGAATGTCGGGGGCGGGCTCCCTCGGCAGGGCCTTCTCGGAGACGGTCGTTTCGGTCGAGGGCGCCTTCTCCGGGGGATCCCGGTCCGGCGTGTCAGCCAGATCATTCACCAGGCCGGCGACGGCAATTCGGATAAGCTCCAGCCGCTCCGGCCGCAGCACGCCGCGCTCTGCGTCCTTCGCGGCCATGCGCAGGCCTTTCAGCGCCACCTCGTCGTAATAGGAGGAGAGCGAGCGGTCCTGCAGCAGTGTCTCCGCCTGGGCCAGCGCCTCATCCGCGTCGCCGGCCAGGATGCGTTGGTAGAAATTCTCGACGGGTGTCAGGGCGGGCCGGTCGCCCAGCATGACGTCGAGGAATTCCAGCCGCTTCACATGCCGCCCGAGCACCACAAGGCAGAGGGTGAGGGGGGTGGCCAGGATCAGGCCGATCGGACCCCAGAGCCAGGTCCAGAAGATGGCGGCGACAATCACCGAAACTGGCGAGAGGCCAGTGCTGTGGCCATACACCATGGGCTCGACCACCTGGCCGATGATCGGCTCGGTGATCAGGAAGAGGGCGGCGGTCCAGATCACCATGGACCAGCCGGGTTCCGCGCCCGCGGCCAATACCACGGGCAGGGCGGCAGCCAAGATGGAGCCGATATAGGGCACGAAGCGGAACAGAGCGGCCAGGATGCCCCAGACGATGGGGCTGGGCACGCCGATCAGGAACAGGCCGATGGTGATCAGCACCCCGAAGGAGCCATTCACCGTCAGCTGGGCCAGGAAGTACTTGCTGAGCCGCCGCCCGGCCTCGTCCAGCGCCTCGGTCGTGCGGTGAAGGTCGTCCGACCCGAACAGGCGAATCAACCGGTCGCGCAGATCCTCCCGCTGCAGCAGCACGAAGACGGCCACGATAAAGACGATGAAAGTCGTTTCCAGCGGGCCAAGCACGGGTGAGACGAAGCGGCGGACCAACTCGAGCTGCGACGATTCGGCCTGCTTGATCTCCACAGGCACGGGCCGCCGGTCGCCCTCGGCGCCGGGCAGCGCCGGTGGGGCGCTGGGGGCCGGATGAGCCGCGGCAGGGGCCTCGGCCGGTGCCTGGGGTGTGGCCTCGTTGTTCAGGCGGCGGGAGAACTCGCTGATGCGCCCGAAGATGACACCCTGAGCCGTCTCCACCTTCTGCTGGATAGCGCTCTGATAGCGCGGGGCATCGCGGGCGAGGCTCGCGATCTGCACGCCGATGATGCTGCCGATCAGCAGGATGACGCCCAGCCCCAGCACGACGGACAGCAAGACGGCGGGAACGCGCGGCAGCCTGAGACGCCGGAGCAGGCCGGCGACGGGCGCCAATACGAAGGAAAGGAGAATGGCGAGCGTGATCGGGATCAGCACCTCGCGCGCCAGATAGAGGCCGGCGACCGTGACGACGCAAACCACGACGGTCAGCAGATGCGCCATTTCGGGGCTGGAGGGAGGCTGGACCGGGGCCGGCGGAGGTGGATCCGGCAAGGTGGTGGTACTCATGGGCGGCGGGCCAGGCTCCAGGTTCAGGAGGCCATAAAACGCGCCGTGCCCGGTTTCGTGCGTGCGGTTGATTTACGTTGTGATGATGCTGGTCTGATAAACGGAGCCGACGTTCCGGCTCCCGGTCCGAGCCAGCATCCCGGCACGTCTCCAACCCGGGAAAACATGATGAGGGGCCTTGGGGGAGAAGTTCCTTCTCCCCCAAGGCATTTTGCTCAGGCGATCGCGTGGATCGCGTCGCTCAGCGTGCCCATCAGCCGGTCCACATGCGGCTTCTCCACGATCAGCGGCGGAGAGAGGGCAACGATGTCGCCCGTCACGCGCACCAGCACGCCGTCATCGAAGCACTTGCGGAACACATCCATGGCGCGGGCCCCGGGCTGGCCCTCGCGCGGGGCCAGCTCGATACCGGCGATCAGGCCGAAATTGCGGATATCCAGCACGCCCGGTGCGCTGCGGAGCGAATGAGCGGCCTCTTCCCAATAGGGTTCAATCGCGCGGGCGCGGCCGGGCAGGTCCTCCTCCCGGTGCAGGGCGAGGGTGGCGATGGCGGCCGCCGAAGCCAGCGGATGACCAGAATAGGTGTAGCCGTGGAACAGCTCGATCCCGGCCGGCGAGCCGTTCACGACGGTGTCGTACACATTGCTCGTGGTGGCCACGGCGCCCATAGGCACGGCGGCGTTGGTCAGGCCCTTCGCCATGGTCATGATGTCCGGTGTCACGCCCAGGCGCTCGGCGCCGAAATCGGTGCCCAGGCGGCCGAAGCCGGTGATGACCTCGTCGAAGATCAGCAGGATGCCGTGCTTGTCGCAGATCTCGCGCAGGCGCTTCAGATAGCCCTTGGGCGGAACGAGCACGCCCGTGGAGCCCGCCACCGGCTCGACCATCACCGCCGCGATAGTGTCCGCGCCGTGCAGCGCGACCAGGTCCTCCAGCTTGTCGGCGAGCTCGATGCCGTGCTCCGGCTGGCCCTTGGCGAAGGCATTGCGGGCCAGGTCATGCGTGTGGGGCAGGTGGTCCACATAGGGGAGCATGGCGCCGAACTGCTTGCGGTTGCCGCCAATGCCGCCGACCGACATGCCGCCGAAGCCCACGCCGTGATAGCCGCGCTCCCGTCCGATCAGGCGTACGCGGGAGGACTGGCCGCGGGCCTTGTGATAGGCCAGCGCGATCTTCAGCGCCGTATCCGCGCTCTCCGACCCCGAATTGGTGAAGAACACCTTATCCACGCCGTCCGGCGTCATCTCGGCCACGCGTGCCGCCGCCTCGAAGGCGATGGGGTGGCCGAGCTGGAAGGTCGGCGCGAAATCCATCACCGCCGCCTGCTTCTGGATCGCCTCGACGATCTCCTTTCGGCCATGGCCGGCATTGCAGCACCAGAGGCCGGCCGTGCCGTCCAGGATCTCCCGCCCTTCGGGCGTGTAGTAGGACATGCCCTCGGCCCGCGCGAGCATGCGCGGGTTCTGCTTGAAGTAGCGGTTGTCGGAATACGGCATCCAGAACGAATCGAGGTTGTTCGGACGCGAGGGAGACATCTCGTTCATCGGCAGGGCACCTTTGGGCAGGGCGCCAGCATGGCCGATCCGGGGTGGCCAGAACAAGGCGGCCTGGAGGAAAGGCTTGATTTCCTATCTGACCTTGGTTTATGTTCCTGTTTCGTTCTTTGGCAGGAATCCATCCATGGCCTTTCCTCTCATCGCCATCGCGGCCTCCCTGGCGCCGGAGATCGTGCGACTGATAGCGGGGGACCGCGCCGGTACTGTGGCCGGAACAGTGGCGGAGGCCGTCCGCCAGGCCACCGGCACCGAGGATCCCGCCGCGGCCCGCGCCGCCCTCGCCGCCGATGCGGAGAAGGCCAATGCCCTCCGCATCCGCCTTGCGGAGATTGCGCTGGACGGCGAGCGTCTTTCGGCCGCGCAGGCGGCCAGCCAACGTAGCGCGGAGCTGGACACGCTGCGCGCCACCCTGTCCGACACGCAATCCGCCCGCGCCAGCATGGCCGAGATGCTGCGCGGCGGCAGCCGCCTGGCCTGGGGGCCGGCGACGGTCTCGACCCTGGTGGTGCTGGGCTTCTTCGCGGTGCTGATCCTGCTGGTTACGTTGGATGCCGGGCCGGGCGGGGCGCCACGCTTCGACCCGCAGGTGGCCAGCGTCATCAACATCACCGTTGGCGCGCTGGGGGCAGCCTTCGCGGCGGTGGTGAACTTCTGGATCGGCTCCTCCCAGTCGGCCCGCGATAAGGACGCGATTGTGGGGCGGCTGCAGGATGCCCAGGCGCAGCATGTTCAGACCGCCATGGCGACTCTGCGGGAGGCGGCGCCTGTCTCCGCGCTGCGGCCGGTCTCCCTGCTCTCCACGCCCCGGCCGGCGGCCCTTTCGGCCGAGGACCGCTTCGACGCCTGCCTGGACCGGGTGCTGGCGGCGGAGGGCGGCTTCGTGAACAACCCGGCCGACCCGGGTGGCGCCACCAATTTGGGCATCACGCAGCGTACCCTGTCGGAGTTCCGGGACGCTGAGGTCACGGAAGAGGATGTCCGGGCGCTGACCCGCGCCGAGGCGCGCGAGATCTATCGCGCCCGCTACTGGATCCCGATGCGCTGCGCCGATCTGCCCGCAGGTATCGACCTGATGGTGTTCGATTTCGGGGTGAATGCCGGGCCGGGCCGCAGCGTGCGGCTGCTCCAGCGCAGCGCGGGGGTCACGGCGGATGGGGCGGTCGGGCCGATTACCCTGGCCTCCGTGCAGGCGTGCCGGCCATCGGACCTGATCACGCGGCTGGCTGAGGGACGAATGGCTTATTACAAGGGACTGGAGAGCTTCCCGACCTTCGGGCGCGGCTGGACCCGGCGGGTGGATCAGACGCGGCAGGCGGCCCTGGCCATGTCGGCGGAGGTCATCCCGGTGCCGATGGTCGCCTGATCGATGGCCGGCTGCGCGCGGGGGGTTTTCCC
The DNA here is from genome assembly GCF_049629625.1 of Roseomonas chloroacetimidivorans. Classification (NCBI taxonomy): domain Bacteria; kingdom Pseudomonadati; phylum Pseudomonadota; class Alphaproteobacteria; order Acetobacterales; family Roseomonadaceae; genus Roseomonas; species Roseomonas chloroacetimidivorans. Next base: position 24,627 of record NZ_JBNBZS010000022.1, on the reverse strand, counting down.
CGGCGCGCAGCCGGGCTAAAGGAAGGGCACGGACCCGTAGCTCAGCTGGATAGAGCGTTGCCCTCCGAAGGCAAAGGTCGTACGTTCGAATCGTATCGGGTCCGCCAGTTTTTTAGGCACTTGGTTCCAGAAGTGCCCGACTTCAGCAGCCTCCCAGCAAGCGAATAGTAAGCGGCTCGTCAGGGTGTTGCCTGGGCTGGCCAGCGCTGCCCTCCTGATCGCGGCCCTTCCAATCGAGTCGTCGGCGGCCGGGGTGCGTCTTGGTCGGCCTGCGTTGCCTGCCGCTGCCACCACGCGCGTCCGGGTCGCCGCCGAGGGGCGGGGCATTCGCGAAACTGCGCGCCTGACCGGCGTATCACCGACCAAGGTCCTCGGCATTCGGCGCGAGATTGAAGCTGAGCAGGGCGCCGTTCCCGCAGCCTAATCTTGGGGAACCAAGACCACCAAGTTCCTGACGCACGAACCCGCGACTCTTAGGGGCCGACCTCGAGCAGTAGCCTCATCTCCAGCCCTCTACTGTCAGGGCCATGATGATCCCGAGGCGCTTCGGACCTGTGACCTCGGCCAAGTCGCTATACAGGCCAACGGTTTGAGTCACTTGCATCTGGAAACTGGAGAAGATATCAGGCCAGCGCCGTGCGGGACCGTGCAGGTAGAACTTACGCCAGCCCTCCGAAGGCAAAGGTCGTACGTTCGAATCGTATCGGGTCCGCCACATTTTCGTAGAGTTAAAGGCTTTCCCGCTCCGGGCCACGGAGCGAGCGTGGACCTGATCTGGACCCTATGACTATCCGCCCTCACTTTCTGCCGACTTCGCCCGCTGCCGAGATCGTGGTTGAGCGTAGAGGACCAGGAACAAAAGGCTGGGGTTGGCGGCTGACCAGGGACGACGAAACCTTCAAGACAGGACCGAGCGGCTATCGCAGTGCCGAGGAGGCTTATGCGGCGGCCGAGCTGGCGTTGGGACGGGGACCGGCTCCCCGCTGATCCCGGCCGGAGGCGCAAGGTTATCCGTTGCCGCATTCTCTGAATGCGGGGCGGGTTGTGCTCCTGAACTGTCGCGCATGGCCGCAGCGGCACACCCGGATGATGTAGAAATACAACATTGAGGGCTCGCGCTTGCCTGGCCCTAAGGGTTTCTGTTGTGCAGCGCCATGCTGCGGTGCAGCATATTTCCAGGTGAAGGGAGGAACAGGCAAAGGGGTGTCCTTGCATGTTCGCTTTTGCTCTCGGTACTGTCGTACTTGTGGCCCTGAATCTTTGGGTCAGCGTTGCCGCCCACCGTTCCGGGCTTGACCGTCTCCAGGATGGAAAGCTGACCTACTAAAGCCCATCCCCTTCCCCGCTGCCCTGCCGTCCTGGCCTTCGTCACGGTTGCCCCGGCGCTGTCGTTAAAGCGTGAGGCGCGCCGAGCGCGGCCCGGTGATACCGGTTAGGGCGGCGCGGGATTTCGGGACAGGTCGGGGAGGGTAGGCTTGGAGCAGCGGCTACTTCGCCTTGAGGTCACCACGCGCGGACGAGGCCTGGTGGACATCACGGGCCCGGTCTGCCGCTGGTCCGGCACCCAGGGGATCGCCACCGGCCTGCTGACCATTTGGTGCCGGCACACCTCGGCTTCCCTGCTGGTGCAGGAGAATGCCTCCCCGGAGGTCCGGACCGATCTGGAGGCCTTCCTGGCCCGCCTTGTTCCCGAAGGCGGCAATGGCCGCTACCGGCACGAGGAGGAGGGGCCGGATGACATGCCTGCCCATATCCGGGCGGCGCTCACCCAGACCCAGCTCTCGATTCCCGTGGATGCGGGCAGGCCTATGCTCGGAACCTGGCAGGCCATCTATCTCTACGAACACAGGACCAGCCCGCACCGGCGCGAACTGATCCTGCATTTGCTCGGCGAGCCTGCCTGCCCCTGATCACCGGACGAGCCGGTTCCGTTGCCGACGAGGCGCCATCCCGATCCGCCACGCGGCGCCAAAGGCTCATGTTGCCGGCCGCCCCGGCCTGGCCCACCCTTCCTCCGGGCGCGCCATAACCGGGCCTGAAAGCCACTAAACGGAGGAAGCCATGTCCCAGTCCCGCAGAAGCCTCGCCATTGCCACAAGCATGGTTCTCACCGCCGGCCCCGTGCTGGCGCAGGGCAGCCAGGGCGCTTCCGCGGCCGATGAGGCCGCAGTGGCCCAGGCCGTCGACGCCATGCGCGCTGCAATGGTGTCGGCCGATGCCCGCGTGCTCGAATCTTTGTGCGCCGAGCAGCTCTCCTACGGCCATTCCAGCGCACGCGTCGAGAACCGGGCCCAGTTCGTCGAGAACGTTGCCAGCCGGCGGGCGCCGTTCAAATCCATCACTCTCAGCAACCAGACCATCGCCATTTCCGGCGATGCCGCCATCGTCCGGCACGTCTTCACGGCCCAGCAGACCAGCAACGGGCGCGACGTGGATATCCGCATCGGCGTGCTGCAGGTCTGGCAGAAGCAGTCCGGCGCCTGGCGTCTGCTGGCCCGGCAGGCCTTCACCCTGCCGCAGACCTGATGTGGGGTGAGGCGGTGGGCTTCCTCCGGGCGAGTTGACGCCCGCCGGGGCGGGTGTCCGAATGCTCTCAACAAGGCCGGCCGGGCTCACCGGTCACGGCACCGGAGGAGACATCGGCACCATGCCCCGAAGCGCCACCGCCTTTTGCCTTGCCTCGCTGCTGGCGATCACCCTGGTTGTGGGCAGCCCGGCGCTGGGGCAGCCCGCACCCGCCGCGCTTCCGGGCCGTGTCGAGGTCATCCCGCTCCGCAGCAGCACCCCGGGCGGCGCGGACTTCCTGCGTGGTGCCAAGGCCCCCGAGGTCACCCTGGCTGGCGAGCTCCGCCTGCCTCCTGGGCCCGCCACGACCCGCGTGCCCGCCGTCATTCTCGTCCATGGCTCGGGCGGCATCAGCGGCTCCACCGATCTCTGGGCGCGCCAACTGAACGAGGCCGGCATTGCCGCCTTCATCCTCGACAGCTTCGCGGGCCGCGGCATCACCAGTACCGTCACCGACCAGGACTTGTTGCACTCCCTGGCCATGATGGTGGATGCCTACCGCGCCCTGGACCTGCTGGCCGTCCATCCCCGTATCCGGGCGGATCGGATCGCCGTCATGGGCTTCTCCAAGGGCGCGGTCGCCGCGGTTTATTCGGCCAGCGAGCGCTTCCGCGGTCTGTGTGGAAGTCCGCAGAACCGCTTCGCCGCCCATATCGGCCTCTACACCCCCTGCAATGTCCGCTACGAGGGCGATACGCAGGTGGCCCGTGTGCCCATCCGCCTGCATCACGGCGTGGCGGATGACTATGTCTCGATCGCGCCCTGCCGTGAGTATGTGGAGCGCCTGCGTGCCGCGGGCGCCGATGCGACGCTGACCGAATACCCGAACGGCCAGCACAGCTTCGACAACCCTGCCATACCGGCCCTGGTGACCGTGGCCAATGCCCAGAGCACCCGCAATTGCCGGATGGAGGAGGGGGCGAACGGCACCATCAACCTAGCTGGCACGAATGACCCTTTCGTCCAGAAAAGCTCCGCCTGCGTCGCCATCGGCGCCCATACCGGCCATGACCCGGCCGATGGTGCCGCCGTCCGCGCCAATGTCCGGGCCTTCCTGACCGAGACGCTGCCGCGCTGACTGCCCATAGCCCGGGCGCGTGCCAACGCGCCCGCGGCCGGAAAGCGGCGCTTACAGCCGGTAGATGGCCTTGGCCGTGTCGTGCAGCACGCTGCGCCGCTCCGCGCCGGTGAGGCCGGACAGGCATTGCAGCATCACATCCAGAAGCTGGTCATAGCTCGTCCAGAGCATTTCGATAGGGTAGTTGCTGCCATAGAGGCAACGCTCGGGGCCGAAGATCGCCAGCGTCTCCTCCACCACCGGCTTCCACAGATCCACCGAGCAGGCGCGCTCGAAGGTACCGAGGCCGGAGACCTTGCTGACGATGTTCGGGCAGCCTGCTAGGGCGCGCATGCCCGCCCGCCACTGGGCCCAACCCTCCGGGCTGCGATCCTGGAGCATGCCGGCATGCTCCAGGATGAAGCGTGTTTCCGGGAAGTCCTGGACGAGCTGCAGCGCGTCCGCCATCTGCCCCGGGAAGATCTGGAGGTCGAAGGTCAGGCCGCGGCGTGTCACCTCGGCCAAGCCGGCACGCCATGGGGCGTCATTCATGATGTCGGGCCGGGCGGCGAAGCGGTAGAGCGGCTTCTCATGCCAATGGAGTTGCTGCCGGATGCCGGCAATGGGGCCTAGCGCCATCTGCCGGTCCAGCACCACCGCCACATCCGGCCTGGACAGATCGGCATAGCCGACGATCGCCATGGGGAAGCCTTGCTCCGTGGCCTGGGCCTTCACCCACTCCACCTCGGCCACTTCCTCGTCGGGCGCCACGTTGAGCTGGATGTAGACGGACTGCACCACCCCACGGCGCCTCACCGTCTCCACGAATTCCGCCGCCCCATAGTCCCGCCGCAGCGCGCCATACTCGCCGAAGATCCGTGGCACGGGCGGGCCCAAGAGCCAGGGAACCCGTGCCAGCGCCCAGATGTGATGATGCGCGTCGATGATTGCTTCCATGCCGTTCTCTCCCGTCCGCGAGGATCATCCTGGCTCGAGTCCGGATGCCCTGGCCTTCCCTGTCCATCGCTGGACTTCAGCCTGAATGAAAGGGGCGAACCGAGAGAGCGCGGCTGCTGGCGTGCTCAGGAACTCGCCAGCAGGGCTCTGATCCCATCGACGACGAACTGCACCGCAAGGGCGGTCAGGAGAACCCCGAGCAGCCGGGTCAGCACGATGCTGCCTGTTCTGCCAAGAATTCCGGAAATCCTCTCCGCCGCCATGAAGACGACGAGGCAGGCCAGGGCCACGATGCAGACAAGGAGCAGGAGTGACGCGATCGCCAGGACGTCCCCATTGCTCCGCGAAGCGAGCAGGATGACCGCGGTGATGGCGCCGGGTCCGGCCATGAGCGGAATCGCCAGCGGGAAGGCAGCCACGTCGCGCACATGATCAAGGTGGACAGCGGCCGTTGCCGCCTCCTGCTTTCGCTCGGTCCGGTGCTGGAAGACCATCTCGAAGGCGATCCAGAAAAGGAGCAGCCCACCCCCGATCCGGAAGGCTGGCAGGCCTATTCCCAGCCAGTGCAGCAAAGGCTGACCGAGGAATACAAAGAAGGTGAGAATGCCGACGGCGATGACGGTGGCCCGGAGCGCGATGATCCGGCGCTCCCGCGCTGTCATTCCATCCGTCAGTGACAGAAAGATGGGGGCAAGACCGACGGGATCCACGGTCACGAGAAGGGTGACGAGGGTGGAAAGAAGGAGATCGGCGTTCATCGGTTATTCGGGACAACGCGGTGCCGCGTTGAATGGCGATGATGAATCGAACTCGCTCGCTTCTGGTCAGGCAATGCGTGCTTCCTTCCGGTGCTCACAGGCGAGGAGGATGGGAATGCAGGGCCATCAAGAGCAAGTCTATGGCGCGCCCGGGCCGCCGTTCTGGGACGGGTGGAGTTGAAAGCCGAACCGCTCCTGTCCTGCCCGACGTTCCGCTGCCCGATCAGGGCGAGCCATGATCGAGGGAGCGATGAACAGCAGCACTCTGGCTTCGAGCGGGGGCATACCAGCCGGCCCGGTTGAGATGCCGCCGGACTGGCAAGCGGCTATCTCATCCATCCTCGCCGGCGACTTCCGTCGGGTCCTGGTGCTTGGTGCCGCCGATGCGGGGAAGAGCACCTTCTGTGGCGCCGTCCTCTCCCAGGTGGCAAAGGCGTCCCGCCGTGCCGTCCTTCTGGACACCGATCCCGGCCAGAAGCAGGTCGGGCCCCCGGCCTGTGTGACGCTTGGATATGCGACCGGTGGCGGTGCGGTGGTCCTGTCGGCCCTCGTCTTCATCGGGGCGGTGGAGCCGCTGCGTGGCTGGTCGCGGCTGGTCGCCGGCTCGGCCTCGCTGGCGGCAGCGGCACAGGCGGAACTGACCGTCATCAACACCTGTGGCCTGCTCCGCGGGCCGGGGCGGCGCCTCAAGGCGGCCCTGATCAGTGCCCTCCGGCCCGATCTCCTGGTCGCGATCGGCGAGAAGCCGGAACTGGACGCGGTGCTCGGCGACCACGCCGCGACGGCCATGCTCCGCCTGGCCCGGCCGCCTCTCGCGCGCCGGAAGGGGGAGGGTGAAAGGCGAGCCCTGCGGCGCGCGGCGTTCCACGCCTATTTCGACGCCACCCCGGTGTGGCCGTTGCCAATCAGGAAGCTGCATCTTCAATCTGAGGACGGCGAAGCGCTTCCCTCCCCGGGACGCCTGGTTGCCCTGATGGATGAGGACGGGCGTGACCTCGCATTGTCGCTGGTCCTTCACCACGACGCTGCCGGAAACGTGTTGCTTCGGGGGCCGAGGCCAGTCCGGGCGGTTGCTGGCCTCCGCTGGGGCCTGCTCAGTCTCGATCAGGACTGGGCGGAGCAGGGGCGCGTTCCCGGGCGCGGTGGAGGAAGCGGCGATTGCGGTAGGGCCGGATCGGGAAGCGGTGACGAGGCCCACAAACCAGACTCCGGAGAATCGTCGCCCAGCACATCCTGACACGCGTCGGGACGAGGCCTGCCTATGCTGGTCAGGCCACGAATTCAGCGGGTGGGAGCTGCCTTGAAAGGTTCCGCAGATCGCTCGCAACCGGAGCAGATCTGCCACAAGCCCTTCCGTGGACCAGCACTCCAGAATAGATACGTATTGTAGCTGACTGGGCCGATCATTAGGCGATTCGTTTTCAGCGTTGCAGGATCGTGCGGGCATGCCCTCCTGATTCAGCGCAATGTTCCCGTGTAATCCCGGGGAACGGATCTTGCTCGCCGGGCAGGCACGCGGTCTGACGATGGGGGAGAAAGATGGCGCGTTTGATTTCAGGCCGGCGCATGGCCCTTGCCGTGATCACCCAGATCGCGGTCATGGCGTCGCTCGGTGCGGCACGGGCGCAGGAGGCCTGGCCGGATCGGCCCATTCGCCTCGTCGTGCCCTTTGCGCCCGGCGGCGTGACGGACAGCATCGGGCGGCTCAGCGCCGAATGGCTGGGCGCGCGCCTCGGCAAGCCGGTGGTGGTCGAGAACCGCAGTGGCGGCAACGGCACTATCGCCGCCGAACTCGTCGCCGGCAGCCGTCCGGATGGCTACACGCTGCTGGTCGCCAGCGCCTCCCAACTCGCGGTTCTGCCTGCGCTCACGAGCGTGCGCTACGATCCGGTCCGCAGCTTCGCGCCGGTCACCATCGTCGCCAGCAATCCATTTGCGCTGGCCGTTCCGGCGCGGCTCGGTGTTTCCAACCTGCGCGAGTTCATTGCGTTGGCCGCGCGGGAGAAAGGCGGACTGAATTACGGTTCCGCCGGAAATGGATCGGGCAGTCATCTGACCATGGCGCTTCTTCTGCGCAGGGCTGGCGTCGAGATGCAGCATGTTCCCTATCGTGGCGGCGGGTTGGCGGTGCAGGATCTGCTGGCCGGCCGCGTGGTCGCCTATTTCGGCAATCCGGCCGAAGTGGTGCCGCAGACACAGGGCGGCGCGGTGCGCCTGATCGCGACATCCGGCCGCGCGCGCATCCCGGAGTTGCCGGACGTGCCGACCGTGACGGAACAGGGTGTCAACGGTGTCGTCACCGAAACCTGGAATGGCATCTCAGCCCCTGCGGGCACGCCGCCCGCGATCATCGCCCGTCTGGCCGAAACGCTGCGCCCGGCCTGCGAGGATGCCGGTTTCCGTAGCGCGCTCAGCCGCCTGGGCGTTGATCCCGTCTGCAACAGCCCCGCTGAAATGGCGGCGCGGCTGGAGGCTGACCTGCCGGTGTGGCGGGAAGCCGTTCAAATCTCGGGCGCGACGCTGGACTAGATTGGATCGGGGCCGGTGATCGGCCGGCCTCTTTTCTAGAGACCTTTTTCGCTCATCCAGGCGCTGACAGCCTCGACCAGCTTGTCGGCCGTGTCCGGAAAATAATGCGCGGCCAGTGTGGGTGGACGGTCGTTGGGCAACAGGGCGAAGCGGATTCCCTGGACCAAAGATCCTTCCGCACTGGCTGCGGAGAGCAGCATGTGCGGCTCGAAAGGCTGGATCACCGCATCCGCCGCATCCCGCACGATCAGAACCGGCTTCGGAATGCGACGAATCCAGAAGGTGCCGTCTGCCACGCTCGCCGCATCCGAGCGGTAGGTGAGAAAGTGCTGCGCCGTCACCGGCACGCGCTGGCCGGTATAGAAGCCCATCGGCTCCGGCAGCCGCTCCGTCAGCTGGCCCTCGCGCAGCATCGATCGCGCCGTTTGGTTAAGCCTGTGGTAACCCGGCTCATCCTGCATGAGGATGTTGCGCGTCTTCCAGGGCAGATTAGCGAAGGCGCCAAGCAGCATCACGCCTTGGATGTCGGCCGACCAGTCCGTCGCGGCATAGAACTGCACCTGGATATTTCCGAGCGAATGACCGGACAGCACCAGGCGGCGATAGCCGAGGGAGCGGGCCGTCATCACCGCGGCCTCGATGTCGCGGCGGACGTCGAAGAAGTTCTCCGTGTTCACCCGATCATCATGCTGGCGCGTGCTGATGGAAAGCACGGCTCGGCCCCCGGCGGAAAGGCCGCGGCCCAGCGCGTCGGCGGGCGCGTGCGCGAAGTTGTCTCCGCTGCCATGGACGGTGATAACGAGTGTCGTCTCGGCCGGCCGCCGGTCCCGAGGCTCCCAGAGCGCGGCATCGACGCGGTTGCCGTCGATTGCCGTGATCCCGAGGAAGCGCAGGGTTGCCGTGGCTGCCGGCTGGAAGCTTTGCGGCAGGCCGTCGGGCCGGGGCATCTCCTCGTAAGCGATACGGGCAGCGACTGTCTCGGCTGCCCAGCCGGGCGGCTGGGGTGCGGCAATGGCCAGGGCAACAGACAGGGCAGCCGGGGCGAGGCGGCGGAGCATCATGGCGTCCTTCGCGACGGGAAGATGGTCCGGGCCGTCAGCTCATGGCCGCGGCCCGGCGGGTGCTCTCGATCAGGGAGGTCCGCAGGAGGAACTCGCGCGCCTTGGCCGGATTAGCCGCGGTCGCCGCCAGCGCGTCCAGGCTGGCGCGCCGCTTCTCCGGGTCCTTCTCCTCCAGGCGCTTCTTGTTCGCGATGGTCTGCTGCTGCACAAATTCGATGTTCAGCGTGCGGCGGCGGCGCTCGTAGCCGTCCAGCAGGGCGGGATCAGCCCCCTGGAAAACATGGGCGGACAGCGTGTCCGCCAAGTCCATCGCATCATGGATGCCGAAATTCAGCCCCAGCCCGCCGATCGGATTGTTCACATGCGCGGCGTCGCCCGCCAGGAAGACGCGCCCCCGCCGGAACTGCGCCGCCACGCGCTGATGCACCTTGTAGAGGTTGCGGTGCACGAGGTCGTAGCGGCCGGGCTTCGCATGCAGCCCCTGCAGCCGTGCTTCGGCGGCCTCATCGGACAGCGCGACCTCGTCAGGCTCATCCGTGCGGGTGGGGAACACCGCGCGCCAGCGCGGGCCGCCACCATCCCCGGCCACCTTGAACAGGTTGGCCCATTCATCCGGATCCGCGAAGTAGTTGCGCAGGCAGCAGCCGATCATCGCCTCGAAATCGTCCGTGACGGTGAGGACGATGAAGCGCTCGGGCCAGGTATAGCCCTCGAACTCGATTCCGAGTTGCTTTCGCACGGTGGAGCGGCCGCCATCGGCGCCGACCAGCCAGTCCGCGCGCAGCCTTTCGCCATTGGCCAGGATGGCGGTGACGCCCGAATCATCCTGCTCCAGCCCGACAAGGCCCGCCTGCATGTGGACGGTCGCGTTCGGAAGCGTGGCCAGCCGGTCCAGCCCCATGCGCGCCAGCTTGTGCTGCTCGGTCTGCACCACGAAGGGGTAGGGCGTGTCCTCCGCGAGGACGGCATGGTCGAATTCCGCCACCTTGCGGCGGGCGGGCCGGTCCCAGAACTGGAAATGACGGGCGACCAGCCCCTCGCGGATGAAGCGGTCGAGCAGGCCGACGCGCTCGATCATCGCGAGGGTGGAGGGATGGGTGGTGGAAGCGCGCGGGTTGCGGTCGATATCGCCCGCCGCCTCGACCAGCGTCACGCGGAACCCGGCATCGGCCAGGGCGAGGGAGGCGACGACGCCGACCGGCCCCGCGCCTGCCACGATGATGCTCGGCTCGGTGCTCAATGGGCGCTCCCGGAGAAATCCATCGGCAGGCGGCATTCCGCGACACGGACATGGCGCATGCCGGCAGGGGTGTTGCGGCTGCGGCCAACGAAGCGCGGCACGCCATCCGTGAAGACGGCCGAGACAGCGGGTACATCGCCATTGGTGATCGCCGAGAGCGCGTCGTCCTTCGAGCCACCGGCGCAGGCATCGATCAGCACCACATCGGCATCGCGGCCCACCTCCAGCAGGCCGGAATTCAGGCCATAGACGCGGGCATTATTGCCGGTGGCGGCGGCGATCGCCTGCTCCGGCGGCATGCCACCCAGGCTGGCCAAATGGGTGATGGTGTAGAACATGCCCAGGGGCATGATGCCGCTGCCCGTCGGTGTGTCGGTCGCGATCAGCAGGCGCTCCGGCTGCCCGGCCTCATCCAGCAGGCGCGCGGTTTTCAGCGCGGTGCGGAGATTGCCGGCGGTGCAGAGCTGCATGGCAACGCTGCTCTCCTTCACCAGCCGCTCGAATCCTTCCTCCGCCATGGCCACCGGGCCGCCATTCACATGGAAGGAGACGGTGGGATCAGAGGCCAGCACATGCTCCGCCCAGATGCCGGAGGAGCCGGGGATGGAGGAGCCGCCGGTATGCATGGTGGTGACCATGCCCAGGGCGCGCGCCGCCTTCATCAGCGGCGCGTAGTCGAAGGGCGTGGGGAAGGCGCCGAAGCCGGCCTTGGCCAGCCAGATGCCGGCAGCCTTCAGCTCTGCCAGATCGGCCTCAGTCAGGCCGGGCTCCAGGATCACCGAGCCCGCATGCACGCGCATGCCGCCCGGGCGGTAGTCACGGAAGCAGGCCTGGGCCGCGAGCGCGAGCGCCTTCACCCCGGCCGGGTCTTTCGGCCGCCCGGGGACATGCACCTCGGAGGCGGTGATGGCGGTGGTGGTGCCGCCATGCACATAGCTTTCCAGATAGCCCACTACCTTCTGGCGCGGCGTATAGTCGCCGAAGGTGATGTGCACATGGCTGTCGATCAGCCCGGGAATGGCGATGGTGCCGGCCGCGTCCACCACCACATCTGCGCCCGAGACCTGATTGGCGCTCAGCGTCCCCAGCGCGGCGATCCGGCCGTTCTCCAGCAGGATGGAGTTGCCCTGGGCAAAGGGCGTGGCCAGATCACCGGTGACGATGCGGCCAAGGTTGGTGATCGCGACCCGCATCTCAGTACAGCCCGTCGTGCTTGGAAATTTCGCTGGCCTTCAGCCCACCGACGCGGGCGTTCAGGCGGCCACGATTGGCCAGCACGATGATCAGCGCAACCTCATCCGCAGCCGGACTCTCATCCGGCATGGAGATCGTCACGCCGTCATAGTGGGAGCGGACATAGAGCGCGTCCTTATGCGCCAGCGGGACGTCGATCTTGCAACCGGGCGCCGCCAGCTTGGTGAAGGACGGCACCCAGGACAGCCCGCCGCCGAGGGCTTCCCGGACAGGTGCGGCAAAGGTCGAGGTGAGCAGGGCATTGGCGTGCTCCAGCTCGCCGCCGAGGCCCACCACGCCGCCCTTGCCGTAGCTCTCCGCCTTGTACGGACCCATGGCCTCGACCGCGAGCTTCGCCATGAAGGCCCCCACTTCCTTGCTGGCCGCGATCCCCTCGGAGAGATCCTCGACATAGCGGCCGGCCCAGGGATTCCCGAGGATGGCGACGGCAGCGACCTTGCGCAGCGGGGCATCGGTCCGCTGGCCAGCCTCGAAGGTCCTTTCGTCGATGAGGGTGAACCAGCGGCGGACTTCCAGCTGCATCGGCATCAATCCTAGTTGGGGCCTATCCGGGAGGGCCATGTTCAGGGCCCGATCGTGGTTGCGCATGATTGGCGCACATCATAGGATTGTCAAACAAACGAACGGTCGGAGAGAGTTGGTGCAGGGCACGACCATCCTGTTTTCCGAGATGACGCCCCCGCCCGGACGCGAGGCCGAATTCCACGACTGGTACGACCAGGAGCACATCCCGCTCCGTATGGCCGTGCCGGGCTTCGTCTCCGCGCGCCGCTATCGCGATACGGCAGAGGGCGCGAAGGGCTTCCTGGCGGTCTATGAGATGGATGCGTCTGGCGTGCTGAGGTCCGATGCCTATGGCGTGGTGAAGAACCAGCCCAGCGCCCTCACGCGTGACATGCTCTCCAGCGTGTCCGGCTTCACCCGCTATATCGGGCAGGAGATGGCCGTGCGCCGGCGCGCGGATGGAGACGCGCCGACCGCCCTGGATGCCCCTCTGCTCTACGCCGTCTGGTTCAGCGTGCCAGAAGACCGCTGCGCCGATTTCGACGCCTGGTACGAGCAGGATCACGTGCCCCTGCTGATGGAATGCCCGGAATGGCTGATGGTCCGCCGCTTCCGCATCACGGATGGCGAGCCGCAGCCCTATAACCGCCTTGCCCTGCATTACCTGGCGGACCGCTCGGCCCTCGAATCCCCGGCACGGGAGAAGGCGCGCGCCACGCCCTGGCGCGCAAGGCTGGCGGCAGAGCCCTGGTTCAAAGGAACCTATAGCGTGTTCGAGGCCATCCGCCCGCGCCAGCGTGCCCGGTCCGCCACGTCCTGACCATGGATCTCCGCATCGCCCCTCTCGGCGTCCAGACCCAGGCGGTGGACCGGTTGCGGGAGGCGATCGTCTCCGGTCACTTCCTGCCGGGCCAGCGCCTCGTCGAAACGGATCTCTGTCGCGCCCTCGGCATCAGCCGCGGCTCGGTGCGGGAGGCGCTGCGGCGGCTGGAGGGTGAGCGGCTGGTCGTCATCACCCCGAATCGCGGCCCCTCCGTTACCGAGCTAAGCTGGGAGGAGGCGGCGCAGATCTACGACGTGCGCGCGCTGCTGGAAGGCGAGGCCGCCGCCCTGGCAGCCCAGCACGCCACGGAGGAGCAGCGCGTCGCGATGAGGGCGGCGCTGGCCGAATTCGACACGGCGGTTTCCGCCGAGGACGCGCCGGGGCGGGTCGTCTCCACGGCGCGCTTCTACGCCGCCATGCTCTCCGCCTGCGGCAATGCGGTGATCGAGGAATTGCTGCGCGGGCTGCATGCGCGGATCAACCTGCTGCGCTCCCGCTCCATGTCCCGCCAGGGCCGCGCGGTGCACAGCGCGCGAGAAATGCGCGCGATCCTGAAAGGGATCCAGGACCGCAGCCCGGAAGCGGCCCGCAAGGCCGCGGTTCTTCATGTCCAGGCTGCCCGTGAGGCAGCCCGGCAGGCCAGCGCGTCGACACCCGGCCAGGCGGCCTGAGATCAGGCCTCGCTGGTCGGACTGGCCAGCGGCGGGCGGGAGCGCTCGCCTGTCCAGCGGCGCACCGTGCCGAGTTCAATGTCGAAGAGGTCCAGCACCCGTCCGATGCTGTGATCCACCATCTCCTCAATGGAGGCAGGGCGGGCATAGAAGGCGGGCACGGGCGGATAGACGATGGCCCCGGCCTCGGTCACCGCGGCCATGGTGCGGATATGGCCGAGATGCAGCGGCGTCTCGCGCAGCATGAGCACCAGGCGGCGGCGCTCCTTCAGCACCACATCGGCCGAGCGGGAAAGCAGGTTCCCCGTCACCCCCGTCGCAATCTCCGACATCGTCTTGATCGAGCAGGGTGCGACGATCATTCCCAGCGTGCGGAAGGAACCGGAGGAGCAGGCGGCGCCGATATCCCCGATGGGGTGCACGACATCGGCCAGTGCCTCCACCTCCGAGACTTTCATGTTCGTCTCATGGGCCAGGGTGATCCGGGCCGCCTGGGACATGACCAGATGGGTCTGGATCGGCGTGTCGCGCAGAAGCTGCAGCAGGCGGATGCCATAGATCGAGCCCGAGGCGCCGGCCATGCCGATGATGAGGCGTGGGGGAGGGGACCCGGCCGGCGATGCCGACGGGCTGGAGGTCAGGGACATGGCGTGCCGTCGCCGAGCAGGAACCGATGGTTTCGCAACTCGTAAACCCTCTCCGGGATCTTGTCCGTTCCGTTTACGCGCTGCCGGGCGTGGCGCCTACTGCTTGTATCGGGGAGGTTGGGGCAGGTCCGGCCTGGGGTCGGCCGTGCCCATTGGGAATCAGCGGAAGAGGGACACGGGAACCAGCGTGATCGCCGGCACGTAGGTCAGGAGAAGCAGGACGCAGAGGTAGATCGCCAGGAAGGGCAGCACACCCCGGTAGAGCGTCGGCAGCGGTGTGCCGAACAGCGCGTGCGATGCGAAGAGATTCAGGCCGAAGGGCGGCATGAACATTCCGATCGCCAGGTTCACCGTCACCACGATGCCGAAATGAAGCTGGTCGATCCCGGCCTGCACCGTGATCGGCACCAGCAGCGGCATCAGGATCAGGATGGCGGCTGGCGGTTCCAATACGCTGCCGACGAAGAGCAGCATGATGTTGATGATGAGCAGCAGAAGCCAGGGCTCTGGCGCGATCTGGGAAATCAGCGAGGCCAGGGTGGTGGGCAGGCCGCTGGTGGTGATGAGCCAGGCATAGGCCCCGCCCGCCGCCACGATAATCATGATCTGCCCGACAAGCGCGGCGGATTCCAGCATGATGCGCCAGATATCGGACCAGGACAGCTCCCGATACACATAGATGGAGATCACGGCGGCATAGATGCAGGCCACTCCAGCCGCCTCGGTTGGCGTGAAGACGCCGCCATAGATGCCGCCCAGAACGATAACCGGCGCGAGGAGGGACCAGAAGGCTGCGCGCAGCCCCTGGGCGATATTCACCCAGCGGGCCGGGTCACCGACCGGGATCATCTGCACCTGGGCGCGCACCATGACATAGGCCGCGAGCGCCAAAGCGACGATGATGCCCGGCACGATGCCGGCCAGGAACAGGGTCGCAACTGATTGCTGCGCTGCAATCCCGTAGATGATCATGGGGATGGAAGGTGGGATGATCACATCGATCACGCCGGTGGCCGTGATCAGGCTGACGCCGAAGTTGCGCCCGTAGCCTGCCTTTTCCAGCGAAGGAAGAGTCAGCTTGCCGATCGCGGCCACACAGGCGACGCTGGAGCCGGACATGGCACCAAAGACCGCCGCCGAGCCGATGGTGGCCAGGGCCAGGGAGCCGCGCACACCGCCGACGATGGTCAGAACCAGCTCGATCAACCGCCTTGCGATGCCGCCCTGCGCCATGATGTCGCCGGCCAGGATGAACAACGGCACGGCGAGCAGGGTGAAGCTGTCCAGCCCCCCGAACATGGCGGTGTGGACGGCATGGAGGGGAATCCCTCCCTGGTAGAGAATGCCCGCCACCGCCGCGATCAGCAGCACGAGGAAGATCGGCATGCCCAGGCCGAGCAGCGCGAGCGGAACGCCCGCGAAAATCACCGTTCCCATCAGTTCGCCCCTTTCCCGGGCCGGCCGGCGCGGCGCCGGATCACGATTTGCTTGAAGTGACCTGCCGCAGCACGATCAGCGCGGCATTCAGGAAAAGGCCCAGCAGCACCACGCACTGGGGGATCCACATCGGAACCTCCAGCGCATCGCTCCGCTGGTCGAAGCTGTGCAGCATGGAGACAATATCGAAGCTCGCCAGTCCCACGGTGACGAGCACGGCGACGGCCGCGATCGCCACCAGCCAGCGCACCAGCTTTCGCGCGCGTGGGTTCAGCATGGCCTCGAAGGCCTCGATCCGGATGTGCCGTCCTTGCCAGGTGACCGTCGCGGCGCCCGCGAAGACGATCAGCACCATGAGATAGACCATCAACTCCTCGGCCCAGCTGATCGGCGAGGCAAGGAAGTATCGGCCGAAGACATTGGCGCCGTTCACGGCCACGATGATGCCCAGCGCCACCGCCGCGATCCGGTTGCAGAGCCAGGCAATGGCATCGCCGAGCCGGATGGTGAGCGCCGTCCAGCCCGTATCAGCAGCCTGTTGGCCGGCTGCTATGGTATGACCTGCCATCTCAGGCCGTCGCCGTCGCGGTCCGGGTCAGCAGATCATACAGGGCCTTCACATCGGCCCGCCGGGACGAGACCTCGGCGCCGATCGGGCGCATCATCTCCATCAGCGTGTCATGCTCGGTCTTCAACAGGGTGGTCACCGTGCCGCCATTTGCCTTCCAGACCCGCTCCTGGTCCTCATTGAACTTGGCGGTCCAGTCATAAACATCGACACTGGCCTTCTGGCCGGCATTGTCGATCACAGTCTGCAGCGGCTTGGGCAGCTTGTCGTACCAGAGCTTGCTCACGGCCGAGACAACGGTGATCGACGCGTGTTCGGTGCGCAGAACATGCTTGGCTGAATCATAGAAGCGCATCGCCGCCAGCACGGGCAGGCTACCCAGCACGCCGTCGATGGTGCCCTGCTGCAGGGCGGGCATCACCTCACCCAGCGGCATCGGCACGGCCGTGCCGCCCAGCCGCCGAATTTGCTCCGTCTGCATGGCGGAGGCGAGCACGCGGACCTTCTGGCCGCGGATATCGGCCAGCTTCTCCACGGGATTGCGGCTGTTCATGCTCATCATCGCATTGACGAAGAGGCCGATGCCCTTCAGCCCGCGATTGGCACCGAGTGCCAGGAAAGCGCGGTTGAACTCGGGCGACTGCAACCCACGGTTGGTGTGGGCAAGATCCTGGAACAGGCCGGGCGCGCCCAGCACCTCGTAGCGGGAATCGACGCCGCTGAGGAATTCCGGCGGCAGGACCAAGCACTGGATGGAGCCGAACTGCGTGCCCTCAATCATGCGCGGGGCGGAGCCGAGCTGGCTGGCCGGGTAGAGCTCTGGCTTGATCTGGCCGTTGCTGTGCATCTCCACCTCGCGTGCGAAGATGCGCATCCACTCATGCTGCGCGTCATTCAGGGTCGGGGTGCCGATCTTCATGACCATGGGCGTCTGGGCACGCAGGACGGCCGGGCCGGCGAGCACGCCCAGGCCGGCAGCGACGCCGCTCAGCATGGAACGGCGGCGGAGATTCACTTCGCGGTTCATCTGCGGTCCTCTAAGGCTGCTGAAAGGCATTCCCGGCCCGGGCGCGGAAGCCGATCGCCTGTCCACGCTCAGCCAATTGATACATCTTGTAGGTTACGCATTCTTGTTGGACAATCAAGCAGCATCGAACCGCATAAGCGAGAGGCCATTGTGAGCTCGTGCAGCAAATTCGGCCGGCTTGCTGCCGCTTCTGGTGAGTTTTTGTGCAAATGCGCCTCGTCTGGCGGCATCAACCCGTCAGTCTGCCAAGACCGTTGAAATGCACCGCCAGGCGCCGCCCCGAGCCTCCGGCCGGCCTGCGCGCCCGCACGCCGTCATGCCCCAAAGTCCCGCATCGCATCCGCTAGGAAGCATATCATGAGCTATAAGGATCTACGTGAGTTCATCGAGAAGGCGGATGTGCTCGGCGTGGTGCGCCATGTGAACGGGGCCGATCCGAAGCATGAGATTGGCGCCATCACTGAGGTGGCGGCGGGCATGCCGGAATGCCCGGCCTTGCTCTTCGACAACATCCCTGGCTTTCCCGCCGGGTTCCGTATCTTCACCAATACCACCATCACGCCGCAACGCGCCGCGCTTGCCCTCGGAATTGACCCGATGCTGCGGCCGCTTCAGGCGCTGAAGGTCTGGAAGGACCGGCGGCGCGGCCTGACCATGATCCCGCCGGTGGAGGTGAAGGACGCGCCCTTCCTGGCGAACCGGATGACCGGCACGGAGGTCGACCTCAATCGCTTCCCGACGCCGGTCTGGCACCAGAAGGATGGCGGGCCCTATATCGGCTCGGGCAGCCTGGTCATCATGCGCGACCCTGACAGCGGCTGGATCAATGCCTCGATCTACCGCGTGCAGGTGCATGGCCCGAACAAGTGCACGATCCAGTTTGACCATATGGGCCGGCACGGCGCGATCATCGCGCGCAAGTACTGGGAGCAGGGCAAGCCCTGCCCGGTGGTGGTGGTGAACGGGGAGGATCCTGCAATCTTCGTTGCCGGCTTCGAGTACCTGCCGGAAGGCGCGTCGGAATACGATTTTGCCGGCGCCATCAAGGGTGCGCCAATCGAGGTCTGCATGGCGCCGCAGACCGGCCTGCCGGTTCCAGCCTATGCCGAGATCATCCTCGAAGGTTCGCTCCTGCCAATGAGCGAGACCTCGTTGCCCGAAGGTCCCTTTGGCGAGTTCACCGGCTACTACGCAGCCGATACACGCCCGGCACCAGTGATGGAGGTCACCGGCATCTATCACCGGGACGATCCTATCCTGCTCGGCTCGCCGCCGATGAAGCCGCCTCGTCACCATTTCGGACTGCCCTTCCGAGGTGCCGGTATCTGGAGCAATCTGGAAACGGCCGGTGTCACCGACATCGTGGGCGTCTGGCAGCACACCTCCACCCTGATCACCGTGATCGCGCTGAAGCAGCGCTATGGTGGCCACGCCATGCGGGCCGCGCTGATTGCAGCCGCGAACAGCTATCTCGGGCGAATCGTGATCGTGGTGGATGAGGACATCGATCCCTCGGACATGAACGACGTCCTCTGGGCCGTTGCAACACGCTGCGAGCCCTCGGAGAATGTGGAGATCCTGCGTGAAGCCTGGAGCTCGGCGCTGGATCCGCGCATCCATCCCGACGAGAAGGCGAAGGGCGTGACCTCGCATTCCAAGATCATCCTGAACGCCTGCCGTCCTTTCTCCTGGATCGACCGCTTTCCGCCGACCACGGCATTGTCGGTCGCGCAGGCGCATGCGATCGAGGACAAATGGGGCGCCGTGCTGCGCCTAGGGGCGAAGTAGCGGGGGCACGGCGCGAAGCGATGGCAGGGCGGATCGAGGATGCGCGCCTCCTGTGCGGGGGTGGCCGGTACAGCGACGACACGGCACCGGACGGCACCGCGCATGCGGTCTTTCTCCGTTCCGCTGTGGCTCATGCCGAGCTCAGGAGCGTGGATATCTCGGCGGCTGCCACCTTGCCGGGCGTCCTCGCCGTCCTGACGGGCGAGGATCTGCCGGGCATGGGCAAGGTCCTCGTGCCGCCGCAGCGGCATGCGGATGGTACGCCCATGCAGGTGCCGGACTGGCCGCCCCTGGCGCGCGGGCGCGTCCGCTATGTGGGTGAGCCGGTCGCGCTGGTGGTCGCTGAGACCCGGGCCCGGGCGCAGGACGCCGCGGAGGCGATCCTGATTGATCAGGAGGAGCTGCCCGCCAGCATCGAGACGCGCCATCTCGAGACACCCGCCGCGCCGCTCTGGCCCCATGCGCCCGATAACACGGTCATCGACTACGCAGCCGGCGATGCTGTGGCGGCCGAGGCAGCCTTCGCCGCCGCCGCCCATGTCGTACGGGAGGAGCTCACCAGCCAGCGCCTGGTGGTCTGTCCCATGGAGCCACGCTCGGCGACGGCGCGCTACGACCAGGCCACGGGCCGCTATGAGCTGGAGGTCGGTTCCCAGGGCGCGGCGGGGATGCGCAACCAAGTGGCTGCCATGATGGGACTGGAGGCCTCCCGCCTTCGGGTCGTCACAGGTGATGTGGGCGGCGGCTTCGGGGCAAAGGCGCATGCCTATCCCGAGTATGCGGCCCTGCTGGCCGCGACTGCGCGGGTGGAGCGGCCCGTGCACTGGGTTTCGGCACGAACGGAGGCCTTTCTCTCCGACACGCAAGGGCGTGATTCGACCCTGGCGGGCGAGCTGGCCCTTGATGCGGAAGGCCGCTTCCTGGCGGTGCGCGTGCGCTCGGTCGTCAATACCGGCGCCTACCAGTCGGCCTCCGCCACAATGACCGCGACGGCGAATATCCTGCGCTGCATCGCCAGCGTGTATCGCACGCCGGTCGTGGATGTCCGGGTACGCTGCATCTACACCAACACCGTGCCGACGGCCCCCTACCGGGGCGCGGGACGGCCGGAGGCGAATCTGATCATGGAACGGCTGGTCGAGCGGGCCGCTGCGCGGCTCGGGCTCGACTCGGTCGAATTGCGCCGACGTAACATGGTCGTGCCAGACCAGATTCCCTACGAGGCGCCAAACGGCGTGACCTATGACAGTGGCGACTTCCCGGCGGTGATGGACCGTGCCCTCGTGCTTGCCGACCACGCTGGCTTCGCCGCGAGGCGGAAGGCTTCCCGCGCCCAGGGCCGGCTGCGCGGGATCGGCGTGGGCTGTTACCTGGAAGTCGCGGGCGGTCCGCCCTTCGAGGACGTCCGGCTGGATGTCACGCCGGAGGGGATGGTCGAGATCCGGGGCGGCATGCAGTCGAACGGGCAGGGGCATGCCACCGTGTTCCCGCGGTTGGTGGCCGCAGAGATGGAATTGCCCCTTGATCAGGTCCGGCTGGCGGATGGCGATTCGGATGCCGTGCCGGAGGGCATGGGCAGCGTCGGTTCCCGTTCCATGACCGTGGGCGGCGCCGCTGCGCTGGGGGCGGCGCAGCGTTTAGTGGAGGTGCTGAAGAGCCACGCCGCCCGCCTGCTCGAGGTCGATCCGGGGGACCTGACATGCCAGGGGGGCCGGATTGGAGTGGCTGGGACGGATGTCTCCCTTGGGCTGCGGGAGATCGTCGCCGCTGCCGGGCCCATCAGTGTTTTGGAGCGCGCCAAGGTCGGTCCGACCTTCCCCAATGGCTGCCACGTGGCGGAGGTTGAAATCGATCCTGTGACCGGAAAGGTGGCGCTCACTGGGTTTGCTGCGGTGGACGATATTGGGCGCGTGGTGGATCGCACCCTGGCCGATGGGCAGGTACAGGGCGGCATCGCACAGGGCCTGGGTCAGGTACTGACGGAAAATGCTGTCTATGATCCGGAGAGCGGACAGCCGATGACCGGATCCCTCATGGATTACGGCCTGCCGCGGGCCGATGACCTGCCGCCCTATGTCACGGAATTTGCCGAATTTCCCGCCAGGACCAATCGCCTTGGCACGAAAGGGGCCGGAGAAACGGGAACCACCGGCTCCCTCTGTGCCGCCTATAATGCGGTGATGGATGCATTGGGGCAGGCCGGCGTCACGCGATTCGACATGCCTGCCACACCGGCACGCATCTGGGCGGCCCTGGCCGAGGCGGAGACCGGTTAAGGGATATGCCCGCGGTCACGCTTTCCTGCGGCGGGAGGTCTGGCGACCGGGTGCTGCATCGCGTCCGGCCTCGGCCCGCTCGATCGCCGCCAGGGCCCGGGCGCCATTCTCGGCGAAGCGCGTCATGAAAGCGTCCTGCGCCTCGAACTCCGCCTGGGAAAAGCCCTGGAACAGGTGATCATTGATCTCCCGCACGAAGGGAGTCACCGCATCAATCGCCTGCTCGCCCTTGGCCGAGAGGGAGACAAGCACGCTGCGCTTGTCCTGGAGATTCGCCCGTTTCACGAGCAGGCCCTTGCGCATGAGTCGGCCGACTTCCGTGGTCACATGGGTCGAGGCTATGTGAATGTGATCCGCAAGCTGCCGGATTGAGACGCCGTCCGTGCCCTGCTGGTAAGCGACGCCGATGATCACGACG
This sequence comes from Roseomonas chloroacetimidivorans, assembly GCF_049629625.1. NCBI lineage: Bacteria > Pseudomonadati > Pseudomonadota > Alphaproteobacteria > Acetobacterales > Roseomonadaceae > Roseomonas > Roseomonas chloroacetimidivorans. The sequence goes on along the minus strand of NZ_JBNBZS010000022.1, from coordinate 3,047 downwards.
AACTGACTGCCCGTGAGCCCCATGGCGCGTCCGAAGGCTTCCCGGCAATCGATGAGCGTGCCGAGTGTGCGGACCATCCGGTAGAGCGCGCCACGAAAGGCGATATCGCTGCCATCAACCAGCAGATGGCCATAAGACACGGTGGGGGGCGGCTCATACCCCCCCGTCCTTGGCTGGCGTGCCGGCGTTATCTGTTTCCTTTGCGGGGCTGCCCGCGCGACCTTGGTCGTGTCGGTGGAACGCTTCGTCATTCCAATTCTCTAGCCCATCCGGCTCCGACGATCATCCCGCCGGTTCTCACAAGGGCCTTGTCGTGCCCCTATAACTACAATATGTAGCTTTCTGCCGGGCGGAGCCCGGCCGAGAGGGAGAGGGTGGCATGGACCCCGCCATATTCCGTAGGGCCCTCGGCCAGTTCGCGACCGGTGTTGCGGTGATGACTACCCTGGGCGAGCAGGATGCGCCCGTTGGCGTCACGATCAGCTCCTTCAACTCCGTCTCGCTGGACCCGCCGCTTTGCCTGTTCAGCCTGGGCCGCAATCTCCGGAGCCTTCCGGCTTTCGTTGCGTCGGAGCGCTGCGCGATCAATGTCCTCGCGGCGGACCAGCACAGCATCTCTAACCGCTTTGCAGGCCGCGATGGGGACAAGTGGGCGCAGACAAGCTGGGAGCCCGGCGAGTTCGGCTGCCCCCGGATCGGCGGTGCGCTCGCCTGCTTCGAGGGCACGCGGCACGCCATCGTGGATGGGGGCGATCACCTCATCTTCATCCACCGCATCGCCAAGGTGACGACCGCATCAGGGAGCACGCCGCTGCTCTTCTGGGGCGGGCGCTACCGCGAAATCCTGATTCCTACCACCGACTGACGTAGCGCCGACACACCGGTGCAGGAGCCTCTCATGCAGACAGACACCGCCGAAACAGTCGCGCCGGCCGCGTCCCGGGTGGCCCCCCTGCGGACCGGCGAGGAGTATCTGCGCGCCATTGCTGGCGACGGCCGGCGCGTTTTCATCGATGGCGAGCTGGTGCGCGATGTGACGGCCCATCCGGCCTTCCGTGAGGGCGCGCGCTCCGTGGCGCGGCTCTATGACTACGCCGCAGCACCGGAGAACCGGGCGCGGATGACCTTCGCCCTGCCTGGTGGCGGTGCCGCGCTGCGCGCCTACCAGATCCCGCAAACCCACAAGGATCTGCGCGCCAAGCGCCTGGCCGCTGAGGGTTGGGCAGAGCAAACCTTCGGCCTGATGGGCCGCACGCCTGACCATGTGGCCGGTTTCTTCTGCGGCTATGCGGCGAAGCCCTCCGTCTTCGCGGCGGGCGGGCAGGAATTCGCGGACAATGTCGTGCGCTTCTATGAGAAGCTTCGCGATAACCATCTTTATGCGAGCTACGCGATCGTTCCGCCCCAGATCGACCGCAGCAAGCCGGCCCATCAGCAGTCAGACCCGACCCTCTATGCCGGCGTGGTGAAGGAGAAGGACGGCGGCATCGTCATCGCCGGCGCCCAGCAGCTCGCCACGGGCGGCGTGCTGTCCGACTGGCTCTATCTGAGCTGCATTCATCCCCTGCAGCCCGGTGATGAGGCCCAGGCTATCGGCGTTGCTATTCCGATGAACGCGCCGGGGCTGAAGCTTCTCTCCCGGCGCGGCTTCGCTGCCCAGGCCAGCAACTCATTCGACTATCCGCTGACCAGCCGCTTCGACGAGACGGATAGCCTGGTCGTGCTCGACAATGTCTTCGTACCTTGGGAGCACGTCTTCATTTACCGCAACCGGCAGATCTGCTTCGACCAGTGGTGGAAGACGCCGTCGCATCTCTACGGCAACCTGCAGGCCCAGGCACGCTACGCGACCAAGCTGCGCTTTCTGCTTGGCATGGCCAAGCGCATGAACGAGATGACCGGGCACGACAAGAACCCGCCCGTGATGGTGCAAATGGGGGAGCTGGCCTCAATGGCGACCATCGTGGACAGCATGGTTCAGGCGCAGGAAGTGATGGCAGAAGTGGAAGAGGACGGCGTGCTCTGGCCCTCGCGTACCACCCTCTACTCCGTGATGGCGCTGCAGTCCGAGATTAACCCACGCATGATCGATATCGTGCGCGAGATCACCGGCGCCGGGATGATCACGCTTCCCTCCTCGGAAAGGGACTTCGCCAACCCCGAGGTTGCGGCTGATCTGGAGCGCTACCTATCGACGCCCAGTCACTCGGCGCGGGACAAGGTGGCACTGATGAAGCTCGCCTGGGACTTTATTGGCTCCGAGTTCGGCAACCGCCACCAGCAATATGAGAAGTTCTACGGCGGCGCGTCCTTCCTCGTGAAGATGAACGTCTTCCGCAACTACGACTTCGGACGCGCCACTGCGCTGGTGGACTCCGCCCTTAACCTTCCGCCGGTCGGCACCAGCTAGCCCGGTAACCCTCGCCCGGCGGTCTTCGTAGAAGGTGCCGCCGGGAACTGAGGTGCCTGTGCCGGGACGCCCCGGTGGTAGTGCTTGTCCGCAATCCGGCAGCGATGAACCGACGGCGGAACAGGCGCACCATGTCCTCTGACGCAGAAAGCCCATCGGCCTTTTGTGGGGCTGATGGGCTTTTATGTTTTGCGGTTGGTGTTTGTTGACAGGATCCGGTCTGGTGACCTGGCGCCGACCGACTCTCCCGCGTCTTAAGACGCAGTACCATAGGCGCTGAGGAGTTTCACGGCCGAGTTCGGGATGGGATCGGGTGTGGCAGCCTCGCTGTAAGCACCAGGTCACCGGGCCGGATCCTGTATGGTCCGGAATTGGTCAGTTGTTGCTGAGAGGATCTGTCACGCGGTTTGATGCTGTGTGCGGTGTCCCTTTGGGGACGCCTGTGAGGTGGTGTGATGTAAATCGATCGGGCGATTAGGACCGCTCAGCTGCGCTCGTTACCGAGCTTCCACTTGCGGCCTATCGACGTGCTGGTCTTGCACGGCCCTTGGGGAGACCTGGTTTTGAGGCTGGTTTCCCGCTTAGATGCCTTCAGCGGTTATCCGTTCCGCACTTGGCTACCCGGCGATGCGACTGG